>JALOPS010000051.1 GCA_025453745.1 Gemmatimonadaceae bacterium
CACTGCCCGGTTCTGCCGTCTCCCGCTGCTCGCCCTCGTGGTGACCGGCTGCCGTGCCCCCGAGCAGCCGGACGCAGCGCAGGCGCTCGCCGCGCTCGAGACGCAGTTCTTCGACCAGTTTCAGCGACGCCACCCGTCGATCGCCGCCGGCAACGCGCTGCATGCGGGCGACGGCGCGCTCGAAGACTTCTCGGCCACCGCGATCGAGCAGGAAGTCGCGGAGCTGCGTGCGATGCGCGAGGGGCTCCGCGCCCTCGACAGCACATCGCTGACCCCCGACCAACGCGTCGATCGCCGCATCCTCGATGGCGTCATCGGGGGATGGGTGCTCGATCTCACCGTCGTCAAGACGTGGCAGCGCAACCCGATGATCTACGCGTCGGCGATCGCCGACGGCGTGCACAACCTGATGGTCATGGAGCACGCGCCCGCGACGGAGCGCCTGCGCCTGGTGACGAGCAAGCTGCGGGGCGTGCCGAAGCTGCTGACCGATGCACAGGCCAACATCCCGCTGGCACCGCGGATCTTCGCCAGTCGCGCCGTCGCCTTTCTGCGCGGCGCCGATGACCTGCTGGCTCGCGACCTGTGGCGTGCCTTCTCTGCCGTCACCGATTCCACCGCGCTCACCGACGCACGTCGCGCCGCCGATGCCGCGCGCGTGGCGATCGCACGGTACGTGGCGTACCTCGAAGGTGGCATTGCCACCGGCATCGACGCGGACTGGCGCGTCGGCGCCGACGACTGGCCGAACGCGTCGATGCCACGCAGCCCGCCGAGTCGGTGTGGATCGCCGTGCGACGGCGGCACCCCGCGCGCGGCGCGCTGGTGCCGGCGGTGCGCAGCGTCGTCGCCGAACTGACCGCGTTCGTTCGCGAGAAGGGCATCGCGACGGTGCCTGCGGCCGACAGTCTCACCGTTGCGCCATCCCTTCCGTTCGACCTCGGCTTCGCGTCGATGCATGCGTCACCGCCGCTCCAGCAACCACCGGTCACGAGCGTCTTCTACATCACCGACGTGAAGGCGGATGCGACGCCGGAGGAGGCGGAGGCGTGGCTGCAGCGCTTCAGCCTGCCGTCGATTGCGATTCTCTCCGCGCATGAGGCGATGCCGGGACACTGGCTGCACTCGTTGTACATGCGCGAGACGCCCAGTCGGGTGCGGCGCATCTGGATCGGGCTCAATCCGTTTCCCCAGCCGAGTTCCGGGCAGGACGGATGGGCGCACTACGCCGAGCAACTGGTGGTCGACGAGGGCTTTCATGCGGACGATCCAGCGTACGCGCTCGCGCAATCCGGTGAGGCGTTGACGCGTATCGTGCGGCTGCTCAGCGGCATTCGCCTGCACACCGGTGCGTGGTCGCTCGACGATGCCGCCCGCGGCTTCCGTGAGCAGGCGCATCTCCCCGCACCCGCCGCACAACGCGAAGCCGAGCGTGGCACCTATGACCCCACCTACGGGGTGTACTTTCTTGGCAAGCGCGCCCTGTTGACGTTGCGTCGTGACGTCGAGGCACGAGACGGCGCCGCGTTCGACCGCACGGCGTTCCACGAACGGCTCATGCGCAATGGCATCGCACCGTGGTGGGCGCATCGGCAACTGCTCCTCCCGGGCGACACCCGCCCGGTCATCGACTGATCGTGTTCGTCACCCGTATTCGCCGCTTCCCCGAGGACATCATGTCGCTCCGCACACTCGCCCTGCTCCTGTCCGCTGGCGCCGGCGCGCTCGCGGCACAGCCCGCCGAACCTGCTGCACGCCCCATGACGTGGATGGACATGCAGACGATGCGTTCCTACGGCAGCCCCGCCGTGAGCCCCGAAAAGGGGTGGCTGTTGCACACCGTCACCACGCCGGACTGGAAAGACGCCAAGTCGCAGACGGACATTCATCTCGTGTCGCTGCGCGACGGGGTGAAGAGCAGCCGGCAGATGACCTTCACGCGGGAAAAGGACGAGACGGCGCCCGCCTGGCTGCCGGATGGCAAGCAGTTCGCGTTTCTCTCCAATCGCGAAGCGACGCCGCAGCTCGAAGGGAATCAGCTCTTCGTCATGCGCGTCGACGGCGGGGAAGCGCGACGGATCACCGCCGTGCCCGGTGGCGTGGCCGACTTCCAGGTCAGCAAGGACGGGCAGTGGCTCGTGATGCGCGCGGGCAAGTCGGGCGAGCAGCAATTGCACCGGCTGCCGATGGCCGGGCTCGATACCGCAAAGCCCGAGGCGCTGACCAAGCGTGCCGGTGGCGTGGAGCGGTGGCGGTGGGCGGCCGACAGCAAGCGCATCTATTTCGTCGGTCCCGACACGGCCGACGGCGACGAGAAGTCGCGCCGCGAGAAGAAGTTCACCGTCAATGTGCGCAACGCGGAGACGCCGCGTGCGAATCTGTGGGCCATCGATCTCTCGCCCATCCGCCTCACGAAGCTGACGAACGATTCGACGACGAGCGTCGAGTCGTTCGTGCTCTCGCCCGACGCGCGATGGGTCGGCTACACGGCGGTCGATGCCAATCGGTACCGCCGCAACATCACCGAGCAGGGAATCAACGGTGATCTGTACCTGCTCGACGCGGGCACCGGTGCCATCGAGCGGCTCACGAACAACCGTGAGGTCGGCGAAGGCGCGCTGTCGTTCTCGCCCGACAGTCGCTGGGTCGCATTCTCCGCCCCCAGCGATCTGACGCGCTACACGATGTCCAACCGCCGATTGTACCTCCGCGCGACCGGGGAACGGGGCGGCGCGTTCCGCAAGCTTGGCGAGTCGTTCGACGGCGACGTGTCGGTGGATTTCTGGTCGCCTGACGGTGGGACGGTCTATTTCAACGAAGGGATCAAGGCGACCAATCAGCTCCTCGCGCTCGACGTGAAGACCAACGCCGTCAAGCAGCTCACCGCCTTTCCGGCGGCGTTGCAGGTGAGCCGGGATGAGAACAGCGGGGTGCTGCTGATCAACTACTCGGACCCCGTGACACCGCCGACGCTCTTCACCGTGCCGACGGTCGCTGCCGCGGCGACGCGCGCGGCGTGGACGCCGTTGAGCGACGTGAACCCGCAGATGCGTCGGGTGGCCCTGGGCGAAGAGAAGGAGATCATGTGGCGCTCCACCGATGGCGCGCTCGTCGGCGGGGTGCTCGTGCTGCCCGTGGGCTATCAGGCCGGGCAGCGGTATCCGCTCATCGTCGCGATTCATGGCGGGCCCGCGGCCGCCGATCTGCTCAGCTTCAATGGCGGCTACGGCGCGCAGGTGTATGCGGGTGCCGGCTACGCGGTGCTCAAGCCCAACTACCGCGGTTCCACCAACTACGGGGAGAAGCATCGCACGGGAATCGTGGGCAACTACTTCCCGCCCGGTTTCGACGACATCATGACGGGTGTCGATACGCTCATCGCGCAGGGCATCGTCGACGGCAGCCGCATGGGAGCGCTTGGCTGGAGCGCGGGCGGCCACTGGTCCAACTGGATTCTGACGCACACCGATCGCTTCAAGGCGATCAGCTCGGGTGCGGGCACGTCGAACTGGATCTCGATGTACGCGCAGAGCGACGTGCAGCGCAATCGCCAGTTCTACCTGGGCGACAAGCTGCCGTACGACGACTTCGACGCGTACTGGAACCAGTCGCCGCTCAAGTACATCAGGAATGCGAAGACGCCGACGATGATCCACGTGGTCGAAGGCGATCCGCGCGTGCCGAGCCCGCAGTCCGTCGAGCTGCACATGGCGCTCAAGAAGCTGGGCGTGCCCACGGAGCTCTATCTCTACCCCGGTGCGAGCCATGGCATTCCCGACCCGCGCAACCGGCTCGTCAAGTCGGTCGCGGAGATGGCGTGGATGGACTTCTGGGTGCGCGGCAGCGGCAAGCAGTTCGCGTGGCGTGATGTGCTCAAGACGCTCGAGGGCGCGCCCACGCCGTCGGTGATGGGCGGCTCCGACGACGATCGCTGAGACCACGCGCGAGGGCGCGGTCCGAGCGATCGCGTCCTCGCGCCCGTCGCGTTGACCGAGGCACAGCATGCTCTCCGTGATCCTCCTGCTCCTGGTGCCGGCGGCCATCGTCGTCGGCCTCGTTGCCGTCGTATCGCTCCGTGCGCTGCAGATGAAGCGCCTCGCCGCCGACGGCATCGCCGCGACCGCCACCGTCGCCGACAAGCTCGTCCAGGGGCGCACCGGTTCGGGGGGCGGGCGCATCCACCGCATCCGATACGAGTACGTCGGCCCCGACGGTGTGACCCATACGCATCGCTCCGTGGTGGACGTGAGCGAGTGGAACGCCGTGCAGATCGGTGATGCGTACCCGATCTACTACTCCGCCAGCAAGCCGTCGATCAGCGCACCGGCACGTCTGGTCGAGCTGAGCCGCGGCGCGTTGGCCCGACGTGGGCGATAGGGCGCCGCGCAGTCACGCGGTGGGGACGAGCGGACGACGGTGATCTGCGCGTTGGCCATGCGCGTAGGGCGGATATGCGACCGATCGTTCCGCGCATCGCACTGCTGTTCATGACGACCATGGCGGCGCACGCACAGTCCCCCGTTCCCACCGCCCCGCCCCCTGGGCACTATCTGTGCTACGACTTGCGACTGGGCCTCGGCGTCGGTGCGCCGCGGGCGATCGTGCAGACCGTGGTCCCGTCCGCTTCCGCGCAGAGCGGCATGCAGGTGACGCCGACACCCACCACGCGCCTTCGCTACGGCTGGCACTTCATGGAAGTACTCGAGCTGCTCGACGGCTCGCGCTATCGCGTGCCTGACGGCGAAGGGCGCTACGGGTACGACGATCGCACGCGGCGGATCCTTTTCGAGACCGGTCCGTACGCGTCGAGCCGCCCGCTGGGCGAGTATCGTGGACTCGGGGAGAGCGCATCCACGCGCGATCGCACCGTCAGTCGACCGCGACTGGACGATCAGGCGGCCGAAGCGCCCTACCTCATCACGTATCGCACGGGCGAGGAAGACGGGCGCGGCGACAACAACTGGCACTGCTCACCGTAGCCATCCGCGAAGCGGCGGGTGCGCATGCCGTGTGAGTGTCCCGTCACCCGTCGAGCATTCGCTTGAGCAGCGCGATCTGCCCGCCGTGATACGCGTGATGCTGCACGAGCCCACGCACCATCGCGGCGTAGGTCAGCCCTGCGCCCAGTGCGGGATCACGCCCATCGCCGACGACCATATCGAGTCGTGCGTGTGGCATGGCAGCCACCGCGCCTTCGAGGGCGCGGTGCGCAGCACGCAGCGCTTCCCGTGCATCGCGCCACGCGGCAGGTGTGGCAGGTTCCGGGACTGGTGGCCAATCGCCCTCTGCGGGTTCGCCTGGAGTGGCACCCTCGAGCCGCGCACGGACCTCGTTGGTCCACGCGGTCATGTGCAGCACGAGCGCCCAGACGGAGTGCCCGCCGCGCACGGGCACTGCTGCCGCAGTGACGGTGCTCACCCCCTCGAGCAGTGCGGCGACCGACGACCCATGCCACGGGTCTCCGTCGTACGCACGCTGCAGGTCGTCGAGCAGCTCGCCGATGCGTGAAGCGCTCATGGGACCAGCCGCTCGAGTGCGCCGCGCGTCCGCGCGGTGACCACCTCGCCGGTGTTGCGTGTACCGGCCCGTTCGATCAGCACGATCTCGCACTCCTCGTCTGCGACGGGGCGATGCTCCACGCCGCGCGGTACGACGAGTATGTCACCGGGTCCCATGTCGACGACATGATCGCGGAACTCCATGCGAAACGCCCCCCGGTGCACGAGGAAGCACTCGTCGGTATCGTCGTGATGATGCCAGTCGAACGCACCCTGGATCTTGGCGACGCGCAGCTCGTGGCCGCTGACGTCACCGATGATGCGCGGATTCCAGTGGTCGCTGAAACGGGAAAAGGCGTCGGAGAGGGCGATCTTTCGGATCACGCAGCACCTCGTGCAGGAGACTCGGGACGTGGTTGCCTGACAACCTACATCACCACCGGCTACCGGAGCGCGGCCGCGGGCGCGATGGGCAGCACCACGTACGACGGACGCGTGGCCGACAGGTACACGGTGTTGTCGACGACCTGCATCCGCCGATGCTGCCCGAGTGGCTCTCCCGTGTTCGGATTCACGTCGAAGCGCGGAAAGTTGCTGCTCGAGATGTCGATCCGGATCCGATGGCCACGGACGAAGCGATTGGCCGTGGGAAAGAGGCGGAAGCGGAGTGGATACACCTGCCCGGGGCGGGCGAGCGCGCGTGTGCGTCGGCCGTTGCGATACGAGAGCCGCTGCACACCATCCATGATGTTGAGATCGAATCCCGTGGGATAGCTCTGGCTCGGCGGATACACGTCCACGAGCTTCGCCGTGAAGTCGGTGTCGAGCCCGGTGGTGCTCACGTGCAGCACCACATCGATGGGTCCGATCACGGTGACGTCGTCTTCCAGAGGCGGCGTTTCGAACACCAGCACGTCTGCGCGTGCGCGCAGCGGCAGGAATGGGGCTCGCGACGCCACGAAGTCCGGTCGCTCGCGCTGATCGTAAGCGCCGTCGCGCACGCGATTGGACACGTTCCCGCCGAGCGTAGGTACCGGGTGCGCCGGATCGAAGCGAAATGTCAGCGCCGCCGACGCCGAGCGCGGCGCGTCGGGCGACAGGCGGCCGTCGGCGTGCAGATAGAATCGACGCGACGTCGTCCCACGCAGCGGGAAGGTGTCTGCGTCGATCCACCGCCCGCCGTGCTGCAGTCGCCCCGAGCTGTTGCGCTGTCCGTCTCCGCCGCCCATCACGAAGAGCCGCAGTGGCGGATCCCGCTCGACGCCATTGTCGACGCCCTTGAGCCAGTGGTCGAACCAACGGAGATGAAACTCGGTGTCGAAGTCGCGAATCGCTGCATCAGCCCCGAACTCCACTTCACCCGCCACACTCCGCGCATTCCCACCGTGCACCCACGGGCCGATGAGCGCTCGCACCGGGCCACGCCGCCCGCGCGAGAGCCCTTCAACGTTCATCAACGTGCCGCGCAGGAAGATGTCGTACCACCCGCCGACATGCAGCATCGGAACGTCCGCCGTGGTCCCATAGCGCGTCCGCCAGCGCAGCGACGACCGCGCCCAGTACGGCCCGTCGTCGGCCGTGGTCCACTCGTCGAGCAGATACGCTTCGTATTCGGGCATCACGCGCAATGGACTCTGCCCACGGCGCAGCGGGAGCGCAGTGTACCAGTCTTCCACCCTCGCGCTGTCGAGCGCGGCCCGCGCCACGATATCCACAGCATCGCGCCGCGCCTCCTGAAACGCCCACGTCATCTCGCGGCCGAGTTCGAATGCGCCGCCGTGCCGCACGGCGTGATCCCACCCGTCGGCCATGCCGCCTTGGTTGATCAGCAACGCGGCGAGATGTGGAGGCAGTGTCTTGGCCGCGTCGGCCTGTGCATGCGCGGCATACGAACGCCCCCACATGCCCACCTTCCCCGTGCTCCACCGCTGCGCGGCGAGCCACTCGATCGCGTCGTATCCGTCGGGCGCATCGACGTCCGCATACTTGGTAAAGACGCCTTCGGAGCGATACCGCCCGCGCAAGTTCTGCAGCGCAACCACATACCCCGCAGCGGCGAACGTCCGCGCCTGTCGCACGAGCACCGAGTCATCGATTGCATATGGTGTGCGCAGCAGCAGCACCGGATAGCGCGCATCGGGGCTCGTGCCCGGACCACTCGGGCGAAACAGCTCGGTCGACAGGTGCACCCCGTCGCGCATCGGCACGCGCACGTCGTGCTGCACGGTGACTTCGAGCCCGCGTGTCTGCGCACACGCCGCATGTCCCACGCCGCAGGCGAGCGCCACCGAGAGACCCCACCGGCGGCGGACCATGCTGCGTGCGAGCGCCACCGCGGGGCCGCACCGGCGCAGCATCATGCGGCCGCGAACCGATCGATCGCGAAGAGCGACATGTCGAATGTCGGGGTGCGCTCGGTGGCCAGATCTCCGAGGATCTCGCCGATCGCGCTCGCAAACTTGAAGCCGTGCCCCGAGCACGGACTCGCCACGATCACATTGGCCTGTCGCGGGTGCCGCCCGATGAGAAAGTGCTCGTCGGGCGCATTGGTGTAGAGGCACGCGGCGCTCTCGCGATGCGTGCCGTTCGCATCGGGCATGTAGCGTGCAACGACCGTCCGCATCTCGGCGACCTCGTTGGGCGCGACCGTCCGCTCGGCGAGGTCGGCCGTGGTCGCCGCTCCGTAGTGGTGGCGCGCGAGTTTCACCCCGTCGCCCGTGTCCGGGAAGCCGTACCACGAATGTCCCGGCTCGATCTCGTTGATGAAGATCGGCAATGCCTCTGGCGTGAAGTGCTCGGCGTGCGCGGCCGGCGCGAACCAGTGCAGCACATTGCGCTGCACCACGAGCGGGAGTGCGAGGTCGGCCAGCAACGGGGCTGTCCACGCGCCGACCGAGACGATCAGCGCCGCCGCGCGATGCCGACCGCTCGTCGTCGTGACCTCCACGCCACCCGGTATCGCGTCCCAGCCGAGCACCGTTTCGTGCGTGCGAACCTCCGCCCCATGTGCGCGCGCCATCGTGAGGGCGGACTCGATCGCACGCTCGGGATGCAGCATGCCTGCACGCGGCTCCCACACACCCACCCAGTCGGCCTCGGGGCGAAACGCCGGAAAGCGTCGTGCCACCTCGCGTGCGTCGAGCAGCTCGTGCGGCAGGCCGTGGAGATCGGCGCTGAGTCGTGCCCCGCGCACGAGCGTACCGTCCGGTGGGCCGAGCATCAGCCCGCCCGTCTGCCGGAACAGACGCACGCCGCTCTCCGCCTCGAGCGCGGCCCAGCATTCGTACGCCCGCTGGACGAGCGGTACGTATCGCGGGTCTTCGAAGTACGCCTCGCGAATGATGCGCGACTTGCCGTGCGACGACCCCATCGCGTGCGGCGGCGCAAAGCGGTCGACGCCCATCACGCGATGCCCACGCCGCGCCAGATGATGCAGCGCGCAACTGCCCATCGCGCCGAGGCCGGCGACGATCACTTCATGGAAACCCGACATGGCGCGCTACGCTACTGCGCGGGGACGCTCCGGTCAAACGCCAGCGCCGATGCATCGCCGCGCGTGGTATCGCGCTCCGCCACGCGCCCCGTGCGGTCGAGCTTGCCCCACGCGGGTGCCCAGCCTTTCAGCGCGGCGCGAATCGCCTTGAGCAGCGCCACATACAGCACTTGCCGATACGCGATCCGCTGGAGCGGCACCAGCCACGCCTGCGACACCGACTCACCCCGTTCGAGCGCGAGGCCGACCACCGCCGTGACGACATCGATGCTCAGGAAGAGCGCATAGAGCGCCAACGTCGGCGCCGCATGCCCCCACGCCGCGTGCGCGCCGATCGCCGGCGCTTCGATCAGGTAGCGCGCCAGCGTCACCAGCAACGCCAGATCGGCGGCGGGCGCCAGCAGTGGAAAGAGCAGTTGGAAGAGCCAGACGTTCGGCAGCCCCACGAGGCCGAGCGCTCGCGTCGACCGAGTGCGCATCGCGGCGCGGTGTTTCCACGCGCACTGGAGCGTGCCGAAGCTCCACCGGAAGCGCTGCTTGAGCAGCGCGCCCAACGTCTCCGGTGCTTCCGTCCATGCAATCGCCCGGTCGGCCAGCCCGATCCGATAGCCCTGACGCAAGAGTGAGAGCGTGAGGTCCTGATCTTCCGCCAGCGTGTCGTGCTGGAAGCCCCCACAGGCGAGAATCGCCTCGCGGCGCCACGCGCCAATTGCTCCGGGCACCACGGTGATGCAATTGAGCAGCGCGAACGCGCGCCGGTCGAGATTCTGGCTGGTCACGTACTCGACCGACTGCCATCGTGTCACGAGGTTGACGCGATTGCCGACCTTCGCGTTGCCGGCCACCGCGCCCACACGCGCGTCGGCGAGTGGGCGCACGAGGTGACGAATGGCATCGGGTGCGAGGATGGTATCGGCATCGACGACGACGACAATGTCGCCGGTTGCGTGGGCGATCCCGGTGTTGAGGGCGTGCGCCTTGCCCCCGTTGGGCTGGCGGAAGCAGCGCACGCGCGCATCGCCGTCGGCGCCGTGCTCCGCCGCGGCCAGTGTGTCATCGGTCGAGCCGTCATCCACCACGATGATCTCGAGCGCGGCGTACGCCTGCGTGCGCAGCGACTGCACCGTGCGTGCGATGACGGCGCCCTCATTGTACGCCGGGACGATGAGCGAGACGGTGGGCGCGTAGTCGGCGTCCTTCGCGCGACGTGCCACGCGCGGGCGTGCTCGCTCGATGGCGGCAAGCAGCAGAATGGAGGCGACACGCAGTGCACCGAGCATCAGCGCGGCGAGAAATGCCCAGACGATGACGGACTCCGCGATGCCGGCGACGGTGAGCGCACCCACATGGAGCCAGCGCTGCGGTGCTTCGTCGGCGGCCACGGTGGGGGATCCGGCATCGGCGGGGACGCCGAGCAGCCCGGCGACCGTGGTCAGCTCGTAGCCGCGCGCGCGCAGCGAATCGATCAGCGGCCCCACGGCTGCAACGGTCGCGGTGCGATCGCCGCCGCCGTCGTGCAGCAGGATCGTCCGACCGCGGGCCAGCCCGTCGAGCGCACGTTGCACGATGGCGTGCGGATCGCCGAGCTGCCAATCGCGCGTGTCCACCTCGAGCCCTGCCGTGCGCAATCCCAGCGACGTGGCGACCGCCATGGGGCGCAGTCGTTCTTCCGTCGCCGGTCGCGCATCGCCGATGTACGGCGGGCGGAAGAGCAGCGGACGGTGTCCGGTCACCGCTTCGATTACTCGGCCAGCGGTGGCGAGTTCGACGTGCACGGCCGTCTCGCTCAGTCCGGCAAGATCGGGGTGACTGAACGTGTGATTGCCGATCTCGTGCCCGGCGTCGGTGATGCGGCGCGCGAGTGCCGGATACTGCTGCACCTGTCGCCCGATGACGAAGAAGCTCGCGATGGTGTTGCGCGAGGCGAGTGTGTCGAGAATCGCACCCGTCCACGCCGGATCGGGGCCATCATCGAAGGTCAGTGCCACGCGCCGCGCGGCGGTACCGGCGCGCGTGACGACATAGCCGCCGGGTGGCGTGACGATCCACTCATCGGTGATACGTCCCGACGCGTGCACCTCGAACGCGCGGCGACCGATGCCCGCACGCCCTTCGACGGCCAGGACTTCGCCGTCGCCCGAGAGCACCGAGACACCGCGCGCGGGGAGCGATTCGAGGGCGCGGGGCGACCCATCCAGCCCGCGACGCCCGAGCACGCGCCAGATCGTTTCGTCTTCCGTGCCGAGTCGCCAGAGGGCAACGCCGCCGACGCGTCCGACACCGAGTGGCGAGGCGCTGTGCATCTGATTCCACAGCGTCGTCGCGTCCAGATACCACAGTTCGTGCCGGACACCCCGCGCATCGCGCCACGCGGCATGCGGGGTGGCGGTGACGCGATCGAACGATGACCCATCGGTGGCCGCGCGACCGAGCGCCATCGCTTCGCTGACGCTCACCGTGACGCCCTCCTGCCGATCGCTGCGCCAATGATAGCCGTACTGTCCGACACCTACGAGGATGCGATCCGGGGCGACGAGGGTACGCACACGCGCGAGTTCCGCGTCGAACCATGTGCGACTCGCGATCGCGCCAGCGTCGCTGCTGCCGGCGTGCTCGTCGTAGAGCATCGGGATGACGAAGTCGGCGCGACGGCCGTACTCGGCCATCGGATACTGCGCGTCGAGTGCGACCGGCACGGCAACGCTCACCACCGCGCTGTCATCGCGCAGCGCGCTGCGGAGCTGGTCGATGAACGCGAGTACGCTTGCGTGCGCGGAAGGACGCAGCCGTTCGAAGTCGAGTGTGACCCCGGCAAGGCGATGCGTGCGGACGGATTGGGCGAGCGCGTCCACCGCACGCGTGCGTCGCTCCGGTGTCCGCACGAGCGACTCGACCAGCGATGGGTCGAAGGCCCCGGCGGCATAGTTCGTGACCATCAGGTGCGTGCGGACATCCCGCGCACGCGCCGCGTCGAGCAGATCCGGATCAAGCGTGATGGTCACTTCGCCGGGCGCACCGCGCCCGAGGAAGCCGCCTTCGACGATGACCCAGTCGAGTCGATCACCGATACGCCGGATCGCCGCGCGGCTCGCCGGGTCCCACTGCACCGCGAACGCGGCGACGATCGGGTCGAGGGTGGAGTCGGGCGTCATCCGGATGTCGTCCGCCGTCGGACAGGCGCCCGGCATGCAGGTCGGACGGGCGGGGCGTGCAGCGTGCGATGACGCGCCCTGCGCGGGTGTCGTGACACCCACGGGCAAGGGTGTGACATCGGCAGGGTGCCAGACGCCAATGGCAAACGAACCGCCCAGCACCAGCACCATGGTAGCGGCGGCACCGAGCAGCGTGCGCACGATGCGCCCCCGCCGACCGGAGGGATCGTGAAAGACGGGACGAGGGCGCGATGGTGAGCTCACCTCGGTGAACATCGGCCGACGCTGGCGGAACTGAACGGGTCGTGCGTGCCATCGAGCGATCGCACGCGACTGTAGCCCAGGGGCGCCTCGTCGGAGCGGCTGGCCGAGGCGTCGCTGACGCACCACTTTGGACCGCGTCTCTCCTTCGGAGTCGTTCGTCATGGCATCACGCCGCGCCTTTGTCCGCTCCATGGGAGCGGGGCTTGCTGCGTCCGCGAGCGCCGCCCGCGCCCTCGCCGCTGCGGCGCCATCCCAGTCCGACTCGGTGAAGCTGCTGGTCGACAATCCGCATCACCCCACCCCGGCGCCGGTCGGGGTCGATCGCCTGCCGCTGGCGTGGTACCAGCGCGAATCGGCGCGCCTGCGGGCGGCGGCTGCGGCACGCGGAGTGACGGCCGTGCTGCTGGAGCAGGACCCCAACCTGGTCTACTTCACGGGGTGCTTTCGTGGCAGCGGTGAGCGCACGACGTGGGCGCTCCTGCCCACGAACGAGCGCGACACGCTGTATTGGTACTCACCGGCGATCGATCGCGACCTCATCACGAGTTGGTGGTGCACCGAGAACGACTACTACTTCTGCTATCCGCATGGGGAAGGGGGCTTCCCGAATCGCGGAGAGGTGGTGGCGGGTGCGCGCGTGGACCTCTGGGCGTGGGTGCTCGGTCGCCTGGCGGCGCGCGGCATGGGGCGTGCGGTGATCGGGGTCGATCGCGAGCTCACGCCATCGCAGCTCCGCACGGCGCAGCGCGTGCTGCCGGAGGCGCGCTTCGTGGAGATCGGCGATCTCTGCCTCGCGCAGCAGATCATCAAGACGCCGGAAGAGATCGCGCTGCTGCAGCGGGCGTACCGCTATTTCGATCTCGTGCACTGCTTTGCGCGCGACTTCATTCTGGAGCATGGCACGTCGACGACCGACTATGCCGTCGGGCAGGCGCTTGCGCAGTACGGCATCGAGCTGATGATGCGCGATGTGCGGCGCGACGGGACACCGCACAGTGCGGTGGGGATGGAAGTGACGGGCCACTACGTGCGCGCGGGGGTGGCGACGGCGTACCCGCATCCGAATCAGTTCTTCCACACGCCGCTGCGTCGCGGCGAGCCGGTGTACGTGAACTGCGACATCCTGCTCGGCGGGTTCGGCGGCGAGTGCTACCGCAACTACGTGCTCGAGCCGTCACCGCCGCACCACGACCGGATGTGGCAGGTGGTCGCCGAGACCGTGCAGATGATGGTCGAGGAGATCAAGCCCGGCGTCGCGTGCTCGGATGTGGCGGTGAAGATCCACCGGCATCAGGTCAAGAGCGGGATGCAGGAGTACATCTACCATCGGCCGGGGCACGGCCAGGGGACCAACTTCGTGGGGCATCAGGCGCCGTTCATCGCACTCGGCGATCACACGGTGATCGAAGCGGGGATGACGTTCAGCGTGGAGCCCGGCTTGTACGACGCGGCGCGTGGGATCGGGGTGAATCCGAGCGATCGGTTGCTCGTGCTGAAGGATCGATCGGTGCTGCTCAGCCGCGTGCCGTTCTCGCGGGAGTGGAGCTATCTCAAGGTGTAGCGTCGTCATCCCGAGCGAGGACCCGGAGGGTCCGAGTCGAGGGATCCCCGC
This sequence comes from Gemmatimonadaceae bacterium, assembly GCA_025453745.1. Taxonomy (GTDB): domain Bacteria; phylum Gemmatimonadota; class Gemmatimonadetes; order Gemmatimonadales; family Gemmatimonadaceae; genus JALOPS01. Next base: position 14,020 of record JALOPS010000051.1, read on the forward strand.
GCGGGTCTGGAGATCCCTCGACTCCGGCGCTGTCGCGCCTTCGCTCGGGATGACGAGTGGGGCCTCAACGAGCCGCAGGTGGTGCACGGTGAACGCCAGCATCTCGCGCGCGGTTGTCGCGGGAGTGGAGCTATCTCGAGGTGTAGCGTCGTCATCCCGAGCGAGGACCCGGAGGGTCCGAGTCGAGGGATCCCCGCGCGGGTCTGGAGATCCCTCGACGACGGCGCTGTCTTCCCGAGCGAGCCACGCGCTACCGCCCGTGCCACGACGACGGATACAACGGCGCCTCCGACGCCGCGAGCTGCTCCGCCCAAAGCGCCTGCAGCACTCGCAGCTCCGTCGCTGGATCGTGCTCCCCCTCCTGCTGTGGCTTCAGCTCGTCGAGCACGTCAAAGGCAAACGCGCTCGCACCGAACGTGTCCCAGTCGCCTTGCAACGCGATATCCGGATGCGACCCGTGCACGAGCTGAAAGCGCTGCCGGTTGAGCATGCCGCGGACATCGAGCGTCGCACCGACGAGCGATCGCCCGGACGCCAGGTGTCGCACGCGGAAGATGCCAGCGGGTCGCGGCGTCTCCTTGTACGCATGCATGAGGGCCTTCCGACGCTGGTCTGACATCACGCCTCCTCCATCGCCGACCATCCCGATCGCCACGCGCGCGCGGAGCAGACGCGGCCCATGCGGTGCCATCGCCGTGCGCGCACCGCTCGGAGCGCGCGCTCAGGGCGCACGTCGAGCCACCAGTGGCAGCAGCCGCGAGTCCTCGACCGCCGCCGTGCGGTGTCCGAGCCCTGCCAGATACACGGGATCGGACGCGAATGCGATGAAGTCGGCCAGGGACCGCTGTCGCACCAGCATCATCAGATCCCACCGGTCTTCCCGCGGACCGATCAGGAATGCTCCACCCTCTCCGACGAACAGCAGCGCGCCGCCGCTCGCCTCGAGCAACGGCTGCGTGTGCTCGATATAGCGCTCATACGCCTCACGCCCCGATACCGGTGTGGCAGGGCAGAGCGACGGATCCGCCGAGTAGTCGGCGACGGCGCGAAAGCGCAACAGGTTGAGCATGACGATCGCTCCATCGAGGCGACGCGAGAAGAGAGCGGCGGCAGCCTCGGGGCGCACATCCAGATATGGTGTCATCGGTGGGATACTGGTCAGCGGCGTCATGCGAGACGCCAGGCACGTGTGCGCACGTCATCCGGCACACCCCTCAGCGCACTTCACCGGCGCGCGATTCCACGAGCCGCAGGTGGTGCACGGTGTGGTACACGGTGAATGCCAGCATCTCGCGCGCGGTGAGCATGCCGAGCAGCGGGTGCGGCAGCTGGAGCTGATCCAGCGACGCCGCGTCCCAACCGCGCACCGCCGAGTCGAGACCACGGACGGCGCGATGCCAGGCACCGAGAATCGCGGCTCGGCGTTCCATCGGCGATACGGTCGTGTGGTCCGCGGGAGGTGCATAGCGGCCAGCCTGTCCCCCGGCGTCCAGTGCCGCACGATAGTCCGCGACGAGTGCCGTGTAGTCGCGTGACGGCCGACGTGTCCGCCCGAAGCGCAGGCGCAGCACCCATCGCGGCAGCCGGTATGCCGTGACCAACGGCGATGTGGAGCGCGTCAGGTGACGGACATGCGTCGCAGGGGACCAGCGATCTCCCTGTGGTGCATGGAAGGCTGCAATTGGCAGCGCCAGCAGCATCGCGTGTCCCGATGCATGCACGTGCGCCAGCGCGGCGCACAGCGCATCGGTGGTCGTGGACGGATCGCTGAAGGCGAAGCGCGTCGCCGTCACGCTCGGGTTGCCCCGCGCGCGAGATGCAGCGCGTGCGCGCGCACGTCGGGTGGCCAACTCGCCATGTGCGTCGCCATGCGATCGATGTCGTCCGCGAAGAGCGCGCGCAACGCTTCTTCGTAGCCTGGTGCATCGCCCGCCATGTCGCGCATGAAGCTGTACGCCGCGTGCTGCGCCGCCTCGCGCGTCGCGGCTGGACCGTGGTCGATGCGACGGGCCTCGTCCACCAATCGACGCAAGGCAGCCGAGGCACCGCCGCGTTGTGCAGTGAGCCACTCCCAGTGGCGCGGCAGCAGCGTGACTTCCCGCGCGACAACGCCCAGTCGCGGCCGTCCGCGACCGCGCACCGACGCGCCGGTGTCCGGACCCTCCGGATGCTGCTCGCGCGCCATGCGCGCAGTGACATCCGCGCGCGCACGGGCGAGGAGGCGGAGGCGCAGCTCTTCCTCGGATACGTCGAGATGCAGCTCGATCGGTCCACCCGTCGCGTCGTCGGTCACCACGAGTCGCCGGGTCTCGCCGTCTGCCACGCGCCGTCTGAGCGCGAGCGCCACGTCTCGCAGAGGGCCGCTGGCGACGTTGGATGAGTCCGCGAAGGCGGTCACTGGTCGCGTGAGGATCGCTTCGACCTGCGCGAAGTCAATATTATCCGGGTGCATATTGGATATTTATACCCGGGTGTTTGTGTGTCAACCCGTCGGCTCGGGCGGTGCGCGATCCAGCACGGCATCGTCGGAACGTCGCCGCAGTTACGTGGTATTCGCCGTGCCGAACGTCGAGACCGCTATCTTCGGCGCGCGCGGCGCCCGCCGCGCCTGTCCCGTCCCTCCTCTCGAGACTCCTCTGATGTCGCTTCGTCCTGTGCTCTCGCGCGGCGTACTCGCCGTCGCCCTGCTTGCCGCCGCTTCGGTCGCCGGTGCGCAGCAAGCGCCCGCGTCGCCGCGCGACTCCGTGAAGGCGACCGTCGCTGGTGCGACGGTGTCCGTGAACTACGGCCGGCCGTCCATGCGTGGCCGAGAGATCTTCGGCAAGCTCGTGCCCTGGGGGCAGGTGTGGCGCACGGGCGCCAATGCGGCGACGGCGTTCACTACGTCGGCGCCCATCAAGTTCGGCAGCACGACGGTGCCAGCCGGCAGCTACACGCTCTACTCGCTCCCCGCGCAGGACGGGAAGTGGATGCTGATCATCAACAAACAGACCGGCCAGTGGGGCACCGAGTACAAGCAGGACATGGATCTCGCGCGCATCCCGCTGACGGTGAGCAAGGCGGCCGCGCCGGTCGAGAAGTTCGAGATCACCGTGAAGTCGTCGGGCGCCGGTGGTGAGCTCGCGCTCCACTGGGCCGACACCAAGGCCGCGGCGATGTTCACCGCAGCGAAGTAACCCGCACCACGCTTCCTCAACCGCCCTCCGCGCTCGACGCGGGGGGCGGTTGTGCGTTGATGCATCGCGCGGGGTCGGGAGCGGTTCCCTCCCCGCGGCACGGACCGTAGCGTATCCGCATGCTGCCATCTGCCTTCACACATCGCGCGCGCACGACCGTCGTGTGTGCGTCGCTGCTTGGACTCTCGCACGCGCTCGCCGCACAGGAGCGTCCGCCCATCATCGGCCGCTGGGACCTCACCGTGCAGACCAAGGACGGGCCGCGCCCGTCCTGGCTCGAGGTCACGAGTTCCGGCTTCGGTACGTTGGTCGGACGCTTCGTGTATGCGTTCGGCAGCGCGCGCCCCATCGGTCAGGTGACGTTCGCCGACGGCGCGTTCTCGTTTGCGATTCCGCCGCAGTGGGAGCAGGGGAAGGAGCTCTTTCGTGTCGAGGGGCGCATCACGGCTGACTCGCTGCGTGGCTCGTTCGTGCTGCCGGATGGCGAGTCGCAGTCGTTTGCGGGCGCGCGCGCACCGCTGCTGCGGCGCGATCGGCCTCCGGTGTGGGGCACGCCGCGTGCGCTCTTCAATGGCCGCGATCTCTCCGGATGGCGAGCCGCCGAGGGCGAGAACAAGTGGCGGGTGATCAACGGCATCCTGACCAACACCGGCTCCGGCGCCAACCTCATCACCGACGCGCGCTTCACCGACTTCCGCTTGCAGGTGGAGTTCCGCTATCCGAAGAATGGCAACAGCGGGATTTATCTGCGCGGGCGGCACGAGGTGCAGGTGGAAGACACGGGCGATCGCGAGCCCGAGTCGACGTACCTGGGTGGCGTGTACGGGTTTCTCGTGCCGAATCAGCGTGCGGGGCGCGCGCCGGGCGAATGGCAGACGTATGACATCACGCTGATCGGCCGACGGGTGACCGTGGTGCTCAACGGGAAGACGGTCATCGCCGACCAGACGATTCCCGGGATCACCGGTGGCGCGCTCGACAGCGACGAAGGCGCGCCGGGGCCGCGCTGCGCGGCTCGCTAGGGATGACAGCGCCGTCGCGAGGTGCTTCGACTGCGGGCCGCTGCGCGGCCCTCCGCTCAGCACACGGCAGCGGCGCTCAACACATGCCGGTGGTCATCCCGAGCGAGCGCCGACCGGCGCGAGTCGAGGGATCCCCGCGCCATCTCGGAGGTCCCTCGACTCGGACGCTGCGCGTCCTCGCTCGGGACGACGAATGCTATGCGTGATCCGCCCAGCTCGTCTCGCCCGCCGCCATCGGCACGCACGGATCGAATCGTCCAGGCGTTTCCACATACCGCATCGCCTTGGTGTATCCGATCTCCGACGTGAAGAAGCCCAAGAGTGAGAGCTCCTTGATCATCCGGAACGCGGGCGTCGGATCCTCGGGCTTCTTGGTCTTCATGAACGCGTGCTGCTCCGCGTCCATCGCGGCGAGCACCGCCAGCCGCTCTTCCGGCTTGGCCGCCATGAAGCCATGGCTGTGCGCCTTCGAACACGCGTCCTCGATCGCCTTCATCCCGCCACGAAAGATCTCCTGGTCCTTCGGCTCGTAGCAGTCGGTCACCATCAGCGCGAGAAACGCACCCGTCTTCGCGGCCTTCGCACCCGGTGACTTGGCCGTCGTCGGCAGGATCGTCTCGGCGACTTCGTCGAGAAACGCGATGTCCTCCTTGGTGAACGTGCCGATCGGGCCATCGGCCGGCGCGGCGCCGCTGTCGCTCGTCGCCGTCTTCGCGCCGTCCTGCGGTGTGCAGCCGGCCGTCCAGAGTGCCGATCCGCCCACGAGCGCTACCCCGCCCAGCAACGCGCTCACGCGGCGAATCGCTTCGCGGCGGTTCACCACCTCGAGCGGCACATCCTCCTCTTCACGTGCCCGGGCGGGCACCATCGCATACGGATCGTACATGGCGGTCACAGGTTGCGGCGCTTGAGCTCGGCCACGGCGAAATCCGCCGCGCGCGCCGTCAGCGCCATGTAGGTGAGCGAAGGATTCACGCAGCTCGCGGAGGTCATGCACGAGCCGTCGGTGACGAAGACGTTCGGTGCGTCCCACACCTGATTGTTGCCGTTGAGAACCGACGTCTTGGGGTCGCGCCCCATGCGGGCCGTGCCCATTTCGTGAATGCCCATGCCGGGGAAGTAGCCACCATCGTAGGTGTTCACGTTCTTCACGCCGGCGGCCTCGAGCATCTCCGCCATGTCGGCCATCATGTCCTTGCGCATGCGCGCTTCGTTCTCGCCGGTCGCGCAATCGATCTTTTGCACCGGCAGCCCCCACTTGTCCTTCTTCTCGGGGTCGAGCGTCATCCTGTTCTTGTGGTCCGGCAACATCTCACCGAACGCCGTCGCGCCGATCGACCAGGCGCCAGGCTGCGCCATCGCATCCTTGAAGTCGCCGCCGATGCCGAGTTCGGCGACAGCGCGCCCCCAATCGGCGCGATCGGCGCCGCCCTGATAGCCGAACCCGCGCAGATAGTCGCGCTTGTCGGTGCCGAGGTTGCGATAGCGCGGAATGTAGAAGCCGGTCGGACGACGCCCATACATGTACTTGTCGTCAAAGCCCTCCACGCGCCCGCTCGCGCCAAGACGGAAGTGGTGATCCATGAGGTTGTGCCCGAGCTCACCCGAGCTGGAGCCCAATCCCCCCGGCCACACGTCAGTCGCCGAGCGCATCAGCAGCCACGTGCTGTTGAGCGTCGACGCGCAGAGGAAGATGATCTTGGCGCTGTACTCGGTGCTCTGATTGGTCATCGCATCGAGGACGCGTACACCGGTCGCCCGCTTGGTGTCCTTGTCGTACACGACCTCGGTGACGATGGACCACGGCTTGAGCGTCAGGCGCCCGGTGGCCATCGCCGGCGGCAGCGTGGACGACTGCGTGCTGAAGTAGCCGCCAAACGGGCAGCCCAGCCAGCACGCATTGCGCGCCTGGCACTTGTTGCGATTCGGCAGCGCGACCGTCGCATTGGCCGCGCGGCCGATGATGAGCCGGCGCGTGCCGCCGAAGTTCGCCTTGATCTTGTCGGCCACGTGCTGCTCGGCGCAGTTGAGCGGCCACGGCGGCTGGAACTTGCCATCGGGGAGTTGCGGCAATCCTTCCATCGACCCGGAGATGCCCGCGTGCGTCTCGACGTAGTCGTACCAGGGCGCGATCTCCTTGTAGCGGATCGGCCAGTCGACCGCGATCCCCTCCTTGGCGTTCGCTTCGAAGTCGATGTCGCTGAAGCGATAGCTCTGCCGCCCCCACATGAGCGATCGGCCGCCGACGTGGTAGCCACGATACCAGTCGAAGCGCTTGACCTCGGTATACGGCGATTCCCGATCGTCGACCCAGTAGTCGAGGTTCTTTTCGTTGAGCGGGTAGTCGCGTTTGAGGACGGGATAGTTCTTGATCATCTCCTGCGTGCGCCCACCGCGGTGCGGATACGCCCAGGGGGGCTTGGTGGCGTTCACGTAGTCCTTGATGTGCTCGATGTTGCGCCCGCGCTCGAGCATCAGGACCTTGAGCCCCTTTTCGGTCAGCTCCTTGGCCGCCCAGCCACCGGAAATCCCGGACCCTACGACGATCGCATCGAAAGCCGTGTCCTGCACGACGCCTCCATCACGAACGAGACGAACCGCGGCACCCCCGGCCGAGTCCGGCTGGGAGTCGGAATCTCCTACGTTGCGTCACGGCGCGCGCGCTGGCCAGCCCATCGAGCGTTGCGCGGCGCGCGACCCGGTCGTCGGGCCGGTGACGCTCGCCGCTCCTCCCCCACACGCCAGCTCATGTCCCCCGAATCACGCGCGGCCCACGAGATCCTCGCCATGCTCGAGGCCACGTATCAGCCGACGCACCGGTTCGTCCCCGCCCACCCGCGAAGCTTCCGGCATCTCGACCAGCGGTGGTACGACCGTGCGGCGCGCACGTTGGAGCAGCGCGGGTTCAAGCGACTCGGCGATCTCGAGGATCGGACGATCACGGAGGCCGGCGGCGTGCTCTCGCCCGCGATGATCCGCACACTGCGGTCATCCGACGGTGCGGTGGCCGTCTCGCTCTATCATGCGCGCATTCGCTCGTTCCCGCTGCGCGCGCTGTTCTGGGTGCTCCGTCAACTGCCGGGCACCATCATCGACTGCGAGACGGAGTGTACGGACGGCTCATTCGTGGTCACCAGCACGGCACCTGCGAGCACCGGGGCACTCGAGATGCCGGCATTGATCTCCTCGCGCTTTCTGCCCAAGGGCACCACGGTCGAATCGGCAGTGGCGCAGCACGAGGCGCGCATCACCGCGCACCTGGCCCATCGACCCGGCGTGACGGCACGTCGGGTGACGACGAGCGAGGAACTCATCGCGATGCAGAACCGATTGAACGCGCTCAAGTCGGCGTATCGGGGCGAGATCGGCGGCGTGACGCGCGACGAGCTCGACCGGTTGGCACCGGCGTGGGCCCGCGGTGTGGCGGGCGATGTGCACGCCGCCATCGAGGTGGAGCAGTGGCGGCGCGCAAGCTGACGCGCACCGCCACGGCGGAGACCACCACTACGCGGTAAGCGTCGCGGAGAGCGTCATCGGAACTGCCGCCAACGCACGCGAGATGATGCAGCCGACCTTCATCGCCTCCGCGTGCTTCTGGAATTCCTCGTTGGTGATCCCCGGCACGGTGGCCGTGGTGACGAGGTCGATCTGCGTGACGGTCAGACCGGCGTCGGTCTTGTTCAGATGGACAGTGGCCGTGGTGGCGACACTTGTCGCCACGTGCCCCGCGCCGGCCAGCGCATTGGCGAGTGCCATGGTGTAGCAGCCGGCGTGCGCGGCGCCCAGGAGCTCTTCGGGGTTGGTGCCAGTGCCGGATTCGAAGCGGCTGAGGAAGGAGTACGGGCCCGAGTAGGCGCCGCTGCCGAGCGCGATGGAGCCAGTGCCGGCCTTGAGGTCGCCAGACCAGTTGGCCGAGGCGGTGCGTTGCATGGTGACTCCGGACGTGAGAGATGCGGAAAGAAGCGAAGCATGCGAAAGGTGCGACGGCCGAGCGCCCGGTGGGAAGCGCCATGGTCCGCTCTCAGGTGGTGCCGGCGCGTGTCGAACACCAGGCGGAACCACGACTCGTGGTGGCGGGTTCACCCGGTTAGGCTCGTTCATGGCGATGGGCCGCCGCCGACGGCGCGCGTTCCGGGTCGCGCCACCACTTCGCACCTCCGCGCGCACGCATGTGGTCGTTTGCCCGACGTCGAGTGGTCGATGCGCTGTTCGTCATCGGGACGGTCGGTACGCTGGTGTTCGCGCTGCTGCATCTCGCCCCGGGTGATCCGGTCACGGCAGCGCTGACCGACCCACGTGTCCCCGCCGCGGTGCGGGCGCAGCTCCGGACGCAATACGCGTTCGATCGCCCGATCGCCGAGCAGTATCTGCGATATGTGCGTGCACTGTCGCGTGGCGATCTGGGATACTCGTTCTCCCGCCAGCGACCCGTGCGTTCCGTGCTCGGCGAGGCGCTGCCGCACTCGCTCCTGCTCGTCGGCACGGCGCTCGGCGTCGCCGTGTTCGTGGGTATCGGTGTGGGTGCGTGGCAGGCCGTCCGCGCCGAACACACCGCAGAGCTCGTCGCGGGCGCGGTCACGGCCGGCGTGAGTGCGATTCCGGATGTGTGGCTGGCGACGCTCTTGCAGTCTGCGTTTGCGATCGAGCTCGGGTTCTTTCCGCTCGCCGGCGCGTGCGCGCCGCGGAGCTGCGGTGCGCTGACGGGGTGGGCGGCGAGCGTCGATCTGTTGCATCACCTGGCGCTGCCGGCACTGACGCTCGTCCTGCTCTTTGGTGCTGCGATTGCGCGGCTGCAGCGCGTGGCGCTGCGCGAGGTGCTGGAGGACCCGTCACTTGTGGTTGCGCGAGCGAAGGGGGGGACGCCGCTCGAGGTGCTGCGCCGGCATGCGCTGCCGCGGGCGCTCCGTCCCACGCTCACGGCGGTGGGGATGTCGCTCCCGGTACTCGTTGGTGGCGTCGTTTTCGTCGAGGCGGTGTTTGCGTGGCCGGGCATGGGCGGCGTGATGGTGGAGGCGATCGCCGCGCGCGACTACCCGTTGGTGACGGCGATCGCGCTGCTTGGCAGCGCACTGGTGGCCGTGGGCACGCTGGTGGCAGAGTTGGGTGCCGCGTGGCTCGACCCGCGGCGTACCATGCACTGCTGACCACCGGCCCGTGGCTCGGTATGCAATGCGGAGGGCGCCAGGCATGCGCGCGGCGCTCGCGGTGTGGCTCGTGCTGGCCGTCGTACTCGTGGGAGCCGACTGGTTGGCGCCGCACGATCCACGTCAGATCCTCGACGCCGAGCATCTTCGCAGTGTCTCACCGTCCTGGCGACATCCGCTCGGTACCGATCCGTCGGCGCGCGACGTGTTGAGCCGACTGCTGGTCGGCACGCGCGCGTCGCTGTTCCTCGCGATCGGCGCGGTCTCCCTCGCCACGGCCATCGGCGTGGGGATCGGCACGTGTGCCGCAGCGGTCGGCGGGATGGTGGATCGTGTGCTGATGCGCGTGACCGACATCGGGCTGGCGTTGCCGCGTGTTCTCGTGCTGCTCACGCTCGTGGCGTTGTGGAACGTGCGCAGCCTGAGCGCGCTCGTAGTTGCCGTGGGAGCGACCGGGTGGATGGCGACGAGTCGGCTGGTACGTGAGGAATTGCGGGCGCGGCTCGCGGAGGAGCGTGTCCTCGCGGCACGTGCGGTGGGTGTTCCGCTCGCGCGTGTGATGACGCGGCATCTGCTGCCGGCGATCGGGCCCTTGCTCCTGGTGACCATGACGGGTGCGCTGGCGCAGGTGCTGCTGCTCGAGGCCGGGTTGTCGGTGATCGGTCTGGGTGTGCAGCCACCGGACGCGAGCTGGGGGACGGTGCTGCACGACGTCAGCGAGGTGGTCGGACGCGCGCGGTGGCTCGCGCTCGGTCCCGGCGCCGTCATCGTGATCACGGTGCTCGCCACGCAGCGCATCGGCGATCTCGTGCATCACGCGCTCGTCACGCCGTCGACGCCCGTGCTACCGATCGCCTCGTGATGGCGCGACCTTACGCGCTGTCATTCCCTCCTGTCACCGCCACTCGCATGATCGCTCGCTCGTACCCGCCGCTGGGCGGAGCTCTCCGGCATGTGCCCACCACCCTGCTGGCGCTGTTGACGCTGTCGGCCTGTCGCGCAGCGCAGGAGACGCCCGCGACCGGCGGCAGTCTCGTCATCGGTGCACTGGCCGAGCCCGATCTGCTGGTGCCGCCGCTGACGGTGACGGCGCAGGGGCAACAAGTGGTCGACGCGCTGTTCGAGCGCCTGGCGGAGCCGGTGGTGGATTCGACGGGGCGCATCGTGTATCGACCGGCGGTGGCATCGCAATGGAGCTGGTCCCGCGACTCGCTGACCATCGACTTCACGATCGATCCGCGTGCACGCTGGCATGACGGGCAGCGCGTGAGCGCCGGTGATGTTGCCTTCACGTGGCGTGCGACCGTGGACTCCGCGCTGGCGGCGCCAGGGGCCGGTGCCGTGTCGGCAATCGACTCGGTCGTCGCGCGCGACGCGCAGACGGTGCGCTTCTTTTTCGCGCGCCGCTCGCCGCAGCAGTTCGATGTGGCCGTCCGTCATCTGCGCATCCTGCCGGCCCACGCACTCGACAGCATTCCGCGCGCCCAGTGGCGCTCGAGCGATTTCGCACGCCGTCCGGTTGGCTCGGGTCGCTTCCGCTTTGCGCGGTGGGACGCAGGCAGTCGGGTCGAGGTCGTGGCGGACAGCACGCATTATCGAGGGCGCGCACAGCTCGATCGCGTGATCTGGGCCGTGTCGGCTGATCCATCCACGGCGGTGCGGCGACTCTTCGCGGGTGAGATCGACTTTCTCGAGAATGTGCGACCCGATGCGGCGGCGGAGTTTGCCGCGCAGCCGACCGTACGCCTGATGCGCGTGCCGTCGCTGGTGTACGGATTCTTGCAGTTCAATCTCGATCGCGGCGCGACCGGTGTGTTTGCCGAGCAGGGCGTGCGACAGGCGGCGAGCATGGCAATCGACCGCGCGCTCGTGGTGCGCTCGGTGTTCGACTCACTCGCGCGCGTGGCGCTGGGGCCCGTCACGCGGACGCAGCTTGCGGGAGACACGCTGTTGCCGGCCCTCCCCTTCGATACGCTGCGCGCGAACGCGCTGCTCGATTCGCTCGGGTGGCGTCGTGCGACCGCTGAGGGGACGCGTCAGCGCAACGGGCGTCCCCTGCGCTTCACCACGCTCGTGCCGTCGACGAGCACGCCGCGCCAGCGCATCGCCGTCCTGCTCCAACAGATGCTCGCGCGTGTGGGCATCGCGATGACGATCGAGCAGGTCGAGTTCAACACGCTCAACGCGCGGCTTGCCAAGGGCGACTTCGATGCGGCGGTGATGGCGATCAGCGCCGATCCATCGCGCGACGGCATTCGTGGCGTGTGGAGCAGTGCGGCGGCGCGATCGGCGGGCGGGGTGAACTTCGGCAACTATCGCAACGCCGCGTTCGATGCGCTGCTCGACGGTGCGCGTGACGCACTCGATCCGGCAGAGGGTGCGCGACGGTATCGCGAGGCCTACGCGATGATTCTTGCCGATGCGCCCGCGGTCTGGCTCTACGAGCCGTGGGGACTCAGCGGTGTGGTTCGTGGCGTGGAGCCGGTGGGCATGCAGCCCGAGGCGTGGTGGGCGGGGCTCGCGGACTGGCGGCGCACGGCGCCTTGAGCACTCACGTGGTGCGACCGATGCCCGACCGGCAGACTCGCCGGCCGGGCATCGGAGGCCGCGACGCGCGGTCAGCCCGCGCCGCGCGTCACGGGGGCATCACCTAGCGACGGCACTGCCCTTCGACGTCACCCGCCGTGTTGGGGCCACCGACGAACGGACGCGTGTTGTCCTTGCAGGAGAGCTTCTGCTGCACGGTGTTGCCGCTGACTTCCTTGCTGCCGGGCCCGCTGTTCACGAAGACCTCGAGGTTCTGCGCCACGCGGTTGCGCAGGATCTCGAGCCGCTGACCGACGCGGTTCTCCTGCACCTGGATGTTCCCCTTGAGGAGCTGCGCGTCGGTGATGGACAGCGTGCCGGTGTTCATCTTCTGGATCGTGATGTTGCCCTGCGTGAGCACCGTACCGCCGTAGATACGGATGCCTGTCTGCCCCGCGCTCTGGCCGTCCTGCGCCTGGATGCTCCCCTCGAGCCGGCCGCCGCGCACCTCTAGCACCGCGGCTTCGACGCCGTCGATGTTGCCGCCCGTCGTCGTCTCGTGGACGAACAGCCGCGCGCCCTGCTTGGCGAGGATGTTGCCGCTGACCACGGCGCTGGTGAGCGTGCACGAGGCGCCTTCGGGGACGTAGACGTTTTCGAACGAGCCGGTCACCGAGCTGGTGCAGTAGTAGTCCTCGTCGGTGTTGATGGTGAGCGTGCTCGACGGGGCATTCGCGGCGGAGCGTTCGAACGCGAACTCCGACGGACCGGCGGGGGACGTCTCGCTACAGCCGGTGACGGCGATGGCAGCGAGGGCGAGCAGAGCGATGTGCGTCTTCATGGCTTCCTCCCAGTGGGTTCTCGGCGGGCGACATGCACGCCGTGCTGAGGAGGAGGGCAAGGGCCGGTCCGGGCAGGTTGAGACGTCCGGATTTCATAACCCGTTGCAACGCAACACCTTGCGTGTGTGATCGCGGTCACGCTGGTGTGCGATCGCGGCGCAAACCGGGGCGGCTGGCTCAAAACGAGTCAGCGGACCGTTGCGCTGGTGTGAACCGTCGCACACCCATCGCGTGCGCTTTGCGCCGCTCTCGTTCCGGACACGCGAGAGGCCGACTTCGCACCTGGCGAAGTCGGCCTCGGGACAGCGGGTCGCGATCGGGCTCAGTACGCGACGATGTAATTGGAGAAGTGGTCGATGATGCCGCGGACATACTCCTGATCGCGGAAGTCCTGCGACGGCGGCCACTCGAGGATCTCGCCATTGGCCCCCACATACGCGATGCGCGCCGGGCGGTTGGGCGCGCGGCAGTGCTTGTAGCTCAATTCGAGCGTCGGCTTGGCCGACGGATTGAATCGGGTCCCGTGCGGCGAGAAGACCGATGTCACACGCAGCGAGGTTGGCGCCTCCGCCGTGATCACGGTGCGCACCGGCAGCGCCCCAGCGGGAATGCGCAGCTTGTGCTCGCCGAAGTCGATGTCGTCGCCTTCGGGACCGACGATCTTGGCCGTGCCGACGTACTGCTTGGGGTCGCACATCAGCGAGTCGGCATATCGCCCCGTGGTGTCATCGAGCACCTGCTGCCAGATCACCTTGAGCGAATCATAGATCTCCTGCTCGGCATCCTGCCGCGCGGCGATGCGCGCGAGCTCGGCGACGAGAATGGAGTCCACATTGAGCGCCACGGGGCCACGCGGCCGCCGCGAGAGCTGCGCGGATGCCTGTGCCCCGTCAGCGGGCACGATGGCAACAGGGTCTGCAGCCTGACACGCGCCCAGCATGAGTGCGGACAGCGTGGAGAGCAGCATCCAGGGACGAAGCATCCGTGGCATGGTGTGGCCTTGTCGGAAGAGAGCGATGGGAGGGCGAGGCGCGAGCGCCGCCAGTATCGCCTGCTGCATGGTGCGAAATCCATGCCACGACCGCGCGCCACGTTTCGGATCGCAAGCGTGTTCGGAAACGAGCGAGATCGTGTGTGCGGCATCACACTTGTCATCATGTGTCGCTGCATCGAAATGATGCACATGTCCCGAAATGAGGCGGCGCGTCACGCGTCGGACTCGATGTCCAATTCGTCTGTTTCAGAGGGAAAACGTGATCGGTTCGTCACGTGTGCGTGCTCGCACGATTGCTGCACTCCCGTGGCGACGTGCGACTGTCCACCGCCACCGCTGCCCCCCGGTATCGCCGTGCCCGCTCACGTCGTGACGCCGTCGCACCTCGTGTACCTGTTCGCCCGACCATGACCCGTCCTCGTACCGCTCCACTGTCCACTCCCACGCTGCACGTCTATTCGGCGACGGAGTCGTTGCAGTCGTTGTGGCCGAGCCTGGCGGCGCAGTGTGGGGTGACGCTCGCGGAGGTCACCCACCCGTCGGCACTGGGTCGTATCACGTCGGGGATCGTGGTGATCGCCGCCGCGGGCGAGGAGCGCCTCCTGCCCGAGCTGATCCCGCAGGTGGGCACGGGGGTCATGGCGGTGATCGCGGTGGGCGTGGACGACGGACGTCGCGTCGCGATCGATACGATGCGCGCGGGCGCGGCGGAGTACTTCTGTCTGCCCGCCGAAGTCGACGCACTCCGCAGCGCCATTCGCACGCTGGTCGACGACGCGACTGCGGCGATCGAGCGCGACCAGTTCGCCTCGCGGCAGCAGCAGCGCCACGGCTTCGAAGGGGTCTACGGCGACAGCCCCGCGCTGCTCGACGCTGTCGCGCGTGCGCAGAAGGTCATTCCCTTCGAGAAGCTGACGCTCCTGCTCACCGGCGAGTCGGGGACCGGCAAGGAGGTCTTTGCGCGTGCGGTGCACTACAACGGCCCGCGTCGGACGCAGCCGTTCGTCGCCGTCAACTGCGCGGCGATCCCGCTGCACCTCCTCGAAAGTGAGCTCTTCGGGCACGAGCGTGGCGCGTTCACCGGTGCGACCAGTGCGAAGACCGGGCTCTTCGAGGTGGCCAATGGCGGCACGCTGCTGCTCGACGAGATCGGACACATGGATCTCACGCTGCAAGGGAAGCTGCTGCGCGCGCTCGAAGAGCGCGTCATTCGACGGGTCGGTGGGACAAAGGACATCGCCGTCGACCTGCGCGTGCTCGCGGCCACGCATGTGGATCTCGGGCGCGCCGTGTCGCGTGGCGAGTTCCGGGCCGACCTGTTCTATCGGCTCAACGTGGTCTCGATCCAACTGCCGCCGCTGCGCGAGCGCGGCAACGATGTGCTGCTCCTCGCGCAGCAGTTCATCACGCGCGTGGCGGCGGACTATGGCGTCGAGGCGCCGGCGCTCTCCGAGGCCGCGCGTCGTCGCATCGCGCGGCACTCGTGGCCGGGCAACGTGCGCGAGCTGCGCAACGCGATGGAGCGCGCCACGCTGCTCGCCGCCGACGGCGTGATCGACGAGAAGGACCTCGAGATCGACGAACGTCCGGCGCCGTCGGCCCCCGGGCGCTTGCCGTTCCCCGCCACGCTGGGCACGATCATCCAGTCCGCCGTGCGTGAGACGGTGGCGCTGCACGAAGGCAATCGCAGCGAGGCCGCGCGACGGTTGGGGATCTCGCGCTCCCGCCTGCATCGGCTCCTGGGCAACGATGGCGACCCCACCTGAGACGCTCTCGGCCGTGGACCGACCGACGGGGCGCGCCCTTGCCATGGCGACATGGCTGGCCGACGTGGAGGCGCTGACGGCGCGCGCCGCGTGGCCGGAGGCACGCGCATCGCTCGAGCGCGATCTCGATGCGGTTGGCGCGACGGCGGAGCTCTGCGCGCTCTACGGCGAGTGCCTGCTGCGCCTGGGCCAGCCCGCCGACGCGCTGGCCTGGCTCGAGCCTCGCCTGCACGGCTTTGGTGGATCCGCCAATCGCCGTGCGTTCGTGCGCATCGTCAATCTCTCCGGCGCGGCGGCCTTCGAGCTCGGTCGCATCGACGAGGCCGCGTTCTTCTTCGAGCTCGCGCGCGAACGGGCCGTGGCAATGGGCGATCATCTCACGGGGGCCCGTGCGCTCAACAATCTGGCGCTCGTGGCCAGTACGCGCGGGCAGTGGAGCACGGCGCTGCAGTACTACCAGCAGGCGATTCCCTCGTACGAACGCGTGGGTTCGGTGCGTGGCGTCGCGGAGAGCTACCACAACATCGCGGCGACGCTGATCGAGTCGGGGGACCTCTCGGAGGCCGAGGAGTGGCATCGCCGGGCGATGGAGCTCGCGCGGGACAATGGCAATGATCGTTTGCGGGCGTTCATCCTCGCGGGACGCGCGGAGGTGCGACTGCGGCAGCGCGACGTCGAGATGGCGCGCGTGCTGGGCACGCAGGCCGCGCGGGTGTTCGACACCCTCGAGGATCGCTCGTCGCAGGCCCACGCGCTCGGTGTCGTCGGGCAGGCGGAGCTGAGCGCGCCCGGCGACGAGGGTGCGGCCGCACGCCGGGCGCTCGAGACACTGACCACGGCGGTGGCACTGGCGCGCCAGTCAGGAGTGGTCCGCGTGTTGGCCGACTGCCTGGTCGCACACGCGCGTGCAGCGCGGGTGACGGGCGATCGTACCACGGCGAAGACGGACCTGACGGAGGCCCTCTCCGGATTTCAGTCGCTAGGGGCCGGCGATCGCGTCACGCTCGTCAACGGGCTGCTCGCGGAATTGGCGGCGGACGAGTCGAGGGGCCGACGGGAATGGTAGTGGGGCCACGCGCGCGTGTGAGCGCGCGGGGCGCCTGGATGCTCGCGTCGCGAGGCGGGCGCGCGACGCGCGAGTCAACGCCGGACGAGCGAGATCGTGTGCAGGTAGGTGGAGGTGTTGGGTAGGGTGACGTCAGTGCCATCCGGCATCGGTATGGTCGACGACGTGCGGTTCGTCCCTTCCAGCCGCGTAGCGTCACCTCGGCGCGCGCACGGCCCGCGCCGTTCGGCAGTGGGCTATCCACACGCATGGAGCGATCTGTCGACACGGTGATCACCAACGCGGGCGTCCCGTCGACCATCGTGTCACGCTCGACGCGATGACGGCTCTGGCTCGTCAGGGACATCCCTGCGATCGTGTTCGCGCTGTCGGCGGGCGCGACGGAGTC
>JALOPS010000052.1 GCA_025453745.1 Gemmatimonadaceae bacterium
GGCACGATGACTGAACACGCGCTCGGTGTCGGTCAGGTGGCAGAGCACGTCACGCACGCTCCAGTTGTCGGGCGCGTAGCGATAGCCGGCGCGGTCGGGAGTGAGCGCGCGGAATCGATGTTCCATCAGGGCGCGCTGCCGTTCGAAGTGCACGAGCAGGTCGCCGGGCGGGACGAGCCGGATGTAGGCAGCGTAGTACGGCGCGTACTCGTCGGCGCCTGGACGGTCCAACAGAGACTGGGGCATGGGGAATGGAGGGGTCAGTAGTCGCCGTCGATCGTGTCGGCGAGATAGGCGGCGAGATCGCCGCTACCGCTCGGCGTGAACACATGTCGGAGCCAGGCCGCGCGCTCATGCTGGATGACGGCGAGTTCCCACACGCACATGGCGATGTCCGTGCCCGCGAGCGACTCGAACGCTGTCTCGTCGTGATTGGGCGCCGCCCAGACGTGATGACGCAGCATGTTCGTGCCGACCCACCAATCGAGGATCACGAATGTGGCGTCGGCCCCACGGTGGACGATCAGCGAGCCCGCCGCATGAGTCGGGATGGCGTACCAGTCGATGCCGGCGGCGCGCACGGGAGTCGATGGGGCCACGAGATACTCGTGCGCGAGACGCAGCGCGGCATCCATCGTCGCGGGCGCCGGTCTCGAACCGTCTGCGCTGATGGTGTATTGCTTGAGCGTTCCACCTGCTGCGTGCGCGAGTCCCACAAAGCGCACACGCCGTGTCCGAAAGGGAGTCACGAGGATGCGCGTCACGGCGTCGAAGGCGCGACGTCGTGACGGCGCACGGGGCCGCGGTGCGACGGCTCGCACACCAACGGGGATGAGGAGCGCAGATCGGCCCGCATTGCCGCACAATGTGACCGATGTGGCCTTATCGACAGCGCCAATTGGTGGCAGTCAATAGGGCCAATTGGTGCTGCGATACCTGTGTGGCCGTCACGGCGTAGACGCTCGACTCGACCTGCCGAAGCGAGTCCGCGCGTGCGCGTCAGTCGGCCCGAAGACTCTCTGCCGGGTCGATGCGCAGCGCGAGCCAACAGGGATACACCGTGGCCAACGCTGCCGCGGTCATCAACACACCGATGGCCAACAGAAATGTCGGCGCCGTCACCGGCTCCACACCAAAGAGCGCACCGCGCACCACGCGCCCAGCCGCAATGGCGCCTGCGGTCCCCACCACCACACCGGAGACGACCGCGCGACTGGTGCTGCCGAGCACCAGCGCCGTGACGTGGCGACGCGTGGCACCCAGCGCCACGCGGATGCCAATCTCGCGCCGTCGCTGTTGCACCCAATACGCCACGACCCCGAACATGCCGAGTGCGGCCAACAGCAGCGACATGCCACCGAGCAGCCCGGCCATGGTCGCCGCACCTTGCGACTCGCGCAGCGCATCGTCGAGGTACCACTGATACGCACGCTGCGCCACATCGACCTGTGACTCGGCCGCGCGGATCGCTCGCTGCAGTCGTGTCGCACCGCCTTGGTCATCCCGGATCACCAATCGCGGCACCGAGAGCGGCGAGAGCGTGCGATACAACACGGGCACGGCGTTGCGCAGCGTCGCGTCGCGCGCATTGGTCACCACGCCCACGATCGTGTGGGACACGCTGTCGATCACGAGGGTCTGTCCGATGGCGCGCTCCGCGCCGCCCAGCTCGGCGGCGAGCGAGTCGTTGACGAGCAGTTCGCGCAGTCCACCAGTCCCCTCCGCACGGTCTCGTCCCCGCGTGACGCGCTGCCCCACCACGTCGAAGTAGCCGACGCCCACCGCCGTGCTGGGCACCTCGTGTATGGCCGGATCACCGACCCGGCGATAACGGGTCGCACCAAATCGCAGCGGGGCATCGCCGGCGAGCGCGCTCCGACGGATACCAACATCCCGCGCCAGCTCGGGGAGACGCGTGTGCCACCGACGCACCTCGACCGAGTCCGTGACCGTCGCCGGGAGCGTCACCGCGACTTCGTCGAGCGCAGACACCGCGACACCCGGCGCGATCGTGCGTCCGGCCTGCACGCTGCGCACGAACAGGCCCGCCGTGACGAGCAGCACGAGACTGAATGCCACCTGTGCGGACAGGAACACGCCGCGCAGCGCGGTGCGCGGCCCCCGATCGATGAGCGGACGCGTGGCCTGCAGCGCTGGCGCCAGCGCAAACAGCATCACGCTGAACGAGGCCACCGCGATCGTGGCGAGCAGCACGCGATGATCCACGCTGAAGTCGAGCGCCAGCGTGCCGGTGGTCACCACGCGCAGGACCAGCGGCGGGAGCAGGCGCGCGATCACCAATGCCCCGAGGCTGGCCAACCCGGCCAGGAGCACGCCCTCGGTCAGGAGCTGACGCACCACGCGGGCGCGCGAAGCGCCGAGCGCAAGCCGCAGTCGAATCTCGCGCTGACGGACCGACGCGCGCGCAAGCAGCAGATTGGCGACGTTGGCGCATGCCAGGAGCAGCAGGATGCCAACGCCGGCACCGATCATGCCAAACGTGGACGCCATCCGGCGCACTGACGCGGGGCCCTTGCTGCCGACGACCGTGAACGGCGTGAGCGCCACGATGCGGCGTGACGAATCCGGACGCGTGCGCGGCACTTGCGCGCGCAGCGCGGTCAGCTCGGTCGCTGCAGCCTGTCGACTGACGCCATCGGCGAGGCGTGCGACGACCTGCATGCAGCACTGCTGCGGATCGGTGGCCAGCCCCTTGACCCACGGATCGTTGGGCGTCACGAGCCGCCGCGCGGCGACGGGAATCCACGCGTCGGTCGCGAGTGCCGAGGTGCCGCGAAACGCGGCGGCCGCCACGCCGATGACGGTGAACGGCACGCCGCGAAGGCGCACGGACTGGCCGACGATGTCGTCGCGCGCACCATGACGCTCTCGCCACACGCGGTCGCTCAGCACGATCACCGCTGTCGGTGACTGCAGGTCATCCTCTCCCGCGGCAAACGGGCGACCGCGCACCATCGGCACGCCCAGGAGTGTGAAGTAGTTGGCGCTGACCATCGCGGCGGACAGCGCACCGGACTCGTCGGGGCGCGCCTGATCGTCGATCATCAGCCCCGAGATCGTGCGCGCGCGTGCGCCGACATACGCGATCTCGGCCATCGACCAGCCAGTGCTGTTCGGTTGTTCACAATCGACGCAGTCCGCCGTGAACACCGAAGCCAGGCGATCGGGTTCGAACACGTCGAAGCCACGGAGTGCGAGCGCATTGAAGCCGGAGAAGAGCGCCGCACACACGCCGATCCCGCCAGCGAGACCGAACACCGCCACCAGCATGAACGCGGGCGCACGCCGGAGCACGCGGAGCCCGTATCGCACATCCTGCCACGCCGACTCGGCCCACGTCGCCCACCACACGGCGCGTGCGTCTTCTGCGGCGAGGGTTTGGTTGCCGAGCACGCGCGAGGCCGCGTGACGCGCGGCATCGGGCGTCAACCCGTCGCGTTCGAAATCGCGCTGCCTGAGTGCGTGATGCGTGGCCATCTCCTCGGCCAGTTCGGCGTCGTGCCGGCGCCGCGAGAGCAGATGGCGCACCCGGCGCCAGAGGCGGAGCGGATCGTCAATCATGCGCCAGCACCCGCTGGATCGCCGCGACCATGTGCGTGAAGTCCTGCCGCTCCGTTGCCAGTTGCCGCCGCCCCGCCGCAGTGAGTGTGTAGTAGCGGGCGCGCCGGTTGTTCTCCGACACCCCCCATTCGGCCTTCACCCACCCCTCGAGCAACAGGCGTTGCAGCGCCGGATAGAGCGAACTCTCGCCGACGTGCAACACGTCATCGGAGGTGTGACGGAGGTGCTCGGCGATGCCGTAGCCATGCTTGCGGCCTCGGGCAATGGCCTCGAGCACGAGGAGGTCGAGTGTGCCGGGCAGAAGATCGGCTGCACGGTTCGGCATGCGCGGTCAGTCCCATCGAAAGGTGATGGGAGAATCGGGGTGCCGTCGCGACGTGTCAACTCCCATCGACAAACGATGGGAATGTCGACGGGTGTGTCACCGCGCGTCACCCGCGCGCAGTCGCTCCTCGGTCCGCATGAGATATCGCTCGAATCGCCGTTGGTCCCGCACGGACATCCCGGCGAGGATCTCGTCGGCGACGGCGCGGGCGCGCGGCAAGACGGCAGTCAGGACAGACCCGCCCTTGGCCGTGATGCGCACGCGGTAACTGCGCCGGTCGCGCTCCGCCCGCCGCGCAAGCAGCCCCGCGGCGATCATGCGTTTGAGAAGTACCGAGACCGTCGCGCGTTCGATGAAGAGATACTCGGAGAGGGCGGAGGGTGTGGCCCCCTCGGGGCCGCCGATGTTCCAGACGGCCGTCATGACGCGGAATTGCGCCTGCGTCAGGCCACTCGACGCAAACTGCTGATCGAAACCGACCGCCATCCGCGTGCCGAGGCGCATGAGCGCCACGCAGATGCGTGAGGCGAGTTCGTCATCGGGAGAGACGTCCATCTGATGGGCGGCGCGAGAGCTGCACGAAGTAGTACGCGGTGACCGCACTGCCGATCGCGGTGGGCAGCAGTTGCGAGACCGGCTGCCAGACGCGTACGGTGTTGCCGACTAACGCCGCGACCATGCCGAAGAGCGCGCCGTTCATCCGATACACGTGCTCGTATGGCCACAGCCTCGCGTGCCACCGGCGAGGGAAGACCCAGCGGACCGTATCATACAGCAACAGCATGCCGGTGGCAGCCAGTGTGGAACGCACGACCACGGGGGACTGCTCCGCATTGGCCAGCAGTCGCGGCATGAGCGCGGCGATCGCGAGCGCGGTAGCCAAGGTCCAGAGGGCGTCGGCGACCGCGGGGCCCCCGTGCTGTGTGCGTGCCACTCTCCAGCCGCTGACGACCTGGTAGAGCACGAGGACGGCGAGCACCGCAAAGAGCGGCATGAAGCGGAACACCACGAGGCCAATCATCGCGGAGGTACACACGATGAGCACCAGTTGCACGAAGCGTTGGCCGCGACGCCGATGCAGCACGGTGCCTTTGGGCCGCGCGAGGAGCAGGAGCCCGAGCGCGATCCCCAGGGTGCCGGCGAGGATGTGGACCAGCAGGTTGAGTGCGTGTGACACAAGGGGCGCGGTGAGACGGTTGCCAGATACTTAGAAAGCTAAGTACTGTGTGGGTGATGACCAGTGCCTCGTGAGCAGCTCGCTGGAGCGTCACCGTATTCCCCGGTTCGTGATGATTGCCGGACGAGTGGCGCCATGCGCCGCGCGTGATTGGATCTGGTGTCGTGGCCAGCGACGGGCAGTGTTCGATCGGGTGGGAGGCGCCGGCCTGCCTCACGGACAGGCGCAATTGCGATGTACTGACCGCCACGCGCGGCGATGATCACCCGCCTCTTCTCTTCGCACACGACCGATGACGCACGCGTGGATATCGACTCTCGCACCGTTCCGCCCCCTCCCCGTGGCCGCCATGGTCTTTGCCTGTGCGCACCCCGGTGACGCCCAGCGCGCGCGGACCGACGCGCAGATCGCCGCCGAGATCGGCCGGTACATGCAGGCAGCGGTGACCTTCGAGAAGTTCACCGGGGCGATTCTCGTGGCTCGCGATGGGCGACCGATCGTGAATCGCGCCTACGGCCTCGCGAACGTGGAACTCGGTGTGCCGAACACGCCGCGCACCGTCTTTCGTCTGGCGTCGCTGACGACGCAGTTCACGGCGGCGGCGATCATGCTGCTGCAGGAGCGAGGCCAGTTGAGCGTCGATCATCCGGCCTGCCAGTACCTCGCGAACTGCCCGCCGGCCTGGCAGCCGATCACGATCCGGCAATTGCTGACGATGACGGCCGGCATTCCGAGTGCGCACGGCGTGGAACTCGGGCCGCTGCAGGGATTCCCGGTACCGTGGAGTCAGTGGGTGGACGCGATTGGCAGGAAGCCGTTGCTCTTTCCCCCCGGGACCGACCTCGCATACGACTACTCCGGGTACAACCTGCTCGGCTTCATCATCGAGAAGCTGTCGGGGCAGACCTATGGCGAATTCATCAGCCGGAACATCTTCGCGCCGCTGGGGATGACGCACACCGGCTACGAAGACCCGCTCCGCATCGTTCCTCATCGCGCCACGGGCTATCGACAGTTGCCGGGTGACCCGATCACCAATGTCCCCTACATCGAAGTGATCCGGTTGTACGCAGCGGGCGGCGTGTATTCGACGACGGCCGATCTGCTGCGATGGGATCAGGCGCTCGCCACCGGGAAGCTGCTGTCACGACCGTCGATCGACGCGATGCACGCGCCCGCGATGGAATTACTGCCAGGCAAGGCCTACGCCAGCGGCGTGTGGATCACGCAACGGCACGGACGCACGGAAATCGCCAACGGGGGCAACCTGCCGGGCTTCCTTTCCCACATGGCGCGCTATCCGTCGGATCGCGTGACGGTGATCGTGCTGAGCAACAATGGCGGCGGTTCGTCCGGCAAGATCAGCGGCGTGTTGTCGGCGATCGTGTTTGGTGCGCCGTACGAGATGCCGTACGAGCGCAAGGCCGTGTCGGTCGATGCCGCCGTCCTCGAGCGGTACGTCGGGGAGTACCGGCTCCAGTTGCCGAAGCTCACCATGGTGATGACCCGCGAGGGTGGCCGGCTGTTCATGCGGCGCGACGCGGAGCCCAAGGTCGAGCTCTTTGCCGAGTCGGACTCCCGTTTCTTTCTGAAGGTGGAGGACGTGCAATTGACGTTCGAGACGGACGCGTCCGGTGTGGTGACCGGCGTTGTCGTGCATCAGGGCGATAGTGGACGGTACGACGTGTTGCGCGGGCGACGGGAGAGTCCGATGTGATGCGCGCGTTGGGCGATGGGGTGCTGGCCGGCGAAGTGACGCGTGGGAAGGGGTGCACCACGATACTGACAGCTGGGTCGCGACAGTTGGACGGCACGCTGTTGACTCTGTCCGTCGTGCAGCGGACAAAACACCATGAGATGGCCTCGACGCGACCGTGGCCTCGACATTCTGTTCACGCACCACCGACGCGGAGCCGCCGAACCGCCTTCGCAACGTACAGCACTGCCCGCCCCGTCAGCAGCGGGCCGGGCTGAAGCCGAACAGGCCCCACCATGCGGCCAGCGTCGAGCGCCGCATACCGTCCGCGCGAGACGCGGTGGAGCCACGCGTTCAACGCTGTCGCGTTGGCCGCGTGGCGCTCATCGTCGGTGGCGACGGTCTCGAATTCATGAATCAGCAGCACGGCACGCGTGATGCCTCGCGACTCTGCTGCACGCAACACGCCGACGGCTGCAGTGAACAACTGATATCGCAGCTCCGCAACGCCGGGCCATCCTGCTTCGCGCGGGGAGAGCATCGACAGTGCGAGGTCCTGCGCGCGCGCCAACGCGCCAGATCCGGGATTGGCGATCTTCGCTTCCAACGCGTCGACCAGGACATCACCCATGCGGCGGTCGAAGGACTCATCCGCCTTGGCCTCCACCGCGATCAGGAAGTTGCCGCGGTCATCCCGCGCCTCGATGAGCAGATCGGTGTTGCGCGGCTCCCCTCGTCGCTCATCGAGGGGAAGCCGCACCTCTGGTTCGCCGCGCCACTGGACCACCGTGCCGACGTCCGCATGCGACGCCAGGGCCGCAGACACTTCCAAGGGGAGATCGGGAGAGCGCACCGCAACCCACGCGCGTGCGGCCTCCATGGCGCTGCGCCCCTCCTTCCATTGTGAGGGATGCTTGGGGCCCGCGCGCCGCTCCCAGTCGGTGAGATCAGCAATGGGCTGACCGTTCTTCACGAGCATGGTGTAGTCGGTGAAGGGTGCAGTATCGACCGCAGGTCAACGGGGAAACACTCGGCCGACAGCGCGCGCTGTGCTGGCGGGCAGCGCCGCGGGGCACGTGCGCCGGTACAGTGCGTCATGCGCCAGGAGACCGTGCGCGCGTAGCTTACTCCGCGCGCATCCGCCACGCGCGCGTCCCGATGTCCACCGTCGCTGTCACGCGCGTACCGCTGCCATCGACGCGTAGCGGGTAGAGCCCCCACGGTGTGATCAACGCATACACCCCCTCGCGGATCGCTCGTACTGGCAGGCGCGGCACGCTCACGCCGTCGCGCGCCAGCAAGGCGGCGAAGCCCGATGGAGTCGTGATCCAGCCGTGTGCGCCGTGCATCTCCCACTCGCCGCTGGCTGCGGCACCATCGAACGAGCCGCTCCACCGGCCGTTCACACGCAACGTCGGCGCCGTGCGATCACTGCGAAAGAAGGCTTCGGCCATGACCGCCGCGGTGGGCTCCACGCTCACCACCCACTGGACATTGGTCTGGAATGCCAGCGCGCGACGTTCGTCGGGATAGAGCAGCAGCATGCTGCGCGCGCCGTCGTTGCTCCCCGCGTGATGCACGATACGCCGACCGGCGAAGTCCGTACCGACACGCCACGCGAACCCGACCCCGGTCGGTGCGCCGGCGAGCGTGCGCTGCTCAGTGAATGCGACGCGCACCACGGAGTCCGCAAGATAGCCGTGAAAGTACGCTCGACTCATCCGGACGAGGTCAGCCGGTGTCGTGCGTAGCCCCGCACCAGCCCAACTGTAGCTGTACTCACGATGCGACGCGAGCAGCGAGAGCCGCCCCTGCACCCGCTCGTACGCTCGCGTGGTGGTTGGCGTGGGTGCTTCCCGCCGCATCGGACCGGAGTTGGGCATGTCCAGCGGCTCAAAGACGTCCGTGCGCAGCACATCGAGAAAGGGCCGGCCCGCCGCGACCTGCACGCAGGCGGAGAGCAGGGTGAAGCCGTGCGTCGAATAGAAGTACTGCCCACCGGGGGGACCAACGCGCGGCTGCCGCGCAAAGACATCGAGCGCGGTCACCACGTCGGTGAACCGCGTGTCGGGCGCGGCGTAGCCCGGCCCGTAGTGCGGCAGGCCGGAGAGGTGTGCCGCCAGCCGGCGCGGGGTGATGCCGTCCGTGGAATCCGGAAAGCCCGGGATGAACCGTTGTACCGGGTCATCGAGCCGCATCCGCCCCGCTTGATGGAGATGCAGCGCCGCGGTCGCCGTGATCACCTTCGACACCGACGCGGCGTTGAACTGCGTGGATGAGTCCACCAGCCGGGCGGCCGCGATGTCACGGAACCCGAACCCCCGTGCGTACACCACGCGCTGGTCCGCGAGCGCGGCGATGCTCAACCCCGGCAACTGTGCAATCGCCCGCAGCGTGTCGGCAATCTCGGTGAGGAGGGCACTGTCCGGCGGGAACACCGCAGGGTGGCGCGTGGCGTCGATCGTCGTCGACGGTGGCGCGAGCCGTTGTGGCCCCACCGCAAGCACCATCGTTCCGAGCAGAAATGAGAGTCGGTACATTCTCGTCATGGTTCAGGGATGCAGGGGCACGACGCTGCACGGTCAACTCGCCGCACGCCCGTGGCCCGTGTATGCATACGCTACCGGTCGCGAAATTCCGTCCGGTGCCTTGGGCATGCTCGGTAACGCAAGGTGACGGGAGGTGACGGCACCGCGCGCGCCCTCCCATCGATCACGGTAGATCGTCTCCGGCGCGTCCTGATCGGCCCGGCCGGTGCGCGCGTCGAGCTCCCGCTGCTCAGTCTCCGGCTGCTCGAGCTGCTCGCCGCGCACGCGCCGGGCTTCGTGGACGCGCGGCGTCTGCTCACGCAGCTCTGGCCCGACACGCACATCGGCGCCGACGCGCTCAAGCAACGGGTGCGCGTCACGCGACGGGCACTGATGGATGCCGGATATGATCCGCAGCTCCTCGACAGCGTCCGCGGTGAGGGGTATGCATTGCGGGCCACTCTGGTTGATGGGGACGCGGCCGCCACGGTTGCCTCGGCGCCACCGCGAACGGTCGAACCCCGGGCCCCCGCACCACAGGGCACCGCGCCGCCTCCCGCCCGGCAGCGGGTCGCCCTCGTGCGATCAGCAGCGCTCATGGTCGTTGCGCTCGGTGTTGGCGCGTGGTGGTGGAGCGGCCGAGCGCCCTCGGGTCCCGCACCCGCCATGGGACCATCCCCCGTGCGTATTGGCATTGCGGCCGATGTGCGAGATCCGCTGGCGGCTCGCCTCACGGATCTGCTGAGTGACACCCCGCACGTGTTGCTGGTACCGGCGCCGCAGATGTCCGGTCACACGGGTGTCGATCCATGCGCGGCCGTCAGCGCCGTGCACCTCTGTCTCTCGGTCGCGCCGTCGCCGGAGCGGGAGGGAGAGGTCGTCGTGACGCTGGGGCAGCGTCGCTCGGGTGCGGTGTTGCTGCGCGAGTCGCTCGCGACATCGCGCGCCGCCGATTCGGCGATGCAGGGCACCGTGCTGCGCGCCGTGCAGTTCGCGTCGCCGACCGTGCTGCGCTGGCTCGGCGGCAGCGGCACCGGCGACTACGCGTTCACGCAGTATCGCGAAGGCGTGCGGGTGCTGGGACGGTGCACGTCAGACGTCGACAGCGCGATGGTCGCGGCCATGCGCGCCGCGGTGGCTCGTGCGCCACACTTCCATCCCGGACGCGCGATGCTCGTGTTCCTCGAGATGGAACGGGCGGTGATGGCCGGTGATCGAGCTGCGATCGCGCGCCGACTCGCCGTCGCCGATACGCTCGTCGCGCAGGGTGCGGACGTACCACTTGCGCTCATCGCTGTCGCGCGCGGTGCCCATGCGCTGGGAGATACCGCACATGCGGCCGAAGCCACCGCGCGCGCACGCCGCGCGCAGCCGGTGCTGCGCGGCTTCCTTGTCGAGGCGGGCGTCCCGTCGCTATTGCGGCGCTGTTGAGCGGGTGACCGGTGGAACCCCGAGGTGCTTCGCGCAACGATGATGCGCTCCTCGCGACAAGCGACCTCATCTGGTGGGAGCGATGGCGCTGCGATCCCACGGCGCACGCGACCTGCCCTACCCGTCCGATGGTTGGCGTCGCGACCTCGTGCGCGGACGCGCTTGCCGCGTGTGCATCACATCGGTAGTTCTCGTCATCGGCGCACGAGTGCGAACACGTTCCCAGGATAGGCACATGAGCACTCTGCAAGAGAATCTGAAGGCTGCGAACGACGCGATCACGTACGTGCAGTTTCACATCAAGAAGGCGGCCAATAAGCGGCAGGATCGCATTGAGGGTGTGGGTGGCATCGAGAAGACCATAGAGGGTATGCGGAAGGCGGCGGGCCTTTCCGTGAAGCCGAAGGCCATCCCGACGGTGTCGGCTGCGGCCTCAGTGTCCAAGAAGGTCTCACTGTTCGAGTCACTGTCTGCGCCTCCGTCCGCCCCGAAGCCGTTTGCAAAGACCGAAATCGGTGCCGGCAAGCTCGTTTGGGACGGCCTGAGCAAACAGGTTGAGCAGGTGCGCTTGGCTGCTCCGTGGCCATCGGCCCCGACGTTCACTGACATCGAGAAGGTCGCGACGGCGGCCCAAAGCGCCAAGGTGGGGAACTGCCACGAACAGGCGTGCCTTGCGGTGCAGTACTTGCTGAAGCTCACCAAGACCAAGCCGGACGCGGTCGACCTCATGGAGTTCACCGCAAACGGATACGATCACGTGTGGGTCCTGGTCGGACGGGCCGACGGGTCGAAGGCAGGCAATCCGCGCGATTGGGGATCGAAAGCGGTCTGGTGCGACCCATGGCAACGCGACTCGGCGTTCTCCATCGCCGATTTCGTGTCCGGCAAGATCATCAACCTGAACGCGATCTACGGGTGTGATAGTGTAGACAACGTCGCCACGGGCGTCCCGAGCTCCGTATTCCGGTACGGCACGGAGACGCGATAGTCGCGACACAACAACGCAGATCCGCCCGGGCCCCTCACCCCGGTGCCCACTCCTTCGCCCACTCGCGCAGCACCTCGACGATCAACGGATTGAACGTCGCCGGCTTGCCCACGTTCGCAAACGCACTCGCTTCGCTCTCCTGCACCGTGAGGCCGTGATCGGTCCGCTCGAGCAGCCGATACGTGGCGCGTCCAGGCTGCGCCGCGTTCACGATCGCCGCGATCCGCGGATGATCGGCCCGCGTCGCGACAAAGTCGGCCTCGCCCGCCATCACCAGCACCTTCGCGCGCACGCGCGACCAATGCGCCGCCATGTTGCGCGCATTCAGCTCGCGGAAGAAGTCAATGCCCATGCCGGAGAGCGTCTCCCCGTCGGGAAAGAGCGCCGTGGTCGACGCCGCCAACGCCGGATGTGCGCGGGCCACTGCTGCGGGCGACTGCTGCTCCTCCATCACCAATGGCATGATGCGTGCGGCATCGCGCAGCAGCACGTCCACCTGCGCCGGAGGCGTGCCACCGAGCTCCAGTTGCCGACGCAGGTTGATGAGCCAGTACTCGGCGAACGTCACGCCGATCGTCGCCTCGACGGCAACGCCGCGGATCATCGCGTGTTCGGACGCGAGAATGGGCGCAAAGGAGCCGCCCATCGAGTGGCCGAACACCACGACGCGTGTGGTATCGGCCCATGGCTGTCGCGCGATATGCGCGAGCGCTTTGGTGTAGCCGGCAAGCTCCTGCTCGAAGCGGAGCGTGGTGATCGCACCGCCTTCACTGTCGCCCTGACCGGGCTTGTCGACGCGTACGGTGGCCCACCCCGCGTCGGCGAAGGCGCGGAAGATCGGGCCGTACGGGATCGCGGCAACGGGACCGTCCATGCTGTAGCCGCCGATGCCACCAATGACGAGCAGCACGGGATGTCGCCCACTCGCGAGCGGCTTCGTGACGAGCACACGCTGCCGACTGCCGGCCGAACCGATCTCCTCGGCGAGCGTCTCCCAACGCTCCGTGCGTTCGAGCGGGCGTGCGGCGAGCGTACCGCGTCGCGTGACGCGCTGTCGGTCAGACCAGACCTGCACTTCGATCGACTGGCCGGCGCGCAAGCGCGCGAGCGCTTGCACCACGTCGCCCGGCGTGCGCGTGGGCGCGCCATTCAGCGCGAGGATGATGTCGCCCTGCCGCATCCCCATCGCGGTGGCGGTGCTGCCGGGTGTCAGCGCGGTGATCGCGGGGCCGCTGTCGGTGGCCGGTAGGGCAGCGGCAGCACGCGAGGAATCCGTCAGCGCCGTCAGCGCGGTGCCGAGCGCGCCGCGGCGTGGGAGTGGCGCCTGCCCGTGTAGCGTGGTGGCAAGAACGGCTGTCGCGACGAGAATCGGCGCGAATCGACACACGACGTGAGTCATGATAGGGCGGGGTGGCAGACGTACCAGCGGTGGCTGCGCCGTGTGACACTGGCGTTGCCACGGAGCGTTGCCGCTCGGCCCATGCGCCGCGTCGCGCTCACATTGGCGTGACGACCAGCTTGCGGAAGTACGCCACGGTGCCGGGGCCAATCCAGAGCGCAACACCACCGGCCGCACCCGGGCCCGTCTTCAGGTCATTGACGATCAACGTCGGTTCTTCGGCGCCGTTGACGAACAGGCGCGCCTTCGCACCACGCACGTCGATGCGCAGTCTCGTCCACCGATCGGGGACGAGGTCAACGTACGCTTCGTAGCGAGAGGGTGTCTCGCGGCGGAGCCGAGACCACGTCCAATCCGGGTGCGAGATGTACTGCGCGGCGTGGTTGCGCCGCTCCTGATCGTCCGAGCGTCCGTTGGTGGGGCGCAGATAGAATGCATCGTAGCGAGGTGCGGTCGTCGACTCGCGATCGTGTGCGAGTCGGAAGGCGAGTCCCGCGAAACCCCGAGCGCCTGCCGGTGCGTCTTTCGCCGGCGCACTGGCCACTTCGACCTCGATCACGCCATTCGCGAACGCGAGATCGGCAATTCGGACGTAGGTCTCCGGCTCGATCATTCCGGCGCGGACTTCCGGGCGCGCCGTGACCTCGGGCGCTACGGCGACGCGCACGGCATTCCGCCCGCCAAAGCGCACGGCTTCGACCGTCGTGTTGTGCGGGACGAGTCGATCGGTCGACGCGAGCGGCAGCCGCGTGGGCTGCGCGCCTACGGTGCCGGCGACCATGACACCCATGAGTCCAACACCTGTGGCGATGTGTCGCATATGCAGCAGTCGAAGAGACGGTGACCACGCCGAGTACCGGGCGAGCGGTGCGCGCACCGCGCATTGCTGCAGCATAAGAACCGTGCAAGGGCACATGAGTGTGACACGCAGACCGCGTGAAAAGATGCCCCGATCCGCGAGCGGCGCGGCCGCGGGGCGACCTGCCGATCGCCGGCACGAACGCGCAGAGTGGCAGCTTGGTAGGAGCGGACGCCGTGCTCACCCCCCGCGATGCTCGAGGGTGACGAACCAGAAGTGCCGAGGATCCGCGATATGTCCGTTTGCCCCGAGCGGAAGGGTCTTCTTCGTCACGGAGTCCATGACATTGTACCCGATCACGTCGATCTCGTTGCGACGTCTCTCGACCACTAGATCGGAGTGGCTCTCATAGCTGTTCGTCGCATCGAACAACTTCGCCGCGCGCTCGGTCGTCATGTTCCGCGCGCGGGCGTAGGCGACGATGTCGCCCGGCTGCGGTTCACCACCTGGCTCGTTCAGGCGGAATCCCCAGTAGGGCGCACTCTCGATGCCTCGTTTGCGCGCGGCAACGAAGTGCCGAATGAATGTGGAGTGCGACTGCGCAAAGGGAAACTCCGTCTTCGTGAATCCGGCGGACTTCATCGCCGCCGACATGCCGACCGCCGACCAGAAATACCGGTCGTCGGCGATGTCGGTGACCGACGGGTTGCCGCCGCCCACGGCGCAGTACTGTTCGATGACGAGTCGGGCAAACGCGACTTCGTCATCGGTATGTCCAATCGATTTTGCCCCGGTGGCCACGTTCCATGTCGAGCGGCCCCAGGTGACCCACTGTTCGGTGGCGGCATCGACGAGTGACTCGACGGTGGCTGGCATGGCGGTGTCCTCGATACGGGTGAGGCGGACGTATGGTCTCGTGCGGGGCGAACGGTCGAAGTGCCGAGAGTGCGTCGGGCATGCCTGTGGGCCCGCCCGTGCAATCATCGCGCGCGATGGCCTGCCGGAAGGATTGCCGGCGACCTGTACTCTACTCGCTCTGCGAAACGCAAACGATGACCGACGAGCTGATCGATTTCACCCAGCTCCGCGAGGATGCCGCCGCGGGGGAAGCGGCGCGCGCCTCCTACCAGCGCAAGTACACGCGGCCCGAGGGCTGACCGAGAGCGCGGTCGCCGCCGTCGCTCTGCTGCACTTCCCGCGGCGACGCCCGATTCGCGGGTCTACACACTGCGATACCGGTCCCGGTTGGTATGGCGTGGGCGCCGCACGCGACGCGCGAGCTCCTGCCACGGACGAATGTCCCATGTGGCTCGCGCCAGGCCGCTCGTCGACGGCGCGACGAACAGCGTGGTACGCCCGAGCCGGCCATGCACGCCGTACTCCACCTCCCGGACGCGCAGGAATTCCTTGGCGGCCCGCTTGCCGTTGAAGCAGACGTACCACGGGCGATGCGACATGATGGTGAGTCGCAGGCGCATCACGTCCACGATCGAGAACGACAGCTCCGCGTCGCTCCCGGCGGCCTCTTTTACGAGATCCGTCAGCCCGATGCCAAGCGCCAACAGCTCACGCGCGCGGGAGGGCTCGAGTTGTGCGGGCGTCAGGCCGACCTCGGCGAGTGTTTGCCAGAAGCGATTGCCGTCGCCCGCATAGTACGCCCCGCGCTCGGCGGACTGGCGTCCGGCGCCGGTGCCGCAGATGACGAGATCCAGATCGCGTTGCAGGAGGTCTGGCAGAATGGTCATGACGGTGGCGTGTCGATGTGGGCGTCCGATGCAGATGCCCACGACGTCTCCGCGCCGCCCACAGTCTTGCCCGCGCGCGCGACTTCATGCCAGCACAGCGTGTCGGAAGCATCGTCCCGCGGCGACGGCGCGACCCTAAAGCCGGCCCGCGCCGCAGTTCGCAGTGACGCGATATTCGCTCGGGCGATTTCGACATACACACGCGACGCGTGCAGGTCGTCGTACGCGGCAGCCGTTGCAAGACGCGCCACGCGCACGCCGTACCCTGTGCGCCGAAAGCCAGGGTACGTCCAGTAAGACAGCCGCACGCCCCACGCATCCGGCTGCAGGTCGCACCCGGCGACCAACACGTCATCCACACAGCGACGGGCGGCATACACGGGCGCGCGACCGCTGGTCAGGCGATGCCGCCACACGTCAATGACACGCTGCGCATGCTCCGGCGTGGGCACGAAGTCGGCCGGAATCTCGAACCACCGGCGATGCTCGACATCCATATCTGCACCCAGCACCGTCGACACGTCGTTCGCGGTGAAGGCGCTAAGACGGATCACACCATCTGTGTGCATGCACCCGCTGATAGTGGGAGCGATCGGGAGGAATGTGGGCGAACCGGCGCCGCAGTCGAGAAGCATCCGTTCCTGGCGCGAACCAGGAAGGTGAAGGGCGTGCGACGACAGTGTAGTGGGCTGCCGCGGCGTACGAAGACGAACGGGCCCGGGGCGCGGAGTCGAAGGAGCATACCGGCCTCGACCGTGAGCAGCTCGCGAGAGGTGCGACGCGGAGTGTCTCGTGATCATTGCCGGCGTGGTCGGTCAGGGCACGCGACTTGGTCATGCTATTGATTCCGGGCGTGAACCACGCGCTCGCCGGACCAGGCGCCGGCGTGCTGCAGGCGTAACGTGCCGCCGGTGTTCCGTTCGCACCGGGGCGGGACCTGCTCGCCACCATCATGCAGTGGGTGGAGGAAGGGAAGGCGCCCGACCGCTTCGTGGCCAGTCGCATGGGTCGCGGCGGCATGGTGGAGCGTACGAAGTTGCTCTGCCCGGAGCCGCAGACGGCAGCGTACGGGAGCGGCGACCCGATGGATGCAGCAAACTGGAGGTGTGTGCGGCCGTAGGGAGCGCGTGTCGCCTACTGCATCGCCGCCACTCGCAGATGCTCCGCCAACTGCACGGCCGCCTCGCGGCTGAGCGTGACGGTCATCAATTGTGAGCCGCCCGCGGTACGCGCCATCAGTTCGAGGCCGATCGCGTCGTGACCGTCGGAGCCGGCAAGTTGGTGCACGCTCACCGTGAACGACTGTCCATGGCGTGTGGCACCCCGAACGTCGCCGACCAGGCGCTCGACGCGTGATCCGAACATCACGCCCCGCACCCCGCCGCGCTGCACGGCTTTCCGGATGAACAGGCCGAGCACGACCGCAAGGACGATCCAGAAGAGCGTGTCGAAGGGCACGTCGAGGTCCGAAGCTGGGGTGGTCACGAACCGATGTCCCGGTGTCGCGACGCGTGGAGCTCTCGCGACATCGCGGACGCCCGAGTTGCCTCAATCTGGTGGGCGGAGCGTCCGGGCGCGCGTCGCTCGCGCGGCGTCGGTACCTGCGACGTGCGCCGGGAACTCAGGCGTGCACCGACCGCACGCTCGTGGTCACATCGCCTCCACGCGGCAATCGCACCGTCATCGTCGTCCCCGCGCCTTCCGCGCTTGACGCGTCTATCGTTCCGGCCATCCCCTCCACCATGCGCTTCGAGAGCGCGAGGCCGAGCCCCATGCCCCCGGTGGTGCGATCGCGAGACGGATCGACGCGATAGAATCGCTCCCAGATCAGCGGCAGTTGCGATGCGGGAATGCCGCGACCCGTGTCCGCGATCGTCATCACCACCCGCATTCTGCAGCACATTGCGCAGCACCTGCGCCACGCGGCGTGCATCGGCCCGCACCGGCACAGGTGCATTCGGCAGATCGAGCACGATCCTCGGGGCTGCCGCCTGGAAGGCCGCGACGGCGCGCTCGGCCTCGCGACCAGCGTCGAGTGTGCCAATGTCGAAGCGCAGGGCGCCGGCATCGGCCAACGCCAGCTCCTGCAGCTCGTCGATCAGCTGCTGGAGCAGGAGCGCTTCTTCCTGCGTGGACGCGAGCGTGCGCGCATCCGGCGTCCGCAGGCCATCGCGCATCGCCTCGATCAGACCAATGACGTTCGTGAGCGGCGTGCGCAGTTCATGCGCCAGATCCGAGATGAGCTGGCGCTTGGCGACCTCCGTCTGCTCGAGCGACGCGGCCATGCGATTGAACGATTGCTCGAGTGCGCCCATTTCGTCGCGCGAACTCACGCGCACGCGCGTCGAGAGCGCCTTCTCCTGCACGCTGACGGCCGCCGCCGTCAGGCGCTGCACCTGCGCGACGAGAGGATACGCCAACAGCCAGGTGCCCACAGCCGCCAGCACGCACGCGAGCAACACCGCCGACCAGAGGGATCGTTGGATGCCGGCCACCATGACCTGCGCGCCGGACGGGGGAGGCAGCGCACTCGGGACGACATAGAGTGAGCCAACGGTGACGTCATCCGCGGTGACCACCGGGTCGCCGTGCAGCAAGAGACGCTGCATCAGCCGTTCGCGCCCACTGGCACGTGTGCGCGTGAGATCCAGCCCGCCATTGGCCTGCATCGCGATGTGGCTCGATGCGAGCGACGTGTCGGACGAGGCGACGAAGGCGCCCGCCGTGTCGACTACCAGCAGATGGATCGAGTCGCCGACCTCTCGAGCCAACCGCTCGAGCAGCGCGGCGCCCTCTGGTCTGCGCACGGTTGCCCAGCCGGCCGCCACGCGTGCACCGATCGGCGACACGGGGCGCTCGCGTGGCGCCGCCGGCTCGCGCTGCTCGAACTGCGCCAGCTCGATACGCGCCGAGCGGCTCGACAGCACGCCCACGCCCAGGATGGCCGCCACGAAGAGCGGCCACACCGTCACGAAGATGCGCGCGCGCAAGCTGCGCATCAGCGAGCATCCGCCTTGTGGCGACGCGGCGTGCGATAGCCGGCGCCGATGACCGTCTCGACGTAACCACCGCCGAGCAGACCGTGCGCGAGCTTGCGGCGGATGTTGCTGATGTGCACGTCCACGGTTCGCTCCAGCGCCTGCCCACCCTCGTGTGGCAAGCGCGCGAGCAAGTCCGCGCGCGAGAAGACAATGCCGGGGCGCGTCACGAGCGTCGACAGCACGGCGTACTCACTTGGCGTCAGCTCCACAGGCGCGTCTGCCACCACCACCTCGCGCCGCGCGTGGTCGAGCGTCAGGTCCGCATAGCGAAGCGGATGACGGTTCGGGGGAGAACGACGGAGGAGGGCCTCGACACGGGCGACCAGCTCTCGCGGACTGAATGGCTTGGTCACGTAGTCGTCGGCACCGACGGCGAATCCCTGCAGTCGATCGTCTTCCATCGTGCGTGCGGTGAGGAAGATGATCGGCGTGGTGCTCATCGCGCGCACGCGCTCGGCGATCGACGTGCCGCTCGCGCCCGGAAGCATCACATCCAGCACCAGCAGATCAAACGACTCCGTCTCCAACCGCTGGAGCGCACGGCTGCCGGAGCGCTCGGTCGACACACGATGCCCGGCGTGGCCGAGGTAGAGCGCGACCAGCTCCGCCGTCTTGGCATCGTCTTCCACCACGAGGATCGTGGCTCGCCGAGCATCGGCCGCAGCAGAAACCGTCATGCGGAAGTCATGGAGGCGGGGTGTTAATGCGGTGTGAAGAGCGCCGTGGCGCGGGTCGTGCCGGCGCCCTTCATACGATCTTCACGGCCGTGGGTTCTGATTGCTGTCGCCGGAACCGTCATCAATCCCACAGTGGAGATCCCGAATGAGAATACACGCTGGAGCGCGTCCCATGCGTCCCGCCATCGTCTCCCGCCGCGCCGCGGCGATCGCGTGCTGCTGCATCGCCGGTGCGATGCCGATCAGCGCGCAGCCGGCCCCGCGGCCCGCCGCGGGTGGGCAGCCGCTCGCGCAGTCCGTACTTGTCAGTCGCGTTCGCACGCTGGCCGACGCAATGACGCGTGCTGACCAGTTCTCCGGCGTCATCCTCCTCGCGCGCGGCGGTACGCCCGTCTTCGAGCAGGCCTACGGGTACGCCGATCGTGAGACCAAACGGCGAGCGACCGTCGCGACCACGTTCAATGTGGCCTCCCTCGGCAAGCTGTTCACGCAGAGTGCCGTCGGTCAGTTGGTGGCAGCCGGCACCCTGTCGCCCGACAGCACGATCTCCGCCTACTGGCCCGACTATCCCGACGCTGTTGCGGCGCGCACGGTGACGATTCGACAGTTGCTCGAGCATCGCTCGGGGATTCAGGGCAACATCTTCGAGAACCCGCTCACGCGCCGTTCCAATCGCGACAACGTGCCCGCCGCTACGCGGCACCCGCTCGCCTTCGCACCCGGATCACGTCAGCAGTATTCGAACGCGGGCTACGTGGTGTTGGGCGAGATCATCGAGCGCGTCTCGGGCGAGGTGTATCACGAATACATCCGTCGCCACGTGTTTGCGGCAGCGGGCATGACGGCCAGCGGCTTTCCCGCGATCGACTCGCTACCGGCGGGTGCGGCGGTGGGCTACACGCGCGGCGGCGACCCGGATGCACCGGCGCCGGCGGCGCTGCCGCCGCTTTCGCGCAGCGAGCCGCTCCAGCCGCGGCGTGGCAGTGCCGCTGGCGGATCCTACTCGAACGTGCACGACCTGCTGCGCTTTGTGCGCGCGCGACGTGAGGGGACACTTGGCGTCCCGGCGCGGCGCTCGCGCGAAATGGTGGCCGGTGGAAGCCCAGGCACCAACGGCATCATCGCCGAGGGGCTGCCTGACGAGTACGACCTGATCGTCTTGGCCAACATGGATCCGCCGAGTGCCAGCGTGATCGCCGATTCCGTGGAACGGTGGCTCGGCGGTGCAGGCGGTGGACCTGGTGCGATGGGCGGCCCGCGACGCGTGGTACGCGCGCCCGGTGGCGCAGGCGAGCCGCAACCAGCGCCGCAGGGCGCGCGGCAGGCCACGCTGCCCGACACGCCGCAGGGGCGCACGGCGGGTGCGTATCTGCGTGCGTTCTCGTCGGGCGACACCGCCGTCATGCGCACATTTATTGCCTCGCATGCCGCACCCAATGGACGCAGCGTGGACGATCGTATCCGCCAGTATCAGGAGATCTTTGCCGATCTGGGCCCGCTCACGCTGCTGGGCGTGCGTGTGGCACCAGATGCGTCGCTCGCGCTGGACGTCCGCTCAGCGAAGAACGGTGAGCTGATGATTCGCATGGCGTTCACCCCCGGGACACCCGATCGCGTCGCGGGCATCGAGTTCCGCGTCGAGCGCTGAGGAGGACGGTGCGCGGCAGGGGGTATGGCGGTGACCGGCCGCTCCGCGGGGACTGCGCGATAGGTAAGCCGGGCGGGGAAGTGCCCGTGCCGTATCTCAGGGGGCGCGGTGCGCTGCGCTCCCTCGAGATGCGGTGGAATGAGAGGGTGGCGGGGCTGGTGGCTCGCCCTCCGCGTGATCGGTGGTTTGATTGCACGCCCGACCACCTCTCCACGAGCACATCCGCATGTCCAACCCCTCTCACGGCTCGGTCGCGGCACGCCTGACCGACTGGCAGCCACCAACGATCACCGATCTCTCGCACGTGCCCACCGGCGACATGCCGGGCGACAAGGTGGTGATCGGCGAGCAGCACGTCGCCAAGGCCACGACGGTGTTCCGCGCGCTGGTGCCGCTCGTGCAGCCGATGCTCGACGGCTCCGCGCCGGGCAAGGCCGTGATCGCGGTGCACGGCGGCTCGGGGGTCGGCAAGTCCGAGGTGGGTTCGCTCCTGGCGCACTACTTCAATGCGCTGGAGATCAGCGCGTACGTGATGTCGGGCGACAACTATCCGCATCGCATCCCCAAGGACAACGACCACGAGCGCCTGCTGGTCTTCCGCGAGGCTGCGCTCAAGGGGCTGGTTGCGGCTGGTGAGTTCACGCACGAGCGCAACGCGGTGCTGCACGGGCTGCAGGCCCAGGAGCAGGATGCCAACCCCGCGCATGTGAGCGCGCACCCCTGGCTCGCGGCGT
Source organism: Gemmatimonadaceae bacterium (assembly GCA_025453745.1). Taxonomy (GTDB): domain Bacteria; phylum Gemmatimonadota; class Gemmatimonadetes; order Gemmatimonadales; family Gemmatimonadaceae; genus JALOPS01. The sequence continues at coordinate 21,771 of JALOPS010000052.1, forward strand.
ATCAGGCGGCCGGTCGCACTGGGCTCATGGGCTATCTCGGCACGCCACGCGAAACGGACTTCGCCGAAGTGAGCCGTCTGCTCGCCGAGTTCAAGGCGGGGCGGTCGCCCCTCATGCTCAAGCGCATGGGGCGCGACGCGTCCACGCTCTGGTACGATGCGGTGGACATGTCGCGCATCCGCGTGCTCGTCATCGAGTGGACGCATGGCAACAACGACCATCTGCACGGTGTGGACATCCCGATCCTGCTCAACAGCACGCCGCAGGAAACGCTGGCGCACCGGCGCGCACGCAATCGCGATGGCGCGGTGGACTCGCCCTTCACCACGATGGTGCTCGAGATCGAGCAGGGGTTGCTCGCTTCGCAGGCGCACAAGGCGAAGCTGATCGTGTCGAAGGCTGGGGACATCGTCTCGCACGCAGACTTCACCGCACGCATGGCCGCCGAGGCGGCAGCGCAATGAGCACGGCACGTGGGAGCGCCGGCGCGGGTCCGATGCTCAATGCCTATCCCGACAGCATCGGCGGGAGGCTTGGTGACATCGTCGCGTTTCTCGCACGGCCGGAGCTCGAGGGGGTCTTCGAGTCGTTCTACATCCTGCCCAGCCTCTTTCACACGGATCTGGATCGCGGCTTCTCCGTCATCGACTACGGGCTGAACCGGCAGCTTGCAAGCGCGGCCGACCTCGAGGCGCTGCAGGCGCAGGGCGTGGACTTGAAGCTCGACTTCATCCTCAATCACGCGTCGGTCCTTTCGCCGCAGTTCCAGGACATCATCGCCAAGGGCGACGCGTCGGTCTACCGCGACTTTTTCATCGATTGGAACCGGTTCTGGGACGGTCACGGCACCATGACCGACGCCGGCTACATCCAGCCCGACGCTGCACTCATCAAGGACATGTTCTTCCGCAAGCCGGGCTTGCCGATTCTCTCGGTGCGCTTTCCGGATGGGCGCGAAGTGCCGTACTGGAACACGTTTTATCAGGAGGTGCGGTACACCGTGCCGTCACAGCAGGAGCTGATGCGCGCGCTCGACCTGCAGTACGGCGAGGCCGAGCAGCTCGAGGCACTGCTCCACCGGGCATTCGCCGCGAAACAGAAGCCCGGGGAGATCGACTACGGCCCGTTCGCGCCCAAGCGCACCGCGATCATCGAACTGCTCGAGTCCCGTCGAGTCTACCTGGGCCAGATGGACCTGAACATCCGCTCCCCGCTCGTGTGGGAGTTCTACGAGGCGACGCTTGCACAACTCGCGGCGTATGGTGCGAGCATCGTGCGGCTCGACGCATTTGCCTACGCGCCCAAGAGCGTCGGCAAGCGCAACTTCTTCAACGATCCCGAGACGTGGGAGTGCCTGGAGCGGGTCAACGGCATCGCACAACGGCACGGACTGCAACTGCTGCCGGAGATCCACACGTCGTACGGCGACCGCACGCACGAAGCGATCGCCGCCCGCGGGTACCTGACGTACGACTTCTTTCTCCCCGGACTGATCATCGATGCGTTCGAGCGGCAGACCAACGAGGCGATCCTGCGCTGGGTGGCTGACATCCAGGCCAAGGGTATCCGCACGGTCAACATGCTCGGCTGCCACGACGGCATTCCGCTGCTCGACCTGAAGGGGCTGCTCACCGATGCACAGATCGAGTCGCTCATTGCGACTGTGGTCGCGCGGGGCGGCTACGTGAAGGACCTGCACGGGCAGAAAAACCTGTACTACCAGGTGAATGCCACGTACTTCAGCGCCCTGGGCGAAGACGAGCAGAAGCTCCTGCTCGCCCGGGCGATTCAACTGTTCATGCCCGGCAAGCCGCAGGTGTGGTATCTCGATCTCTTTGCGGGTCGGAACAACCATGCTGCCGTGGAGCGCGCGGGGTCGGGCGGGCACAAGGAGATCAATCGGACCAACCTCGGCGCCCCCGACATCGAAGACGGCTTGCAACGCGATGTGGTGAAGGCGCAATTGGAGTTGCTGCGTTTCCGCGCGCGCTGCCCGGCGTTCGGCTTTGGCGCCACGCTCGAGGTGCTGCCCGCAGCGGCGCATGAGCTCAAGTTGCGGTGGAGCAATGATGGTGCGACGGCAACGCTCGAGGCGGACCTGCAGGCGTACACCTACCGCATCACAGAGTCCTGACCGGCGCGTGCAGTTGGCGGCACGCGCGGTGGGGGCGCCGCGATCCGTTCGATGCGCTGCCGCCAACCCGTGAGCACGTCCGGCCACGGGCGCGCGAGACGACGGGTCAGCATCGCACGCAGCCCGAGTGTCGGGGTGCGCAGATACTCGCGAACCGCATCGACGCTGCCCACCTCGTGCAGCCATTCGGCCAGCACCGCGCCCGCCGCATAGCGGATCTCCACCGGAACACCCGTACCGTCGATGGTCGTCTCGAGCGTGCGTGGGGGCGCTGTCCGGAGCAACGAGTCGAGCCGTTGCACCGAGCCGCGATAGTCGAGCCCCGCCGTTCCCCCGAACCACGTCGGCACACCCTCTGACGCGAGGAGCGATGTGCTGCTCCCGCGCACGATCGGCAGCAGCACCACGTGCGCGATCTCGTGTCGATACTCCTCGCCGAGCGCGGGGATGCCGGAAAACAGCTGCAGATTGACCGGCTTCGCGAAGCGACCGTCCGCGCCGAAGCGTGTTGGGACCACCACACCGAGGATCGCGAGCGCCTGATCCACGCTCTCCGTGACGTAGTAGTCCAGCCGTGGTGGTGGTGCCACATCAAACGCGGTGGCGAGCGAATCGACGAATGCCGATGCCCGCGCCGCCTTCGTCGCGTTGAAGCGCAAGGCGGGGGCAATATGGAACGTGATGCGGCCGCGGGTCTTGCGCACCCACGCGTGCGTGCGATAGGGCAACGCGTTCGCCAGCACCCACCGCCCACCCTCGCGGCGGGCATACGCCGTCATGGTCAACTCTGGCTTCGTCATCGAGTCGCGCGTGGTCGTTCCCGCCGGCCAGAACCGCGTGACCACCTGGTACGCACTATCCACAGCAGCGTTGACGGGCGTGACGCTGAGTACTTCGGGGATCGCGTGATCGGCAACATAGAAGCCGGCCAGGTCATACATCGGCCAGCGCGACTGCTCGGCCGCACTCCAGAGCGGCGAGGGCGTGCCGGCGTTCGCCGCGAACTGGCCGCGCTTGGAGGTGAGGTACTCGTCCCACACTCGGCGGACCGCGCGCTCCGACGCGGGGGAGGGCGGTGAGGTGCACGCACTCACCACAATGGTGATGAGCAGTGCAATCGGCGTGCTGCACGTCGCCGTAACACTCCTTGATCGTGGCATCAGCGGGACGGGTCTGCGAGAAAGGACGGCAGCACACTTCGCAGATCACGGCCTGCATCTTCACTCCGCCGCGTCCTGCTGCATGCGAGAACACTGCGCGACCGGTCGTGGCACCAATAGTGGACCCATCGCCCGCCGCTCACTCAGCGCGACACCGACTCTCGCAGCAGCACCTGCTCGATCGTTGCGCCGAGCGACTCCATCTGCTGCGTGCGGCGCCGCGCCCATCCCGGCAGCACGAACACGTTGCGCGTCAGGGCCGCGACGCCGGCCAGCGCAAGCATCGCGGCAGGCATGAGCGCAGCCGTCGATGCCCCGCGCGTCATCAGCGACGCAGCCATCACGATCGCGGTCGCGAGTGCGACCAGGCCCAGTCGCGGAAACACCCCCGCATCGCCGCGCCGCGTGGCGACGTGCAGCCGATCGCCGCCCGCAGTGCGCTCGAGTACCGCGCGCAGGTTGCCGTTGCGCCATTCGCGAAGCGTCCCCTCCCGCAATACGACGCCGCGCGCCTCGAACGTCTCGCGGAGCGCGAGGACGATGCGCTCCCACTCCACGTCGGTGATGGGGCGGGGAAGATCGATCGTGCGCGCCAGCGCGACGGGCAACCCCGCCACGGTGCGCCGCCGAGTGGGCGTCAGGTCGCCGCGCTCCACACGCGCGGCGATGCGCGCAATGGCGTCGGCATCGATCCCCGCTTCCCGCGCCACCGCTTGCACTTCCGCGAGGGTGAGCCCCGTGGACGTGGCGGCCTCAGGCGGATCGTCGACCGTCGCGCGCGCCGATTCGACGCTCGCAGCAGCAAGGATGTGGGCGATTTCGTCGTCGGTAAACCGACGGGGACTGGCCATGGGGCACCGGAGTGCAGAGAGTTCCCGGAGTATCGGCGTTGCCGTGCGGCTGTCCAGCGGGTGAGGGGTCGGTCAACCGGCCGATGCGGCCACGGGCGCTCACCGGACACGGAGGAATGGCCCGTCGCCCTCGCGGCACCCCGCGCGCCTGAGTTGTTTCGCCACATGCTCCCAGATCGGATCGGTCGCTATCGCATCGTCGGCGTGCTCGGTGAAGGCGGGATGGGCACGGTCTACGAGGCCCGGCAGGAACAGCCTCACCGTGCCGTCGCACTCAAGGTCATCCGCCCTGACCTCGTCGCTCCCGAGATGGCGCGACGTTTCGCACAGGAATCGGAGATCCTCGGGCGATTGCAGCACCCCGGGATCGCACAGATCTACGAGGCCGATACCGATGACGGGCCGGACGGCCCACGGTCGTTCTTTGCGATGGAGCTGGTGCGCGGCGAGCCGCTCACGCAATACGCCGCCACGCGTGCGCTCTCCGTTGCGCAGCGCCTCGAGCTCTTCGCGAAAGTCTGCGACGCCGTGCACTACGCGCACGGCCAGGGCGTGGTGCACCGCGATCTCAAGCCGCAGAACATCCTCGTCGAGTCGAGCGGCGACCCCAAGATCCTCGACTTCGGCGTCGCCCTCGTCACCGACGGCGACCGGCAAGCCACACGGCAGACGTCCATCGGCGAGGTGATCGGCACGCTGCAGTACATGAGCCCGGAGCAGATCAACGCGGAGCCTGGCACCGTCGATGCACGCAGCGACGTGTACTCGCTCGGTGTGGTGCTCTACGAGCTTTTGAGCGGTCAGTTGCCGTACGACCTGCGGCGAAAGCTGATCTACGAAGCGGCGATGATGATCCTCTCCGATGAGCCGCGCCCGATCAGCAGCATCGATCGTCGGTTGAGCGGCGACGTGGAAGTCATCATCGGCAAGGCGCTCGAAAAGGAGCCGACGCGGCGCTATGCCTCGGCAACCGACATGGCGAGCGACATTC
>JALOPS010000306.1 GCA_025453745.1 Gemmatimonadaceae bacterium
ACGAAGGGGCTCGTGACGCGCGCGGCGTCGAGCGGGTCGCCGACGATCCGCGCCGTCAGCGCCTCGCGGTAGGTCTCGACGTCGGGGAGCTCGGGCATGGGTGCGTCGACGATGCGTGATCGCCGCAGCCGGCGCAACGCGCGCGGATGCCACCCGGGCGGCTGGCCCTCGTCGCGAGGCAACGACCGATGCGCCACGACGGTGCGCCGGGACGCTGCGCCACGATCGCACGCTCCGGCCAGCGCGCAGGGCGCCGCGCTCAGTCCATGTGCGCGATCTCGATGTGTGGCTGCGCGCGTGCCGCCTTGAGCAACGACTGCCCGTTGGCGATGCCGTTGTAGCTGTGCGGATTCACGGTCGCCAGCCCGGTCCCCGTGGGATTGGTCAGGAAGCCGTTGGCCGTGGCGTCGAGGAGCTTCATCGGGGTGCCGGCCGCCTGGCACTGCGCGAGCGAGGCGTGGTTGATGCAGCTGGCGCGTTCCGCCTGCGTCGCGGGGCCGAGCGCACACACCACCTTGGTCCGCGTGATGTCGACGCGCAACGAGATGAGGTGGCGGAGCAGGTTGGCGAGCTGGGTCGGCCCGGGCTTGTAGTGGCCGCTCATGTTGTCGACGTGCATGAGAATCCCGTCGCGGATGTCGATCAGCCCCGCACAGACGACCTGCTTGCCGCGGCAGAAGGTCGAGTGGTTGAACGAGCGCCAGTCGCTCTCGGGGGCTTCCTGTGCGAAGAGGTTCCCGTACTCGTCCATGGCGTACGCGCCGGCGATGTTGGCGGCGGTGTACGGATCGACGAACAGCTTGCCGTTGAGGGGGAGGAGCATGTGACGCATGCGCTCCTGCCGCGAGTAGTAGAGCTGCTCCGTCTTCTGGTCGTGGGAGGGGTCGGCGACGAACTGGTCGCGCGCCTTGACGTAGCCCTCCTTGCTCGACGCCGAGAGGTTGTGGTCACGTGCGTAGGCGAGCACCTCCGATGCGGACGGATGAGCGACCCCCTTCGGCTGTGCGGTGGCCTCGAAGATGTAGTTGCCCGAGAGCCCCTTGAGCTCCATGCCCTTGGTCTGGTCGAGGCGTCCCCGCCCCTTCGCGGTGCGGTAGACCTCCCAGCGGATCTGGTCGGCGACCTCGGCCATCAGTCCCTTGATGGCCGTCTCGCGCTTGCGCAGCAGCGAGGTGGACGCGTTCTGGAGCTTCGGTCGCTTGTAGTCGAGCCACGACTGCGCCTCCTCGTGGATGAAGCGAAGGAGCCGTGTGCGGTCGATCGCCGTCATCGACGGGCCGTACTCGTGGAAGCGTGCGAGCGCCCAGTCGAGCTTGCGGAAGTCGTCGCGGCCGCGAAACGGGCCGCCGGAGGATGCCGACTGGAAGTGCTTGAGCGACTGCAGGACGGGAGCGGACATGACGGGTCGAGGAAGCGGGAGAGCGACCCGGGCACGGGTGGGCGACCGGGCTCCGCCAAAACCTGCGGGCGGCGCCCGGCCCGATCCAGTACGGTGCCGTCTGTCCTACACGCGATCGCCATCTCGTCCTGCAGATACTGACCCGGTGGACAAATAGTGCGTAAGGTGCTATCGCAAGGCATGCCACCGACGCGTGATGCGCGCAAGCTCGCAACGCCCGCGCTGCAGCTGCTCCGGGCGCAGGTCGTGCGGGCGGTGGATGGCGGCATGACGCAGACGGCGGCGGCGATCATGTTCGGCGCCAGCCTGCGCGCGGTGCAGAAGTGGATGGCGCTGGCGCGGACGGGTGCGCCCGACGCGCTCACGCTCAAGCGGCGCGGTCGGCGTCCAGGCAGCGGGGCACTGAGCGCGGCGCAGGTGCGGCAGATCCGACGCTTGGTGGTGAACAAGATGCCCGATCAGCTCGCGTTGCCGTTCTATCTGTGGACGCGCGAGGCGGTCCGGCAACTCATCGCGCAGCGCACCGGCGTGCGGCTCGCGCTGACCACGGTCGGCCAGTACGTGCGCACGTGGGGGCTGACGCCGCAGAAGCCGACGCGCCGCGCGTACGAGCGCAACGACGCCGCCATCACGCGCTGGCTCGCCACGGAGTACCCCGCGATTGCGGCGGCCGCGACGCGTGACCGGGCCACGATTCACTGGGCTGACGAGATGGGCGGGCGCAGCGATCATGTCACCGGCACCACGGACGCGCCCGTCGGCCAGCCCCCCGCGGTCCGCGCTACGGGCCAGCGCTTCGGGTGCACCGTGATCTCGGCGATCACCAATCGGGGGGCCGTGGCGTGCCGCGTGTTCCACGGCCGCTTCACGGCGCCAGTGTTCATCGACTTCCTCAAGCGACTCCTGCAGCAGGCGTCGGGCAAGCTCGTCGTGATCGTCGACGGGCACCCCGTGCACCGGGCCGCCCGCGTGAGCGCCTTCGTCCGCGCCCACGCCGCGCGTCAGACCCTCGTGCGCATGCCGGGCCATTGCCCGGAGCTCACCCCCGATGACCTGCTGCACCAGGACGTGAAGACGAACTCCGTCGGCAAGCGCCGCCCGACGGACCGCGCGGGGCTGATCCGCGCCGTGCGCCGCCACCTGCACCGTCGGCAGAAGCAACCACACGTGATCCGCGCACTCTTCCGCGAGCGGCATGTCCGCTACGCCGCCTGACCAAGTACGCACCATTTGAGTGCCGCCTCAGTATGTCGTTGCAACACGTCAGGTGGCGTTCCGCGCGACGTCAGGCGGGGGGCGGACGCGCATCCTCGATGCACGCCAGGACACATCCCTCACGCCGGGTTCAACGCGGCGTGCGGATGACGAGGTACATCTCGGTCGTCCACTCGATCGCACGATTGGCATGGCACGAGGCCACAGTCATCGGTTCCATGGACCCACCCTTGTATGCGGCACCAGCAAGGGCGCACGTTGCGTCTCGATAGCGCCGCCAGGCCGACAGCGCCGCAGGGAGAAACGCATGGTCGGGTCGTCCGCGCGTGGCGCCGAGCGCCCACGAGTACGCCTCGAGAGCCTCCAGTGTGCGGATCCTCTGTCTCCGTGCCCAACACTGGTTCGTGGTGAGCTGGTTGAACTCGGCGCGATCGCACGTGGCGATATCGACGGCGATCTCGCGATCAGCGTCCCACCCTTCGATGCGAGCCATGGGAAGGGTATCCCTCGCTGGGCTCGCCGGCCCGTGCGCCACGGGCGATGGTGGTCTGCGGCTTGCCTCCGAATCACTCGCGCGCTGCCCGGGCAGTCGACACGTGCCCACGACCAACAGGATCAACGAGCATGTCGCCTGCACACTGAGAGCCACTCTCATCGTTGCGGGCCGCGTCCTGCGCCCGCGGGTGCGCTCATGGTGCGCGCCTCCAGCAGGAAGTGGTCGGCTTCACGACGACGGCGAGTCACGAGGCCAGGTTGAATGACGAGCAGCGTGCCACGACGAGCCTTGTTGTAGGCGGCGAAAGCACCAGCGATTGCATCGATGGCGGCAGCGCGTTCAGCAGCGTTCGTCGACTTGTATCTTCCCTCGTTCACCAAGCCGGCAACTGACGTCATGTGAAATCCTTGGGCCCCGGTGTTGTATGCAAAGCTCACGAGCGCGTCGTACTCACGCTGCGTGAGCGGCGTGCGTATCGCCTGCCGCACCGAGTCCTCGTACTCGGGTACCTTGCTTCGAAACAGCCTGAGCGGATCCTCCCCAAGGAGCCGGGTTTCGAGTGCGACGGCCTGATCGGCCAAAACATCGACATCCAAGCGCTGCGATGCACGAAGTGTCGCGTACGCTCTGTTATACCGCTTCTCGGCCAGGCGCTCGCGGCCAAGGACTCTTGCGCCCGCCTGCAGCGTAGAGAATGCAGGATCTCCAGCTACGCGACGATGAAGAAACGGCGTGCCGCGTTCGCGCGCGAAGTACTGCTGCCACCGCGATCGATTTGCCCTGGCTGTGCCATACAGCAGAGATCCCAGCGCGAGGCGCCGTGCGTGCACCAAGTGGCCGACTCCATATGTTGCGAGTCCGACGCTGTCATTGTACAGCCCGTTGACCACGGCCTCGTCGAAGAGAAGCAAGCGAGTGCCTTCGTCGCTGAGGTGCAGGTGGCTATTTACCCCTTGCACATCGGTAGTCAAGGAGAGGGCGGACAGGGCAATTGGCGGCAGCATTTCGATCCCGCGTCGGCCACGGAACAACGTCGGCATGTCACGCTCCAGTTCGGGGTGGCGGCAGCGTCGTCATCGCGTACGCTACTCGCCGAGCTGCCAGCGATCAACTTCGGCAGCCCGGAGCGCAGAGGCATGATCGCGCCGCGCCATACCTACGATCCGGATTGTGACCGCGCTTTCCAGACGGGCCTGCCAGCGCGTCGTGCAAGGGGTCGTAGGAACGTGGAATCACGCCGAGCCCGCGGAAGGCCCGGCGTGATGCTGACCATTAGGTCGCGATTCACGCGCCGTGGTCGACCGCTCGTTCGGCCTCTTCAGTGCACGTACGCCGGCTCGAACCCCTGACACCCGCTGATCGGCGTGACCACCAGGTGCAGCTCGGCATGCTTCGGATGCCCGCACTCCTCCACCAGCGTCTCGGGCGCGGTGCGCTCGCGCCGGATGTTCACCAGGCGCTGGTCGTCGCCATGGTGCTCGCCGAAGTGCGTGCAGAGCCCGCACTGGCCGTCCTGGACCTGCTGCATTCTCCACCTCCGTAAGTGCGCGTGATCGTGTCGGTCGGGTACGGTGACTGCCGGCCGGTGTGCTCGGCGATGCGATGGACGCGGCATCTAGACCTGCGCCGCCAGCCCTGCAGCATGCGGACCATCACATACCTCAGGCCCGCGCGTACCCCGTGCGCACCGTGGCCGGCTCGACCGGATGCAGGGCGCGCAGGCTCAGCAGATCCATCAGGCTCCACCCCACCTTGCTGAGTATCGGCCAGACGACGAAGAGCGTCGTCTCCACCGTCTGCGAGATCGCGCCCACGCCCGAGGGGCCGAGGATCCAGAAGAGCGGATAGCCGATCCAGAGGAGGGT
>JALOPS010000307.1 GCA_025453745.1 Gemmatimonadaceae bacterium
CGCGCCGAAGCGGGTGCGGGCGACAGAAAGTCGCTGGGCGTGCGGTAGGGACCTTGATGCGACATCACGACATGTCCGATCGACGGTCGCGCAGTGTAGTGCTCGCACTCATCAGTAGTGTCTATTGGTGTTCCGGCTGCGTGGGACATCGGCCGGGTGCGCCGGTGAGTCTTACACAGGCGCCACGTGCCGGGCTGGAGCTCGTCGCGCTGCCGGCATATGCGGACGACGTGCGTGCAGCGGCCGGCGTGGCTCGGCTTGCCGTTGGCGTGCGCGAGCACGATGCCCCTGCGCGAGTGATTCCGCAGGCGAGAGTGGTGGTGGTGCGACCGGATGGCATCACGGCGCGCGAACGGCTCACCGACGGCAGTGGCCTCCGCGTGCTCGACTCGCTCCCTGCGGGTCAGTACGATGCGCTGGTGCTTGGTGACGGCTTCGTGCCATTGCGCGTGCCCGTGACCGTGATCGCTGGCTGCCGGATGACGCTCGAAGCGTATCTGGTGGCCGACACATTTCCTGCAACCATCACGATCGCGCGCTCGAGTGGCCGAGCGACGATCACCACGTGTGAGCCTGCACCGTCGCGTGGTTTTGCTGAGCAACGAATTCATGCCAAGCCATAGGTCTCAAACTGCGGCCGGCCTCGCACTGATCGTGTGCATGGCCGGGTGCCGGGCCGCACGTGCGCCGCAGCCGACTGAGACGCCCGTACCGGCAACCTCACCCATCGTCGTCAGCGCGGAGTCGCCGGTCATGCCCACGAGGCTCGCACGCCTCGATTCAACGCGCTACTTGGGCGTCACGCAGATCTGGATGGACCAAGCCCTCAACGACTCGCTCCGCAGGCTCGGCGTCGGTGGGCTAGAGATGACGGTGCGTCAACTCAGTGCGCCAACAGTGACGCTCGAGACTACGCGCATCGCGATCTACGATGCGCGCGGCGAACGGGTTCGCGACACGGTCGCCGGACCGGGTGGATTGCTGGGGCCGTTGCAGCTCGAGGCGGGTGAGTATCGCGTGCGCGCGTTGCGAATCGGGTTCATTCCGACGTCGTTCCGATTGCCCGTCGACGCAGGTTGCACCAGCACCGCCGAGCTCTTCCTCGAGCAGGCGTGGTTCGGACTCGACGAGAGCTCGATGATCGCGATCGAGCCCTACCGACCGCCGCGGTGGCAGTTCTGGCGTACTCGCCGCGACTCGGTCTACTGGCGGCCTGTCCGTGCAGGGGACAATCGCCGCGTCACACCTACATCGCAGACGGTGATTCTGCGCCCTCCGAAAAGTCGCGCCACGGTCACGCGCTGCCGGCCGGAGCGGTAACCCCCGCGCGTGGTGCGCTGCTGCGCACCGCCCGCGTGACGAGCGGAGCGCGCGCGCAGCGAGTGCGGAGTCGAAGCACCGCCCGGCGGGCGCGGAGCGCCCGTCCGGGGCAGTGGTGGCGGTGCGAGACTGTCCGCGAATGGCGCTGCGCGCCATCGCGAGGTCCTTCGACGCGCCGCTGCGCGGCTCGCTCAGGACACGACGGGGCGGGCGCGGCTCGCTCAGGACACGACGATCACCGCTCCCAAAACGGCGGCGGCTCGATCCCCAACGCGCGCAGATACGTGAACCCCTGCGCACGATGATGGATCTCGTTGTCGATCACATAGAACAGATGCTGCCGCACCGTGCCGGGCCACTGCCCGAAGATCGTGATCTCCCGCGTGAAGCCCTTCGCCACCAACCCGGGCCAGTGCTGGTCGATCAGTGCGGTGTTCTCATCCCACTTGGCGAGCGCCACGTCCTGCGCGATGGGCGTGCGATCCTCGTCCCATTGATCCCAGTCGTCGGTGGCAAACGCCTTCACGAACGGCCCGGCCATGGCCAGCAGCTCGCGCGCGATCGCGCCGAACGGCCGCATGCCACCTACCGCAAAGGTCGTGAACTGATCAGCCGGAAAGAGCGCGATGGTACGACGCGTGAGCCGGCGGTGCCCCTGCAAGTGCGCGAGGAGCTGGTCTGAGTCGAGCACGGGGACGGCCATGGAATCCTCTCTCCGACGAAGGAAGAATGTTCGGTATGTATTCGGGATCGGACCCTGATTCTAATTTCGACACCGGACCGCGCAAGCCCGCCGAAGCCCGCCTCGTCCCGCTCCGACAAACGGCCTCCCCCACCCGGGTCGCACCGCGCATCCTTCGCCCTCTTCCCCTTCTTCCGACGCCATGCGCTCTCGGCTCTCGCTCGCTTTGCTCTTCGCCGCGCCCGCGTTCCTCGGCGCGCAGCGCCCCACTGTCACCGCCGACGACTACGCGCGCGCCGAGCGATTCCTCGCCCCCGCCGTCGCCCCGCTGGTCAGCGGCGTCGCCGGGCAGCCCACCTGGCTCCCCGACGACCGCTTCTGGTATCGCGTCCGTCGTGCCGACGGCGTCACCGCCACCGTGCTCGTCGACCCGCGTCGTCGCACCCGCACCGACTGCACCGCGACGCCCGCGGCATGCAGCGGCGTCAGCGGTCTTCCCGGTGACAACGCGCCGACGACGCCAGCGGGCATGCCCAATCGCACCGGACGCCCCGAAGTCCGTTCGCCCGACGGGACCAAGGCGGTCTTCATTCGCGACTGGAACCTCTGGATGCGCGACGTGGCGACCAACCGCGAGACGCAACTGACCACCGACGGCGTCACCGACTACGGCTATGCCACGGACAACGCCGGCTGGGTGCACTCCGATCGTCCCGTCGTGCGCTGGTCACCCGATTCGAAGAAGATCGCGACGTTCCAGCAGGACCAGCGCCGCACCGGCGAGATGTACCTGTTGCTTACCGCGGTGGGTCGCCCGGTGCTCGATCGATGGAAGTACCCGCTGCCGATCGACTCCGTCATCACGATGATCGAGCGCGTCATCATCGACGTCTCGGGACCGGCACCGAAGACCGTGCGCTTCCAGATGGCGCCCGATCAGCATCGCTCCACGGTGTGCGACCACATCTTCTGCGACGGCGAGTTTGCCGATACGGAGTGGTATCCCGACGGCTCGGCGCTCGCGTTTGTCTCCAGTACGCGCGACCACAAGACCGCGGTGCTGCGCATCGCCGATGCGACCACCGGCGCCGTCCGCGACGTGCTGCGTGAAACGGTGGCCACACAGTTCGAGTCGGGCGATGGCACGCCCAACTGGCGCGTGCTGCCGGCGACCAATGAAGTGCTCTGGTACTCCGAGCGCGACGACTGGGGGCAGCTCTATCTCTACGATCTCACGAGCGGCGTGCTCAAGCGCAAGATCACCAGTGGCGAGGGGAACGTCGCGTCGATCGTGCGCATCGACGCAAAGGCGCGAACGATCACCTTCATCGGCCAGGGGAAGGTGGCGGGCCACGACCCGTACTATCGCCATCTCCATCGCGTCTCGATGAACGGTGGCGCGATCGCGCTGCTCACCGCCGAAGATGCCGATCACGACGTGTCGGTCTCGCCATCGGGTCGCTACATCGTCGACACGTACTCCACGCCCTCGACGCCGCCGGTGACGGTGCTGCGCGACGCGAAGGGCACCGCACTGCTCACGCTCGACCGTGCGGATGTCTCGAAGCTCGTCGCGACGGGATGGAAGCCGCCGCAGCGCATCACCGTCAAGGCGCGCGACGGCAAGACGGATCTGTACGGCCTGCTCTACACGCCCACTCGGCTCGACAGTGCACGCAAGTACCCGATCGTCAACAAGATCTACCCCGGCCCGCAGATCGGCAGTGTGGGGTCGTACCGCTTCATTCCGGCACGCGGTGACAATCAGGCGCTCGCTGAGCTGGGCTTCGTGGTCGTCGAGATCGATGGCATGGGGACACCGTTCCGGTCGAAGTCATTCAAGGACTTCTACTACGGCCGCATGAGCGACAACACGATTCCCGACCAGGTCGCGGGGATGAAGGAGCTCGCGCAGCGACATCGCTTCATCGACGTCGACCGCGCGGGCATCTGGGGACACTCGGGCGGCGGCTTCGCAACGGCATCGGCGATGTTCCGGCAGCCGGACTTCTTCAAGGTCGGCATCGCTGAGTCGGGGAATCACGACCAGCGCAACTACGAAGACGACTGGGGCGAACGGTATCAGGGGCTGCTCACGCGCGGTGCCGACGGGCCGGCGGACTCGTATGTCGGTGATGCCAACCAGACCGTTGCCGGCAACCTCAAGGGCAAGTTGCTCCTCGCCCACGGCACACTCGACGACAACGTGCCGCCGGACAACACGATGCTCGTGGTCGAAGCGCTCATTCGCGCGAACAAGGACTTCGATCTGCTGCTCTTGCCCAACGAACGGCACGGGTTCGGTCGGAGCACGCCGTACATGATGCGGCGGCGGTGGGATTACTTCGTGCAACACCTCATGGGTGCCACCCCGCCGAAGGAGTACGAGATGGGGCGGCGGAATGCGGCGGCCGGGCGCTGACGCGTGGTGATCGAGGTGCGCGCGCCGCGGCAATCCGTCGACGGTGAGTCATCGTCGCGCAGCATGCGGACCGGGTGATGCACCAGGTTCCGTGGTTCGAGCGGGTGTTCGCCTTCGACCGCCCGCTCGCCGATGCGCCAGCGCTGATCGAGCGCGTGCGCGGCACCTCAGCCCGCCTCGCTGCGCGCGTGGCGACGCTGCCGGCATCCGTTCGCACCGGCAGCGCCGACGGCACGTGGTCGATTCAACAACACGTCGGCCATCTGGGCGACCTCGAGCCGTTGTGGTTGCGACGCGTCGAAGACCTGCTGGCAGGGCGCGACACGCTCTCGCCAACCGATCTCGCCAACTCGGCAAGTCACGAGGCGAACCACAACGCGCAATCGATCGATGTGCTGCTTGCGCGCTTTCGCGATGCGCGCGCCGCACTGGTCGATCGCCTTGAGCGCTGCGCTGATAGTGACTGGCTGCGGTCGGCGCGACACCCGCGACTGGGTACGCAGATGCGGCTTCTCG
>JALOPS010000308.1 GCA_025453745.1 Gemmatimonadaceae bacterium
CACTGGGAAAGACACACGCATTCGCTCTCGTCTTCGCCCGCGCGACCGGCGCGTCACGTGCACCGGTCGCGCTGCGTGTGATCTACCGCCGCCGCCGGAGCGCGGGATGCGTGCGCCGCTCCGCCCCGTCGCTCAGCACTCGGCTGCCCCCACGCGCACCGCGCCCGGGCTCGAGTGATCGGACGGGCAGGCCCGCCTGCACGCTCATGATGTTGGACGCGGCCAGGTTCGCGATGAGCGCCGTCGAGTTGAAGCCGACCGCGAGTCCGCCCGTGCCGCCGCTGGTGCCACTCACTGACCACAAGAAGTCGGTGGTGCCAGACGTCATCGTGCTCCACTGCGTGCCGTCGAAGCGCACGACCGTGCCGTTCGCACCCACCGCATAGAGATCGTTCGCGTTCGGGCCCCAGATGCTGGCGAGCGGGTTGGTCGTACCAGGATTGAACGTCTGCCATGCAGTGCCGTTGAAGCGGAACGCGGCCGCGACATCGCCCAACTGCCCGACGGTGAAGACCGACGAGGGACTCGCGGCCCACACGCCAACCAGGAGTGCGGTCGTGTTGATGGTGCTGCGCGTCCACTGCGTGCCGTTGTTGCGGTAGATGAGCCCCGCGTCGCCGACGGCCCAGACGTCGTTGGCTGCCGAGCCGAAGACGCCGTAGAGCGCCGACGGTGCGAGCTCGCCCGTCTGTTGCCACGCCGTACCGTTGAACGCGAGGAGTTCGCCGCCGACACCCACCGCGACGGCTGCGTTGGGCCCAGTCCCCCAGATGCCGATGACATCATTGCGTGTGGGTGACGTCTGCACGGTCCACGTGCCGCCCCCGTCGGTCGTGCGCAGGATGGTGCCACTGTCGCCGACGGCAAACACGGTCGACGCATTGGCCGCCCAGACACCGTTCAGGCGCTGCGTGGTGGGTGCGGTCTGGCGCGTCCACGCGGTCCCGTTCCACCGGTAGATGAAGCCGAGCTCACCCACCGCCCACGCGGCGGTCGCATCGGCGGTCCACACGTCGAGCAGGTCGGGGGCGACGTTGCGCGTCGACCAGGCACCGCCGCGCAGATCCATCACCAGTCCGCGCTGCCCCGTGACGATCGCATTGCCGTTCTGATCCACGTAGGCGGCGAAGAGTCGCGTGGCGTAGGGTGGCGTCAGCCGGCGCCACTCGACGCCGGTGAACTGCAGCACGACGCCATCGCCGACCGCCAGCAACGTGCTCGACGATCCCTGCGAGAGATGCAGCAGATCGGCCGTCGTGCTCGTGGGGACGGGCGTCACCTGATTGCTCGAGAACTGCAGGATCGTGCCGAAGTCGCCGACGGCAACGCCGCTGGTGCCGGTCAGGCCGACGATGCCGCGCAGATGTTCGACCGTGTTGGTCTCGACGCGCGTGAACGTCGTATCCGTGAGGCGGAGCAGCGTGCCGTTGTCGCCGGCGATGAACCAGCTCCCCTGCGCAAATGCGACCGCGTTGAGGGTTGGCGTGCCCGTTGGCGGTGTCAGCCGCGACCAGGCGGTGTTGGCGAGCCGCAGCACGACGCCGCTCGTGCCCACCGCCATCGCGGTGTTGTTGTCGCCGGCGACGACTTCGTTGAGATCCGTCGTCACGCCCGACTGCATCTGCGACCAGGCCGCGCCGTTGAAGCGTGCGATCAGTCCACCGGTGCCGACCGCATAGCCCACGCTCCCTGCGGCGTCACCCGCGATCGCAATAAAGCGACGATTGGTGAAGTCCCGGCCACGCAGCACGGTGCGCCACGCGGTGCCATCCCAGCGGAAGACGTCACCGAGCGACGCGCTCACCGCGTAGCAGGCCGTCTCGCGCGGACACCAGATGCCGGTGACATCATCGACGAGGTCGCCGTTGATGCGCGTCGCACCCCACCGCGACGCGAGGCGCGGGACCACGTTCACGGTGGCGGTCGACGAGCGCGCCGGATCGGCGACGGAAGTGGCCGTGATCGTGGTGCTGCCGAGCGCGACGCCCGTGAGTGCACCCGTATTGCGATCGATCGAGGCAATAGCCGGATTGGCACTCGCCCACGTGACGGTGGTCAGCACGCCGGGGTCCGCGAGCACTTCCACCTGCGTGGGGCTGGTGACACCGACGCCGATGCCGATGACCGATGGGATGATCGTGACCGACACCGGGCGGCGCACCACGTTCACCTGCACCGCGGCCTGTCGCGTGGAGTCCTGATTGGACGTGGCGGTGATCGTGGTGAAGCCCAATGCGACGCCAGTGACCACGCCGGTCGCGCTGACGGTCGCGATGGCCGGACTGGCGGACGACCAGCGCACGGTGGTGTTGGCGCCGGCGTCGGCGTTGACCGTCGCGGCGATCTGCAGCGGCTGATTGATGAAGAGCTGCGTGGACGTCGGGTTGACGGTCACGCTCGTGACGAGCGGGCTGATGATGGCCGTGACGGTGCGGCGCAACGTGGTGTCCGCCTGCGGCAGCGCCGTGATGGTTGCCGTGCCGGGCGCGACGCCGGTGACCACGCCGGTCTGCGACACGTTCGCGATGCCCGCGTTGCTCGTGCGCCAGATGATGGTGCGGTTGGCCCCCGCCTCGAGCAGGAGATCGGCCGTGATCGTGGCCGTGGCGGTGCGGGCGATGCGCACGGTGTCGGGGCGCAGCGCAAAGGAGCGCGGCGGGACGACCTGAATCTGCGCGCGCGCCGTCAGCGACGGCTGCGCGGTGGCCGTGGCGGTGATCGTGACGCTGCCCGGCGTCACGCCGGTCACGAGCCCGCTGGCGTTCACCGTGGCGACCGCCGCGTCGCTCGTGCTCCAGGTGATGGCAGTGGAGATGCCGCTGTCCGCAGCGATGACCGCGCGCAGCGTCGTGGTGTCTGTCTGTCGCAACTGCGCCGGCGCATTCGACAGCGTGAGGGTCTGCACGCCGCGCACGGTGACGGTGACCGTCGTGCTGACGCTGCCCGCCGTGGCACGAATCACTGCGCTACCGCGTGAGACGCCCGTGACCGTCGTCGAGGCGCCCGAGGGTGTCACGGTCGCGATGGTCGGCGATTCGCTGGTCCACGTGACCGTGGGTGACGCGATCACGTTGTTGCTCGCATCGCGCACGGTGGCGGTGATCGTGGCCGTCTGACCGATCCCCTGCACGGAGACAGTGGGCGATGGCACGGTGACCGACGCCGGCGGACCCGACGGCGGCGTACCGCCGTCGCCACCGCAGGCGGCGGCCAGCACCACGAGGACCGGAACGGCGCGCAGCAGGCGGTGCATCTGGGTGGCGCGATGCAAAGCGGTGGACATGGTGTGAATCGGGCAGATGGTCATCATGCGCCCTGCGGCACGACCATCGCCGCAGGGTTGAGCAGCTCGTCCAGCGCCTCGCGGGTCATCAGTTCCCGTTCGAGGACCAACTCGTACACGCCGCGACCGCTCTGCAACGCGGCCTTGGCGATGGCACTGCTCGTCTCGTAGCCGAGCACCGGCACCAGGGCCGTGACGACGCCGATGGAGTGCTCTACAAACGTGCGCATGCGGTCTGCGTTTGCGGTGATCCCCGTCACACACCGCTCGCGCAGCACATCACACGCGGCACACATGGACCGGATGCTCCTGAGCAGCCGGAAGACGATGATCGGTTCGAAGGCGTTGAGCTGCAACTGTCCCGCCTCGGCGGCCAGCGTGACCGTCACGTCGCCACCGATGACATCGAAGCACACCTGGTTGACGACTTCGGGGATGACGGGGTTCACCTTGCCGGGCATGATGGACGAGCCCGGCTGCATCGGCGGCAGGTTGATCTCGCCGAAGCCAGCGCGCGGCCCCGAGGAGAGGAGCCGCAGATCGTTGCAGATCTTGCTCAGCTTGGTCGCGGTGCGCTTGAGGACGCCGGAGAGCTGCACGAACGCGCCGGTGTCCCACGTGGCTTCGATGAGGTCGGGCGCGGTGATGAGTTCGAGCTGCGTGATCTCGGCGAGATGCTTGCGCACGTGCTCCGCGTAGCCGGGCGGCGCCGTGATACCGGTCCCGATGGCGGTCGCGCCGAGGTTGATCTCGCGAATGAGCCCCTGCGCTTCGTCGAGGCGGTCGACGTCTTCGAGCAGCGTGTTGCCGAAGGCGGTGAACTCCTGACCGAGCGTCATCGGCACGGCGTCCTGCATCTGCGTGCGCCCCATCTTCACGTGCGGGGCGAACTCCGTCCCCTTCGCCTTGAACGACTCCGCGAGCGCACGGAGGGCATGCGAGAGCGTGTCGAGCGCGGTGTGCAGCGAGAGGCGCACCGCGGTGGGATACACGTCATTGGTCGATTGACTGCGATTGACGTGTTCGTTGGGGTGCACCACGTCGTAGCTGCCGCGCGGGACTTCGAGGAGCTCGGCGGCGCGATTGGCGATGACCTCGTTGGCGTTCATGTTCGTCGACGTGCCGGCGCCGCCCTGCACCATGTCGACGAGGAAGTGCTCGTGATGCCGTCCGGCGCGGATCTCGTTGGCCGCACGGATGATGGCATCGCCGATGCGGGGCTCGAGGAGCCCGAGCTCCATGTTGGCGCGTGCGGCGGCGGCCTTCACCGATGCGAGGGCGGTGATGAGTTCGGGGAACTCGCGCAGCGCGACGCCGGTGATGGGGAAGTTCTCGAGCGCGCGGAGCGTCTGCACGCCATACAGCGCTTCGAAGGGTAGTTCACGCGGCCCCAGCAGATCGTGTTCAGTGCGCGTGCGATGCCCGCCGAAGCCCAGCGCGCGACCGCGACCCACGAGCGTGGCGTCGGCCTGGCGGAGGCGGGCAGAGATCGTCTTGGCGGCGCGTGCGACGAGCGCGGCGTAGAGCTGCGGTGCTTCCTTGATGACGTCGGCGAGCTGCTGCCGCGACATCACCATGAGCTCGCCGGGCATGATCACACGCGCGGTGGTGCCGTGCGGCGCGTCATCGAGAAAGAGCCCTTCGCCGAC
>JALOPS010000309.1 GCA_025453745.1 Gemmatimonadaceae bacterium
CCATCGAATCGCCCTGCTGCGCGATCGCGCGAGCGGCCGAGTCGGCGCGCGCGACCGATGTCCACACGGTATCGACCCCCGCCGCAGCGCGCGGGGGCAGCAGCAGCAGCACCGGGCCGATCGCGGTGGGCGCCACGTTCGGCCGCAACAGATACGTGCGCGCCCACTGCTCCGTCGTCTGCACTTCGCCGAGCACCACGCCCACGGGAATGCCGCGTGGGTAGGTCGCACCCAGACCGCTCGAGACGATCACGGTACCGGGCTTGAGTGTGGCCCGAAACGGCACGCCACGCAGCTCGAGCAGCACGCGCTGTTCCTGGGCGTCCACGTGCGGCTGCACGATACCAAACGCACTCTCGTCGGCGCTCATGGCGCTCACGCGGAAATCGGGGTGCGCCCACGTGATCGCCGTGGCGGACTGCGCATCGACCGACTGCACGATGCCCACGAGGCCATCCGCAGCGATGACCGGCGTGTACGGCTGCACGCCCGCCGCGGAGCCCGCCGTGAGCGTCAGCGTGTAATCATCGCCAGGCGCGCGACCACTCAGCACGTCGGCGGTGACAAATCCCCACCGCAGTCGCCCGCTCAACCCGAGGAGACCACGCAGTCGCGCGTTCTCCTGTTCGACCGATGGCAACTGCTGTCCCTGCGTGATCAGTGTGCCGCGGGCACGCAGCTCGGTGTCGCGCCCCACCAGCGCCGCACGCAACGCCTGCGCCTGTCCGTGCAGCCGCACGAGCGGCCCGACGATCGTCGCGCGGAGTCCCTCGACCACCGGCGAGCGCAGTCGTGCCGGGGCCACGAGGGCCAGGCCGGAGAGTGCGAGACAGGCGAGCAGCAGCCCCGTATCGCTGCGGGCACTGGTCCGATTCCGACGCGCCACGCTCGATCGGTCCGTGCGCTCAGGTCGTCAGAACGGACCAGTACTTCTCTTCATCGTCGAGGATGCGTCCCGTGCCGCGCACCACGCAGGTGAGCGGATCCTCGTCGACGTGAATCGGCAATCCGGTCTCGTGGCTGAGCATCACGTCGAGGCCGCGAATGAGCGCACCGCCACCCGTCATCACGATGCCACGCTCGACGATATCGCTCGCGAGCTCCGGCGGCGTGATCTCGAGCGCACGACGCACCGCATCGACGATCTGCTGCACCGGCTCCTGGATCGCTTCGCGAATCTCGCTCGAATGCACGCGCACGACCTTGGGGATACCCGAGACGAGATCGCGACCGCGCACTTCCATCTCGCGCTCGTCACCCACCGGATACGCCGAGCCGATCTGGATCTTGATCTGCTCCGCGGTGGGCTCACCGATGAGCAGGTTGTAGTTCTTGCGCATGAACTGCACGATCGCGGTGTCGATCTCGTCGCCGCCGGTGCGAATGGAGGTATCGCTCACGATGCCGGAGAGTGCGATGACCGCGATCTCCGTCGTGCCACCGCCGATGTCGATGACCATGTTGCCCGTCGGGCTTTCGACAGGCAGTCCCACACCGATGGCGGCCGCCATCGGTTCGGTCACCATGAACACTTCCTTCGCACCCGCACCAATGGCAGAGTCGCGCACGGCGCGCTTCTCCACTTCGGTGATCCCCGACGGCACACACACGATCACGCGCGGCTTCACCTTGAAGACGTGCTTGTCGATGACGAGCGTGAGGAAGTAGCGCAGCATCTTTTCCGTCACGTCGAAGTCGGCGATCACGCCGTCCTTCATGGGGCGCACGGCCATGATGCCATCGGGTGTGCGGCCGAGCATGCGCTTGGCTTCGAGCCCCACGCCCTTGATGCGCTTGCTGTCGCGGTCGATCGCGACCACCGAGGGTTCGTTGAGCACGATCCCCTCACCCTTCACGTAGATCAACGTGTTGGCGGTGCCCAGATCCACCGCGATCGCGTTGGCCGGGAAAAACGACGTCGCCTTCTTGAAGGGCCAGAACATCCGGATGATCTATGGGCAAGGCCGGCGCGCGTCGCGCGCCGGCCGGTCAGCGAGCAGGTCGCGTCAGGCGCGCCCCAGGACCACGGGAAGCTATCGGTGGGGCAGAATGGCTACAAGCCATTGTCCTGCCATCACCTACGCCTCCTGACCTCGCTTCCGACTGCAGCCCGGTCCCGGAGCTTCCGCGCTCCCGGACCCGTCCTGCCGCGGGCGTTCAGCCGACAAATGTGTCGGCGCTGACGCACGCCATGCCGAAGGCATCCGCGACCCCCTGATACGTCACCTGCCCTGCGCTCATGTTGAGCCCCTTCTTGAGCGCGCCATTGGCGCCCAGCGCCTTCTTCCACCCGTGATTCGCCAACTGCACCGCGTAGGGCAACGTGGCGTTCGTCAGCGCCAGCGTGGACGTGCGCGGGACGCCACCGGGCATGTTGGCGACGCCGTAGTGAATCACCCCGTCGACCGTGTACGTCGGATGTTCGTGCGTCGTCGCGTGAATCGTCTCGACGCAGCCGCCCTGGTCGACGGCCACGTCGACGATCACGGCGCCGGGGCGCATCCGCTTGAGATCGTCCTTGCGAATGAGCTTGGGTGCCTTTGCCCCGGGAATCAGCACGCCGCCGACGACGAGATCGGCCGTCGAGATCTGCTCGAGAATGTTGTGCCGGTTCGAGTGGATCAGCTGCACATTCGCGGGCATCACATCGCTCAGGTAGCGCAACCGCTCGAGCGAGAGGTCGAGGATGACGACCTTGGCTCCCATGCCTGCCGCCATCTTGGCCGCATTGGTCCCCACCACGCCCCCGCCGAGAATCACGACCTTCGCGGGTGCCACACCCGGGACGCCGCCCAGGAGCACGCCACGGCCGCCGTAGAGCTTCTCGAGGTACTTGGCACCTTCCTGCACCGCCATGCGTCCCGCCACCTCGGACATGGGCGTCAGCAGGGGCAGCTCGCGCGTGGGCAGCTCGACGGTCTCATACGCGATGCAGGTCGCCCCAGAGGCGAGGTGCGCCTTGGTCAGCTTCTCGTCGGCCGCGAAGTGGAAGTAGGTGAAGAGCGTCAGATCGCGCCGCAAATGCCCCCATTCCTTCTCGATGGGCTCCTTGACCTTGAGCAGCAGTTCGGCCGAGCTCCACGCCGTGGCGGCATCGGGCACGATCGTCGCGCCCACGTCGCGGTAGTCCGCGTCAGTAAACCCGCTCCCTTCACCGGCCGTCGTCTCGATGAACACCTCATGTCCGGCGCCGATGAGCGTCTCCGCGCCGGCGGGGACGAGAGCGACACGATTTTCGTTCGTCTTGATTTCCTTCGGGACGCCGATACGCATGGCTGCGAAAGCTCCTGTGGGTGAGCGAACCCGGGGCGGCCGTTCAGGCCGCCGCGCGCGGTCCGAGCGAAAGAATGGTCTGTTGTGCCGGCGTGAGCATCTGCGCGCAGACCTGCGCGATGTCATCCGACGTGACGGCATCGATCTCGGTGAGCACGTCGTCGAGCGAGCGATACGGCTCGCCGTGGACGTCGGGCGCGGCCGCGCGCGCCATGTGCGCTCCCGATCCTTCCAGTCCGAGCACGACCTGCCCCTTGAGCTGCGCGCGCCCGTCGGCCACCTCGGTTGCGTCGAGCCCGTCGCGCGAGAGGCGCTCCAACTCCTCGCGAATCACGTCGACCGCGTCGCGCGCCGACTCCTCCGCACTCGCGACGTACATGCCGTGCATGCCGCCCTGCGCGTACGCCGACGAGAACGTGTACACCGCGTACGCGAGCCCCAATTCCTCACGCACACGCTGGAAGAGGCGCGAACTCATCCCCCCGCCCAATGCGTTCGATGCAATCGCCAGCGCATAGCGCAACGGATGTCCGTGCGGCAGCGCGGGTGCGCCGAGCACCACATGCACCTGCGTCAGATCGCGCTCGACGAAGTGGGATGCCGGTGCGGGGCTTGCGGCCGCCGGTACCGCACGACGCACATCGGCTCCGGGCACGCGCGCCTCCCATCCATGCTGCCGAAGGGCCGCCACGAGCGCCGCATGCGTCACGTCGCCCGCTGCGGCCACCACGATGTCATTGGGCACGTACGCTGCACGGTGTCGTGCACGCAACGCGGCGGTGTCGATCGCTGGCACCGTCTCGGGCGTACCGAGAATCGGAAAGCCATACGGATGCGTACCCCAGAGTGCCTCGGCGTGCAGGTCGAAGACGATGTCTTCCGGCGTCTCCTCGGCGGTCGCGATCTCCTCGAGCACCACCTTGTGCTCGAGGGCGAGATCGGCGGCGGAGAGCAGCGGCTCGAAGAGCAGATCGCCGAGCACGTCGCAGGCGAGCGAGAGATCGGCGGGGAGAATGCGCGCCTCGAAGCTCGTGTGTTCCCGCGCGGTGTAGGCATCGAGCGAGCCGCCGCGCACCTCGAGCGCGAGTGCCAGGGTGCGGGCGTCGCGGCGAGCCGTCCCCTTGAACACCATGTGCTCGAGCAGATGCGAAATCCCCATCTGCTCCGCGGCTTCATGCGCCGTGGCCGACCGGACCCAGGCCCCCATGGACACCGACCGTACACCCGGTACGTGCACCGAGCATACGGTCAGCCCATTGTCGAAGCGCGTGCGCTCCGGACGCACATCGGCGTCCGCGAGCGACTCGGCGATGGCCACTACCGCTTCCGGTCTCCACGGGGACGATCCCCGCGCGGGCGATCGCCTCCTTCACGGGGCGGCCGCTCGCCTTGCGGCTCCTCGACGAAGCCCTCGGGCTTGGGCAGCAGCGCCTTGCGCGACAGGCGCAGGCGGCCGCGCTCGTCGCGCTCGATGAGCTTCACGGTGATCTTGTCGCCCTTCTTGAGCACGTCCTCGGTCTTGTCGACGCGGCCCCACTGGATCTCGGAGATGTGGAGCAGCGCCTCGGTCCCGGGCATGATCTCAATGAAGGCGCCGAAGGCCGTGATGCTCTTGACGAGCCCTTCGTACGTCTCGCCGAC
>JALOPS010000310.1 GCA_025453745.1 Gemmatimonadaceae bacterium
GTACGCATGGTCGCCGAAGACGCGCTTGATCGCCTTGCACTCGTTCGAGTCGTTGAGCGGCGTGGAGGTGCCGTGCGCGTTGATGTACTGCACGTCGGTGGGCGCGAGCCCGCCGTCGGCCAGGGCACGCTTCATCGCCCGCTGCAGCCCTTCGTGCTCGTCGCGCTGGCCGGTGAGATGGTACGCGTCTCCGGTCGCGCCGTAGCCGACGATCTCCGCGAGAATCGTCGCGCCGCGAGCCCGCGCGTGCTCGAGTGTCTCGAGCACCACCACCCCCGCGCCCTCCCCCAGCACGAAGCCGTCGCGATCCTTGTCGAACGGCCGCGAGGCGCGCTCCGGCGCATCATTGCGGGTCGAGAGGGCCGTCATGTTGCCGAACCCCCCGATCGACATGGCCGTCACCGCCGCTTCCGAACCGCCGGCGATCATCACGTCGGCGTCGCCGTAGACGATGGTGCGGAAGGCCTCGCCGATGGCGTGCGCGCTCGTCGAGCATGCCGACACCGTCGCGTAGTTCGGGCCCCGCGCATTGTACCGCATCGACACCACGCCCGCGGCGATGTCGGCGATGTACATCGGCACGAAGAAGGGCGAGATCCGCTTGGGCCCATCGTTGAACAGATTGGTCATCTGCTCTTCGAAGGTCTGGATGCCGCCGATGCCGGAGCCCACGATGACGCCCAGTCGATCCGGATCGTAGCCGGGCTCCGCGAGCCCCGCCTGCGCCATGGCCTGCACCGCACCCGCGACCGCGTAGTGCGTGTACAGATCCGACCGCTTGGCTTCCTTGCGGTCCATGTACGGCGCGACGTCGAAGCCCTTCACCTCGCACGCAAAGCGTACGACGTGACGGCTCGCATCGAACTTGGTGATCGGGCCGGCGCCTGACGTCCCCGCACGCAGTCCTGCCCACGTGGACGCCAGGTCGTTGCCGACTGGCGTCACGCACCCCATGCCGGTGACAACGACGCGACGACGCATCAACCGCCGACCTTCGCCTCCAGATACGCGACCGCGTCGCCCACCGTGCGGAGCTTCTCGGCGTCTTCGTCCGGAATGTCGATGTTGAATTCCTTCTCGAACTCCATCACCAGCTCGACGATGTCGAGGCTGTCCGCACCGAGATCCTCGATGAAGCTCGCTTCGGGCGTCATCTTGTCGCGCTCGACGCCGAGTTCCTTCTCGATGATGTCCTTGATGCGGTCGGCGTGGTTCGCCATGAGATGGTCCTGTAGGGGTTGGAGGAAGCCGGAAAGATAATCAGGATGCCCCGCCGTCGAGGGGCATGCGGGCACTACATCACGAGGCCGCCGTCGACCACCAGGACCTGCCCGGTGATATAGGCCGCGGCGTCGGACGCCAGAAAGACGACGGCACCGGCGATGTCCGCCGGGCGGCCGAAGCGCTCCAGGGCGATCCCGCTCGACATCGCACTCCGGACGTCGGCGGGCAGCGCGGCGGTCATGTCGGTCTCGATGAAGCCGGGCGCCACGACGTTGGCCAGCACGTTCCGCGAGCCAAGCTCCTTGGCAACGGACTTCGTGAGGCCGATCAGCCCCGCCTTGCTGGCCGCATAGTTCGCCTGCCCCTTGTTCCCCATCAGGCCGACGACGCTCGCGATGTTGATGATCCGCCCCCAGCGCCGCTTCATCATGCCTCGCGTCGCCGCACGGCAGGTGATGAACGCCGCGCGCAGATTCGCGTCGATCACGGCCGACCAGTCCTCGTCCTTCATGCGCATGAGGAGGTTGTCGCGCGTGAGGCCGGCATTGTTCACCAGGATGTCCACCTGGCCGAACGCCTGCTCGACACGCGCCACCAGGTCGGCGGCCTGCGCCGCGTCGGAGAGATCGGCGCCGAAGCCCTCGATACGCTGCCCCTCGCGCGAGGACGCCGCGATCTCCGACGCGACCGCCTGCGCCTGGTCCGCGTTGCGTCCCGTGATCGCGACGTGCGCGCCGGCTGCGGCCAGCGCATCGGCGATCGCGCGGCCGATGCCGCGCGTGCTGCCCGTGACCAGGGCGACGCGTCCCGTCAGATCGATGTGCATGTGATCGCCGTGCGCTCAGCCAACCGGTGATGCGGCGCGCGCGAGCAGCGCGTCGACTTCTGCAGCCGTGCCGCACGTCGCGGTCGCGACTTGCGGCGCGATGCGCTTGACGAGCCCGGTCAGCACACTCCCCGTCCCGACTTCGACAAACAGTGCATCGGGGTATGCGGCGGCCAGGTTGGCGACGAGCGTCGTCCACTGCACGCTCGAGGTGAGCTGCGCGAGCAGCGCGCGACGGGCGTGCGCGACCTCGGTAACCGGCTTGCCGTCGACGCAGGCATAGACGGGAACCTGCGGCGCAGCAAACGCGACTGTGGCCAGCGACTCGGCCAGGCCATCGGCCGCCGTGGCCATGAGCGGCGAGTGAAATGCGCCGCTCACCGAGAGCGGCACCGCACGCTTCGCCCCCGCGGCCTTGCACAGCTCCATGGCGAGATCGACGCCCGAGCGCTCACCGGAGATGACGACCTGTTCGGCGGCGTTGTAGTTGGCCGGCACCACCAGCCCTGCCTCGGCCGACGCGCGGGCGCAGATGCTGTCGATCGACTCGGTCAACGTGCCGAGGATCGCGGCCATCGTGCCGGGATGCTTCGCGCCCGCGTCGAGCATCAGCGCGCCGCGTCGGCGCACGAGCCGCACGGCGTCGCGCAAGGCGAGCGAGCCTGCCACGTGGTACGCACTGAACTCGCCGAGCGAGTGGCCCGCCGCCGCGCGCACATGAGCCCCCAGCGCATCGCGCAGCACAGCCCACACCGCCGCGCTGTGCGCGAGCAGCGCAGGCTGCGCGTTGCTGGTGAGTGTCAGATCGTCGCCCGGCCCGTCCCACATCAGCCGCGAGAGCGGCGCCTCGAGCGCAGCATCGACCTCGGCGAACACGTCGCGCGCGACGGGGAACGCGTCGGCGAGATCGCGCCCCATGCCGACCTTCTGTGAGCCCTGACCGGGCAGCAACAGCACGATTGGTTGCACGAAACGCTCCTCTAGAAGCGGACGACCATCGAGCCCCACGTGAAGCCGGCACCAAAGGCCACGAGCAGCGCCGTCATCCCTTCGCGCAGACGACCGGTTTGCATCGCCTCGTCGAGCGCGATGGGCACCGATGCGGCCGACGTGTTGCCGTACGCGTCCACGTTGACATACACCTTGTCCATCGAAATGCCCGCGTGCTTGGCGGTCGCCTCGATGATGCGGATGTTGGCCTGGTGTGGAATCATCAGGTCAATGTCGCTGGCGGTGAGCTTGGCCCCGTCGAGTGCGCGATCGGTTGCCTCGGCCATGGAGCGCACCGCGTGCTTGAACACCTCGCGGCCGGCCATGTGGATGAAGTGCGACTTGTCGACGAGCACGTCGGGACCGAAGGGTCGCTCGGCGCCTCCGGAGGGACGCCAGAGCAGCTCGCCCAGCGTACCGTCGCTGCGCAGATAGGTCGAGAGAATCCCCTTGCCCGCGTTGGCGCCGCGGGAGCGGCGCAGAATCGCCGCGCCCGCGCCATCGCCAAAGAGGATCGCGGTGTTGCGGTCGTCCCAGTTGAGGATCGACGAGAGCTTCTCGACGCCGATGACGAGCGCGGTTTCGCTCGTGCCGGTGGCGAGCATCCCTTCGGCGACGAGGCAGCCATACACGAAGCCCGTGCACGCCGCCGACACGTCGAAGGCGCCCGCGCGCGTGGCGCCGAGCTCGGCCTGGATGTCGCACGCCGCGCTGGGCAGCAGGCGATCGGGTGTGGCGGTGCCGACGACGATGAGGTCGATCTCGCCGGCCGACACACCGGCCTTGGCCATCGCCTTGCGGGCCGCTTCTGTCGCGAGCGAACGCGTCGACTCGCCCTCGCCGGCGACGTAGCGCTGGCGAATGCCCGTGCGCTCGACGATCCACGCGTCGTTGGTCTCGAGCCCGCGCGCTTCGAGGTCGTGGTTGGTGACGACCTGCTTGGGCACCGCGCGTCCGGTGCCCGCGATGTACGCGATGGGGCGCTTCACGCGGCGGCCTCGCTCGCGAGGCTCACGCCGATGTGATCGCTCATCTTCGACTCCACGGCGCGGATCGCCACCTTGATCGCGTTCTTGAGTGCGCGCGCATCGCTCGACCCGTGCGAGATGATGCTCACCCCCTTGACGCCCAACAGCGGTGCACCGCCGTACTCGGCGTGATCGAACTCGGGGAGTTGCTGTGCGAGCGCGTGTGGATCCGCACCCGCCACCTTGGCGATGCGACCGAGCAGCATGGGCGCGAGTGCCTCGTAGAACTTGAGCAGCACGTTGCCCGTGAAGCCGTCGCAGACGACGACGTCGATGGGGCCGCGATCGCACTGGCCGCGCGGGATGTCGCGTCCTTCCACGTTGCCGATGAAGTTGAGCCCGGAGGCCGCGAGGCGCTGGTGCGCGTCCTTGACCGCCGTGTTCCCCTTCTCTGGCTCTTCGCCGATCGAGAGCAGGCCGATGCGTGGCTCGGACCGACCGAGAATGTCTTCTGCGTACACCGCGCCGATGCGCGCGAACTGTACGAGTTCGTCGGGCGAGCAGTCGACGTTGGCGCCCGAATCGAGCACCACCACGGGCTGCGCGGCGGTGGGAAAGATCGTGCCGATCGCAGGGCGCGTGAGCGAGCCGTGCAGTCGCATGAGCACGGTCGACGCGGCCATCTGCGCGCCGGTGTTGCCGGCCGAGACAAAGCCGTCGGCGTGGCCATCGACGACGCGACGGAGCCCCACGACCATGGAGCTGTTCGGCTTGCCGCGGAGGGCGACGGTCGGCTTGTCGGACATCGTGATGACGTCCGGCGCTTCGACGATCGACAGTCGCGCGCGATGGCTGGCGAAGGCAGCAAAATCGTGCGCCGTGAGCGCGTCCAGCGT
>JALOPS010000311.1 GCA_025453745.1 Gemmatimonadaceae bacterium
TCATGTACGTGGGGTCGAGTGTGATCTTCAAGTCGACCGACGAAGGGGAGAGCTACACGCCGATCTCACCCGACCTGACGCGCGCCGATCCGAAGACGCTCGGTCCCTCCGGCGGCCCCATCACCAGGGACCAGACCGGCGTCGAGACGTACGCGACGGTCTTCACGATCGCCGAGTCGCCGAGACAGGCGGGGGTGATCTGGTCGGGGAGCGATGACGGCGTCGTGCAGATCACGCGCGACGGCGGCAAGTCGTGGACGAATGTCACGCCACCGCTGCTCAAGGAGCGCGAGTGGATGCGCATCTCGATGATCGAGGCGTCGCCGCACGACGCTGGCACCGCATACCTCTCGGGCAATCGCTATCAGCTCGACGACTTCGAGCCGTACTTCCTCAAGACGAACGACTTCGGCAAGACGTGGACGCGCATCGATCGCGCCGGCCAGCCCAACGGGATGGCGAAGGACCATTTCGCGCGCGTGCTGCGGGAAGATCCGAAGCGGCGTGGTTTCCTCGTCGCGGGCACCGAGCGGATGATCTATGCCTCGCTCGACGACGGCGCGACCTGGTTCTCGCTGCGCCGCAACATGCCGCTCGTGCCGGTGCACGATCTTGTCTTCAAGGACAACGACATCGTCGTCGCGTCGCACGGCCGGTCGTTCTTCGTGATGGATGACGTTTCGGTACTCCGGCAGCTCTCACCGGCGGTGGCGTCGGCAAAGGCGCATCTCTTCCGCCCCGCCGCGACGGTACGCACGCCCGGTGGGCGCGGCTTCGGCGGCTTCCGCTTCGGGAGCGGGGTGGGGCCGAATCCGCCGTCGGGTGCGATCACCTACTACTACCTCGCCGACGCGAGCAAGAAGGTGGAGCTCGAGTTCTCCGATCTGGCCGGACGCGTCATTCAGAAGTTCTCGAGCGAGGCGGACTCCGCGACGGCGGCCGACAGCGTGCGACGCGCTACGCAGCGGCGCCAGCGCATGGATTCGCTGCGCACCGCGGGGCTCTCCGCCGACAGCATCGCGAAGCTGATGGCCCCGCCGGCGCCCGGTGCCGCCGAGCCGATCGATCTCGAAGCGATGATCGCCGAGCGCATGGCCGGCGGGCCGCGTGCGCCGCGCATTCCCAACAAGAAGGGCGTCAATCAGTTCGCGTGGAACCTGCGCGAAGCGGATGCGAGCCGCTTCGACGGGATGATCTTCTGGGCGGCCGGGACAACCGGGCCGATGGTGCCGCCAGGGCGCTACACGGTGCGCCTGCTCGTCGATGGACAGCCGGTGGCCTCGGAGCCGCTCGAGGTGCGCAAGGATCCGCGCGTCACTGCCACGCAGGCCGACCTCGTGGCGCAGTACGAGCTGCTCAAGCAGATCCGCGATCGCACCACCGAGGCCAACGATGCGGTCGTCACCTCGCGGAGCGTGAAGGCGCAGCTTGGCGACCGGAAGACGAAGCTGGCGGCCGCCGATCGCGATGAATACGTCGCGATGTCGGATCCGCTCAACAACGGACTCACGATGGTCGAGAGCGAGATCTACCAGATCCAGAACCAGTCGGGGCAGGATCCGCTCAACTACCCCATCAAGGTGAACAACCAGATCGCCGCCCTCGCCGGCGTCGTGGGATCGACCGATGCCCGGCCGACCAAGCAGTCGGTGACGGTCTTCGGCATCCTGAGCAAGGAGCTCGAGGGCTATCTCGTGCAGATGAAGAAGGAGCTCGACAGCAAGCTCCCCGCGATCAATGCCTTCCTGAAGGCCAAGGGGCTGCAGGAGATCAAGACGACGCCTCCGGCGAAGCCCAAGATCGCCGCCGACGATGACGCGGCGGGGCTGCAGCAGCGCTGGTAGCACGCACCGTGTGAATGCACGGGTCGTGCGCGTTGAACGCGCGCGACGAGAGCATGTGAAGTCGCGCGGGGCCGGCGAGCGATCGCCGGCCCCGCGTCGTCTCTGGCGCTGGACGCAGCGCCCGCCCCCTATGACGCCAGGACCGCCACCGCGGCGGGCGCACCATCGAGCGCGTCGCGGACCTTGCGCAGCAGGACCGCCGTCGTGAACGGCTTGGCGAGAAACCACGTGCCGACCATGTGCAGCTCGTCGCCCAGGCTGTCATCGTCGGCGTAGCCGCTGACGAAGAGCACGCGCATCGCGGGGGCCAGTGCGCGAATGCGCTCGCCCAGTTCGCGCCCGCGCATCCCGGGCATGACGACGTCGGTGATGACGAGCGCGAACGGCGCCTCGGCGCGCTCGAGCAGCGCCAGCGCCTCGTGCCCACCGGCGGCGACGGTGACGTCGTACCCGTGTCGTGTGAGCATGTGTTGTGTCACCGCGCGCACGGACGGGTCATCCTCGACGAGCAGGATGCGCTCCGTGCCGACGGCGATCTCGCCCCCGCGTCGCTCCACGGGGTCGGCGTGACGCGGTGCGTCCACGAGCGGCAGGTACACCGAGAACGTCGTGCCCGCGCCCGGTGCACTCTCGACCCGGATGTGGCCACTCGCCTGCTGCACGATGCTGTAGACCAGCGACAGCCCGAGCCCGGTCCCGCGGCCGCGCTCCTTGGTCGTGAAAAATGGTTCGAACACGCGCGCGCGCACCTCGGGCGGCATGCCGATGCCGGAGTCGCTGGCGCTCAGCACCAGGTAGCGTCCGTCCGGCACGCCGGCGTGCGCCGCATCGGGTGCGCGGACGCGCAGCTGTTCCGTGGCCAGCGCGAACGATCCGCCGGTGGGCATGGCATCGCGCGCGTTGGCGGCGAGGTTCACGAGGACCTGCTCGAGCTGACCCTGGTCGATGCGCACGTGCGCCGGCTCCGGCGCAAGCGACGTGACGATGGCGATGTCCTCGCGCATCACGCGTGAGAGCATGCGCTCGATGCCGCGCACGACGTCGGCCGGATCGAGCACCTGCGCTTCGACGACCTGTTTGCGGCTGAAGACGAGGATCTGGCGGGTCAGGTCGGCCGCACGGTGCGCGGCGCCTAGGATCTCGGCGACATCGCGCCGCGACGGATCGTCGGGGGTCAACTGCGCCGCGAGGAGCTCGCTGTATCCGATGATCGACGACAGATAGTTGTTGAAGTCGTGCGCGATGCCGCCGGCGAACGATCCGAGGGCCTCCATCTTCTGCGACTGACGCAACTGTTCGCGCGACTCCTCGAGCGCCCGCTCGGCGGCGCGGCGCGCGGTGATGTCGATCGCGACGGCGATGATCTGATCCCCGAGGGGATGTCGGTACGGCGCGAGGACGAGCTCCATGTCGAGCGCGCGCCCGTCCGCGTGCCGCACCCGCCAGACACCGCAGTGCGTGGGCGACTGCGGCACGGTGCGCGCGTGCGGCGCGAAGGCCGTCGCATCATCGGGGTGCACGAGCGAGGTCACGTCGCGTCGCAGGAACTGCGTGCGTGAGTCGCCGAAGTGCGCCACGGCCGCGTCGTTGACGCTGGTGATCTGGCCGCTCGCCGGTGCCCAGGCGAGGAGTGGCAACGGATTCGCATCGAAGAGCACGCGGTAGCGCGCTTCACTCTCCGCGAGCGCCGCCCGTCGCTGCGCCGCACCGTCGGCCATCGCGTTCACCGCGCGAGCGAGGTCACCGATCTCGTCGTCGCGAACGACCTGCGACCGATGTGCTTCGTCACCCGCGGCCACGGCGAGTGCGTCGGCCGTGACTGCCTCGATGGGACGCACGACGCGCACGGTGAGCAGGTAGGCCAGGCAGAGCACCAGCAGGATCGAGGCCACCGCCACGCTGATGTCGCGGCGGAACTGCTGCTGCACCGGTGCCAGTGCCGTCGCCGAGGGCAGCCCGAGGTACACCACCCAACCGGTGCTGGCCATGCGGGCGTAGCCAACGAGGCGCACCGTGCCATCGGCCGATCGCGCGGGCTCCGTGTTCGACCCGATGCGGTGATGGAAGCGGATCTGTCGCCCCGTGATCTCCGCGAGCGTGCGCCCTGCCCACTGCGCGTGATCGCGCGTGCGCAGCACGACCCGTTCGGCGGAGTCGACGATCGTCAGCACCGACCCCTCGGGGAGGGTGCGCACCATGCGCACCGCATCGAGGGAGTCCACCGCTGCCGACGCGCCGACGACCGCGCGAACCCGTCGCGTGGCGGGGTCGATCAGCGGGAGTGCAAACGGCACGATCAGCGGCGCGCCGGCCATCACGCGCGAGGGGACGACCTCGCCCGTCACGAAGCGTCGCTTCGCCAGGGCATCGCGGAAGTAGCGCCGGTCGGCGATGGAGAGCGACTCCCGCCCGAAGCTGGGGAGTCGCGCCGCGCCGAGATTGCGCCCCAGCGTATCGACGATCCAGAGGTTCGAATAGGGGAGCGGCACGTCGACGAAGAGTCGCTGCAGCTTCGCATCGTTGCGCGCGGGCGCGTCGCCCGGATCGAGCAACTCGCTCAGGCTGACGAGCAGCGTGTTGGCGTCGTGCACGCGCGCGTCCAGGGCGCGCGCGACCGACTCGGCCAGCTCGCGTGCGCGGGCGCCGAGGAGCCGCGTCTCCGCTTCGCGTCGATCGAACACGCGCACGAAGGCCGGTGCCGTCAGGGGCAGCACGACGAGCGTGGAGAGCGCGAGCACGCGCCAGCGAAAGCTGCGCCATCCTCGGCGCGTGGGCCCGGACCCGGTCAGCATGGACACATGGGCGAGTATCGGCAGGCGCGGACGCGTGCTCGATCTCGCGGCGCGGCGTCAGCGTCGCGCGGGGGCGTCCAGCGCCGTGCGCACGCGCGCGAGCAGTTCGGCGGCCGTGAAGGGCTTCGCGAGCAGATCGATGTCATTCTCCAGCGCGCCGCGGCGCAGGATGTCGTCGTCGGTGTAGCCGGTCACGAACAGGATCCGTACACCGGGGAATCGCCGCTGGATACGCTCGGCAAGCTCACGGCCGTTCATGCGCGG
>JALOPS010000312.1 GCA_025453745.1 Gemmatimonadaceae bacterium
GACCTCGATGAAGCCGTGCGGCAACGCATGCCCGCGCCGCGTGAACAGCGGGAAGATCGACGCCTGCACGACACGCGGCTCGCCCGGCCAGAAGCCGATGCGATAGCCGCCGATGCGCCCATTGACCTTGTCGGAGAAGGGGCGCATGGAGATGAACGAGAACGGTCGCGCGCTCTCCGCCAACGGCACCGCGTACACGCCCGGCTGTCGCGCCGGGGAGTCGCCAAAGAGCGTGCGCAGCAGCGGAATCGCGAAGGCGCGCGTCCGCGTGACGAAGCGCGCGCGCAGCTTGCCGCTCGTGCCCACGAGCGAGTCGCCGAGCAGATCCTCGGAGACAGCGCGTGCAACACCGGCACCGGGGGCGGCGGTCACCACCGTCGCCGCGCCGACCATCGCCACAACACCCGCCAGACGCACGCGTCGGGAGGTGAACAGCGAATGGAGACGAGCAGTGACGGACATGACGCGAGGTCGAAGGACACAAACCGGTACTGGTGCAGGCGCCGCGCAGCCACGCCTGTACACACTCCGGGACGATTGGCGCCGCCCGGGTGAAACGTGAGGCGGCAGACTCACCGGGCCCTCACGAGCCCATAAACTTAACGCAGACACGCGCCGGTCAGTGCGCCAGGTGACACGAAGACACCCCGAACCGGAGCGCCACCGCACACGCGGGGCGCGCTAGGTTACCGCGCTTGGCCCGAAAAGTGCCGCGACCGCGCGCACGTGATCGGGGTACCTGACCGCGCCACGTCCCCTCACCCGCCGCCATGCCCGCATCCGTCTCCCGACCCGTCGCCCTCATCATCCTCGACGGGTGGGGCTATCGCGAGGAGCGGACCGCCAATGCCATCGCCTTGGCGAACGCGCCGACCTGGGCGCGGATCTGGGCGACACCGTCGCGGACGCTGCTGACCGCCTCGGGCGCGGCGGTCGGGCTGCCCGAAGGCCAGATGGGCAACAGCGAAGTCGGCCACATGAACCTCGGCGCCGGGCGGGTCGTGATGCAGGACCTGCAGCGCATCACAGCGGCGATCGCCGACGGATCGTTTTTCGCCAACGCCGCCCTCCGGGCCGCCTGCGCGCTCGCATCATCGCGCGGCACCACGCTGCACCTGCTCGGCCTCATCGGCGACGGCGGTGTGCACGCGTTCAGTGGCCACCTCTTCGCACTCTTCGATCTTGCACGGCGCGAGGGGGTGCCGCGCGTCCGGCTGCACGCGATGCTCGATGGGCGCGACACGCCGCCAACCTCCGGGCTCGAGTTTCTCCGCACCACACTCGATCGCGCGCACGCCGCCGATGGCGATGTGCCGGGTCGGGTGCAGTTGGCCACCGTGTCGGGGCGCTACTTCGGCATGGATCGCGATGCGCGCTGGCCACGCGTGGAGAAAGCCTACCGGGCGATGGTCGAGGGCATCGGGATCGCCACGCACGACCCGCTGCTCGCGCTCGAAGCGGCGTACGGTGCGGGTCAGACCGACGAGTTCCTCGAGCCGCTCGTGTGCGTGAACGCTGCGGGCGCGCCGGTCGGCTCGATGCGCGACGGCGACGTGGTCCTCTGCTTCAACTTCCGCAGCGATCGCATGCGGCAGCTCGTCACCGTGCTCACGAGCCCGTCGTTCGACGGCTTCGCGGTGCGCGAGCGCCCGTCGCTCTCGGTGACGACGATGATGCAGTACGACGAGACCTTTCCCTTCCCCGTCGCGTTCGCGCCGGAGCGCATGACGCAGCTCGTCGGCGAGGTCATCGCCGCCGCGGGGCTCACGCAACTGCGCACCGCCGAAACCGAGAAGTACCCGCACGTCACGTACTTCTTCAACGGCGGGCGGGAGACGCCCTTCGCCGGCGAAGATCGTCGCCTGGTGCCGAGCCCCAAGGTGGCCACCTACGACCTCGCACCGGCGATGAGTGCGGAGGGCGTCTGCGATGGGCTCTGCGACGCGCTGGCCAACCGCACGCACGACTTCATGCTGTGCAACTTCGCCAATGGCGACATGGTGGGGCACACCGGCTCGCTGCCGGCCGCCATTCAGGCGGTGGAAGCGGTCGATGCCTGTCTCGCGCGCGTGCTCGATGCCGCAGCCACCGGCGGCGCACGACTCATCATCACTGCCGATCACGGCAACTGCGACGTGATGGTCGACCCCGTCACCGGCGGTCCACACACGGCGCACACCACGAATCCCGTTCCCCTCGTGCTCATCGACCCCGACCAGAGCTGGACGCTGCGCAGCGGCGGCGCGTTGTGTGATGTTGGGCCCACCGTCCTCGGCCTGCTGGGTGTGCCGCAGCCCGCGGAGATGACCGGTCGCGACCTGCGCGCGAGCGTGAAGGGGGGCGCATGAGCGCGCTGGCGCGCCGCACGCTCGGCCTCGCGCTGCTCGTTGGCGCGCGGGCGCTCACCGCACAGATCGGGCACAACCCAACGCGCACGCCGTACGCCGACGTGACCGCGCGGCAGACGGTCACCGTGTTTTCGGGGCACTTCCGCGCCCTGCGCGATCCGGGCGGCGTGGCGCCGCAGAGCGCGCCGCTTGCCGGCGTGCGCTATGACCTTCGCCTCGGCGGCCCCGCGCATCTGACGGGGCGCCTGCAGACGATCTTCTCCGAGCGCAACGTGATCGATCCGACGCGCCCCGCCGCCACTCGGCGCATCGGGACGCAGAGCGCAACGATGACGGCGGCGGATCTCGGACTCACGCTCGCGTTGACGGGCCCCAAGAGCTATCGGCGCCTGGTGCCGACGCTCGGCATCGGTGTGGGCGTGATCTCCAACTTCGCGGGCGCCGACACCGCCGGCTACTCATTCGGCACCAAGTTCGCCTTCACGGGCGGCTTCGGGATGCGCTACGTCAGCCGATCGCGCTGGTCGGCCCACGGAGAGTTGACGGGACTCATGTACGCGCTGAGCTACCCGCCCTCGTTCTTCGAGGCCTCCTCGGATGGGACGCCGGTGGTCAACAGCAGCATCGGACGCAATGCGTGGCGGCTCAATCGCACGCTCACGCTGGGCGTAACGTACGACCTCTTCCGCTGAGCGCGGCGTGCCGCGGCACTCGCTGACGCGTCGCGTGCGCTTTGCCGCAGCGCATCGCTATCGGCGCCCCGAGTGGGACGACGCGACGAACGCCCGCATCTTTGGCGCGTGCGCGAACCCGCACTATCACGGGCACTCGTATGTGTGCGATGTCACCGTCGAGGGGGCGCTCGATGCGACCACGGGCTTCGTGGTCGACCTCGGCGTGCTCGATCGCGCGCTCGCGCACGAAGTGCGCGAGCGCTACGATCACCGCAATCTCAATCTCGAGTGTCCGGAATTCGCCGACGGGGCCCTCATTCCGACCGGCGAGCAACTGGCCACCGTGATCGCCGAACGCGTGCAGCGCGCGCTGGCAGAGGGCGCACAGACCGCGACCGTGACGCGCGTCGTCGTCGCCGAAGACGAATCGCTCTGGTCGTCATGGGAGATCGCGTGATGCGCGCAGCGAAGCAGTGGCCGCTGGTTGTCGCGATCGCCATGGTGACGGGATGCCGCGGGTCAGCTCCGATTGCAGCGGCGCCGCCGCCGACACTTCCGGTCATCGCGCCGGTGCCGGCGCGGGTCTGGTCGCCACGAGAAGAGTTCGTGCGCTTCGCCGATTCGCTGGTGCAACAGCCGGCCTTCCGCACGGCACTCTGGGGCGTGCTGGTGGTCGATCCGGTGAACGCCGACACCATCTACGCGCACAACGCGGACAAGCTCTTCCTGCCCGCGAGCAACCAGAAGATCATCACGGGTGCCGCCGCGCTCGCCGTGCTTGGCACGTCGTACAAGTTCTCGACCGGCTTCGTCCACGAAGGGATCGAGCGCCGCGGCGTGCTGCGCGGCAACCTGCTCGTGATCGCGACCGGCGACCCGGCGATCAGCGCCTACGTGCACGAGGGCGATCCCCTTCGCGCATTCGACCCGTTGGTGACGGCGCTGCGCGAACGCGGCATTCGGCGCATCGAAGGAGCGCTGCTCCACCCCGATGACGCCATCGCCGGCCCGACCATCGGGTTCGGATGGGAGGCCGACGATCTCGACGGTCCCTCGGGGGCCGCCGTCGACGAGCTGTTCTTCAACGAGGGCGAGTTCACCCTGCGCGTGCGCGGTGGTGCGCGCACGGGCACTCCGGTGCGTGCCGTCACGGAGCCCTTGTCGCGTTATCCACGGGTGCGCGTGGAGGCCCGGACCGTGATGGGGCCCGTCGGGCGCGGTGCGCTCGATGCCGCGTGGGACTCGACCGGCACGATGGTGGTGGTGAAGGGCGACATCGAGACCAACACCGAGCGGCGGTTCACCCTGGCCTATCGGCATCCGGCCGACGCGTGGCGCGCGGCAGCCACGGAGGCGCTGCGGCGTGCGGGTATCACGATCACGGGGCGACCGTCGCGCGTGAGCACCGGCAACGCGACGATCCTCGCTTACCTGCCGTCGATGCCATTTGCCGATGTGCTCCGTCGGATGGAGAAGCCCTCGCAGAACCAGCTCGCCGAGATTCTCTATCGCTCGGTGGGGCGATCGCGCACCGGTTACGGCTCTCCCGACAGTGCACAGCGTACTGTTGAGCGACTGCTTGCCGAGTGGGGCGTACCGCCCGACCACGCCGCCATCCGCGACGGGAGTGGTCTCTCGCGCCACAACTACCTTACGCCCACCGCGATCGTGCGCGTGCTCGACGTCATGCGGCGCCGCGACGATTTCTCCGTCTTCTACGACGCGCTCCCGATCGCCGGGCGCGACGGCACGATCGCCAATCGCATGAAGGGCACGCCGGCCGAAGACAACGTGCGCGCCAAGACCGGCACCCTCGACAAGGCGCGATCACTTTCGGGATACGTCACTGCACCCGACGGCCGGGTGCT
>JALOPS010000313.1 GCA_025453745.1 Gemmatimonadaceae bacterium
TGCCGGCTTCGTCGGTCAGCTCACGCTCACCGAGTTCCGATCGCTGCGGGAGGCCGTGCGCTCGTTCGATCTGCGCGGCGTCCCCGCCGGCTTCGGCGACGAGGAGTTTGCCATGATCGGGTTTCCCCATCGCGGTGTCGCACTCGCCATCGGGCGCGATCAGGTGGATGCGTTCGCCGGCCTGCTTGATGGAGCGCTGCTGCTGCTCCACTGCGATGGATTGCTGACGGCACACTCACCTCCCTTCGAACCGACTCGCGACGATCCGGCATGCGACGAACCCCACGACTGAAGCTGCTCCGACGGTTTGGCACACCGCTGCCGGGGCTGACCCGCAAGGAGGTGCCTGCTCCGGTCGACATGCCGGGCCCGCGCCGCGGTCGCCGCAAGACCAGCGAGTACAAACGGCTGCTCGAAGAGAAGCAGAAGCTCCGCGTCAACTATGGTGTGAGCGAACGCCAACTGCGGAACAGCCTGGCGATGGCCAAGCGGCTGCCGGGGCGGACGGGAGAACAGCTGCTCGCCTTGCTCGAACGTCGTCTCGACAGCGTGGTCTTTCGCTTCGGTTTCGCGCCAACGATTCGCGCCGCACGGCAGTTGGTTCGCCACCGCCACCTCCAGGTCGACGGCCGCCGGGTCGACCTGCCGGGGTTTCTCGTGCAGCCAGGGCAACGCGTGTCGATCGCACCGACATCGCGAGCGCTCGCGGTGGTGCAGGAGGCCACCGCGCGCGGTCCGCTGGTACGGCTGCCGTCGTTCCTCGTGCTGGACCCGGACGATGCCATGAGCGGGCGGGTCATCAGCGCGCCCGCGCCTTCCGACACGCCGCTGCTGGTGGACATCCGACAAGTAGTGGAGTTCTACGCCCGCTGAGGGGTGAAGCCGGTGCGCGGCAGCAGCACGCTACCGCCTCCATGCGCCCAGTCGCAATCGAAGGGGACGTCGAATGCCGCTTCGAGTACCACCGCTTCGAGCGCTTCGCGCGGCGGCGCGCAGGCGAGCGGGTGACCGTCGCGCAGCACGAGCACCCGGTCGGCTAGCCGCGCCGCCCACGTGAGATCGTGGAGCACGATCAGCACCGCCGCGCCGCGATCGGCGACGCGCCGCACCACCTGCAGCACACCAACCTGCTGCGCGGGATCGAGATTCCCGAGCGGTTCGTCGAAGAGCACTGCGAGCGGCGCGAGCCCGTCGGCGCCCGCCGCCTGCGCCAGCGCCCGCGCCAGATGCACCCGCTGCCGTTCGCCACCCGACAACGTGAGATACGGACGTTCGGCCGCGCGGTGCATGTCGACCGCATGCAGCGCCGCACGCACCTGTGCCTCGCGCTCGACCGATGCCTCATCGAAGGGCAGTCGACCCAGTGCGACCACCTCGTGCACGAGATAGTCGAAGGCCAGCGTGGGGGTCTGCGGCAAGACCGCGCGCAGCCGCGCGATCGCGGATGCCGAAAGCGAATCCAGCCGATGTTCGTGCACCAACACCTGCCCCGAGCGGATGGGCAGATCACCCGCGAGCGCGGCGAGCAGCGTGCTCTTGCCGGCACCATTCGGGCCCACCACGGCGAGTACCTCGCCGTCGCGCACCTGCACGGACAGCTCGTGGAGCACACGTCGGAGACCGCGGTCCACCGACACGCCGCGCGCGTCGATCACGTCACGGCTGCTCGCGTCGCGACTGCAGCAGGGCCAGAAAGAGGGGACCACCGATCGTTGCGGTGAGCACGCCCACCGGGACCTCGATCGGAGCCACCACGGTGCGCGACGCGGTATCGGCGAGCAACAGGAGCAATCCGCCACCGAGCACCGAGCCCGGCAGCAGCGCGCGATGTCCCGGACCGAGCACGGACCGCAGCAGATGCGGCACGATCAATCCGACGAAGCCGATCAACCCGGTGAGTGCCACCGTGCCACCGACCCCGAGCGCGATGCCGACGGTACAGCGGCGCACGACGCGAGGCACGTCGATCCCCACGTGCCGCGCCTCGCGTTCGCCGAGCAACAGCGCATCGAGCGCGCGCGCTTGCGGCAGCAGCAGGACGAGGGCGATGGCACAGATCGGGACGAGAATTCCCACGGACGTCCACGTGGCGCCGGCGACCGAGCCCAGGGTCCAGAAGCTGAGCGTCCGCAGCTGCGCGTCGTTGGCGATGGTAATGAGTGCACCGACCGCCGCGAAGCAGAGGGCATTCACGGCGATGCCCGAGAGCAGAAGCGTCTGCACGCGCGGGCGTTCACTGTGGCGCGAGAGGTGGAACAGCAGCGTCGTCACCGTCATCGCCCCCGCGAAGGCCGCGCCGGGCACAAGCCAAGGGCTCAGCAGAGCGAGCGTACCGGGGAGCGACGTGGGGAGCAGCACAATGGCGGTCGCGGCTGCCACCGACGCACCGGACGAAATCCCGAGCAGTCCGGGGTCGGCGAGTGGATTGCGAAACACGCCTTGCGCACAGCAGCCGCCCAGCGCGAGCAGTGCGCCGGCCGCGAACGCCAACAGCGCGCGTGGGAGTCGGAGCGCCCACAGAATGTGCGCGGACGGATCGCCCGCGATGTCCGCCGGGGAGATCATCGGTGTGGCCAGCGCCCGCACGAGCTGCGTGGGCGCGATCGGGAGCGCGCCTGCGCAGAGCGCCGCGATGACCGCGAGCGGCGCCATCCCCGAAAGCGCAAGGAAGAGCACGCGGCGACGCGCTCGCCCCGTCTTGCCGAAGCGCAGCGTATCGCCAGCCGCTGTCATCGCGATGCGCCCACGGACGGTGTCATGGCGGGATGGAGTTGCGCCGCGAGCGCGCGCACGGCGCTCCCCACGCGCGGGCCGAACGCCAGGAGCAGGTCATCATCGAGTGTCGCGACGCGCTGCTGCCGTGCTGCGGGCGTTGCACCGAGACCGGCGAGCGTCGCGACGCCGCGCGCTCCACCGATCGACTCCAGTCCGGTCGTCGTGAACAGCAGCACGTCGGGCGCGGCCGCGATCACCGCTTCCGCCGTCAGCGGCTTGTAGCCCGTGATGTCGGACAGTGCGTTGCGCCCGCCGGCCAGCCGGATGAGTTCAGCCGGGCCCGTCTCGGCGCCGGCGACAAAGAGCGTTCCCGATCCGCGTGCGTAGACAAAGAGCACGCGCGGCGCGGCGCGTCCGTCGATGCGTCGCGCGACCGCGATGCGAATCGCCTCGTTGGCGGCAACGAGCGAGTCGCCGGCGCGAGAACGACCGAGCAACGCCGAGAAGCGACGCGTGGTGGCCATCGCGTCGGCCCAGGTGTTGGCCCCACCCACCTCCACGCGAATCCCCGCACCACGAAGCTGGGCTATGGTCGCGACGGGCATTCCCGAGTCCGCGAGCACGATCGTGGGACGCATGGCGACAATCGGTTCTGCCGTGATGCCGCGGCTGGCGCCAAGCGTGGCGCGCGGGGTCGCCGCTGGCGGCACGCGTACGCCGCGCGTGATGGCGACCAGCTCCTCGCACCGGCCGACGGCACACACGATTTCCGCGCTCGCGCTGCCGATGGCAACGAGGCGCGCGGTGCCGGGCTGCGCCGCGAGCGGCAGCGCGCCGCACAGGAAGATCGCCATCCCGATCGCGCGCGGCACGGGAGCAATCACGGAAGCCGCCGCATCACGTCGACGAACCAGGCGGGCGTCGATTCCTGTGGGGTCCGCTTGGCGAAGAGTTGCAGCACCGTGGTGCCATCGGCAGCATAGCATTCGAGCGAATGCACGGGGCCGGCTTCGGTCGGCTTGATGACCGCGAATGCCGTGGTGATCTGCTGGTCGGCGACGTGGAGATTGATCTCCGGGTCGAGCACGTTGAGCCATCCCGGCGTGCGCACCACGCGGCGCACTGGTCCGATGTAGACGTGCACGATGCCGTGATTGCCGACAAAGCACATGATCCGTTCGCCAGCCGCCGCACTGGCCGAGAGCACGTGGTGCAACGCGTCGACCTGCACATGCCGCGCCCGCGACGTCCCCGCCAGTCGCATCGCCTGCAGACGCGAGACCCCCACCTCGATCAACATGCGATGGAACTGATGCGTGTCGGTCATCGCGTCCCAGCGACGACGGAGGAGTCGCACGTCGATCAGCGCGTCATCGACGACGGGGGCCGGCGTGGGCGCTGCGACAGTCGGGAGGAGCGTCGGATCGTCGTGGCGGCGAAGTGGTTCGA
The DNA here is from genome assembly GCA_025453745.1 of Gemmatimonadaceae bacterium. GTDB lineage: Bacteria > Gemmatimonadota > Gemmatimonadetes > Gemmatimonadales > Gemmatimonadaceae > JALOPS01. The sequence goes on from JALOPS010000313.1 coordinate 4,165, forward strand.
CCAAGGCGGCGAGGTCGACGGCGTCGCCGACATGCACCTTGTGAATGGACGTCCCGTGTGCATCGAAGACCTGGATGCTCTGGCGTGTGCCGCGCGCATCCGTGTCACGCGTGTACCACGCCATCGCCCAACGATTGCAGAAGATGCGGAGTTCGATATCGCCCACGGTCTGCCCCATCGCCGGTCCGAAGAACTCGAGCCCCTCGTAGCGGCCGGTCTGTTCGAGCACCGCGGAGTCGTTGCGCGTCATGGTGCGCAAGGCGTCGAAGCCGGTGAGCAGCGGTAGGAGCCGCTGCGGCTGCGGATCGAGCGGGATGATCCCCAGCGGGTCTGCGGCAGCCACCAGCAGCTCGGCCTCGGAGACGCCGAGTCGTCTCGCGGCATCTCGGCGATAGATGCGCGGCTCGTCCGCCTGGAGCGCCTCCCATTGGCTACGCAGCGTGTCGCGGGCGGGTACGACGACTGTGTTCATGATATCCCGTATCACATGAGAGACCCTATCAACTAGCGTACTCCAGAGCTACGCGCATTGTCTCACATGGTCAACTCGGCATTGCTACGGAGCGAGCGACTCCACTGCCCAGCCCGGCTCAGAACGGATTGAATCCATACCCTTCGGCGAGCAGTCGCGCCTGGGCCAGCGTCGCGGCGCGGCTCACCAACACAAACGCCGGGAACGCGTCGCGCGGCGGGTTGTCGATCCCCTTGAGTGCGCGATAGGCCGAATCCGTCAGGAAGGCACGAATCGCTGGACCACGTGCCACAATCGCCAGCTTGATGCGCCCGGCAGCGACGCCGTCAGCCCGCAACGCGTTGAAGACGCGCGCCGGGGCAAACAGCGCGTCCAGTACCTGGTGCGCCGAGTCCGCGCCCGTACTGGTCGCCCACGCCAACCGATAGGTGAGTGCCGGGCGACCAGCGAACGTCACGCCGGGCACGGGGCGATACTGCGCGGCCGCGGCCGTGCGCGTGCGGCTGCCCTCGACGGTCGCGTCACTGCTCGGCGATTGGGCGCCGATCACTTCCACCGTCGTCAGCATCACCACGCCTGCCACCCAACGAGACACCCGATGCATCGTTTGTTCTCTCTCAGGACTGTTTGAGCCAGACCGCTCTGGCGACACGTTGCCACGTGGTGAGCGTGAGACCGACACCTGCGCGCCGGCAGCGGCCGCGCCGAGCGACCACGCGATCGACAGCCACCACCGCGTGCACGCACGCATACCCGACTTACGGGAGGCCATCGATCAACTCGGCGATGGAGGCGAGCGGCGCGCCGTCATCGAGCTGCCACCGCGTACCCTCGCGCGCGGCAACCACTCGGACACGCCGCACCTGATCACCGCGCTGTGACTGTACGCGAAAGCCGGCACGCTCGAGCGCGCGCGCCGTCCATCGCAGCGCAAGGCCCTCGCCTTCGAGGGACACCGCGCGCACGCGCGCATCCGGCAGGCGGAACGCGCCGTCGTGCGCGTCGAACTCGATGCCGTCGGCCGCGAAGGCGTCGCGAAAGGCACCGGAGAGCACCAGATCCTCCGGCGCGCCGACCTGCAATGGTCCACCGCGCGGCAGCAGCCAGAGTCGATCGGCCGTGCGAAGCGCGAGATCCAGATCGTGCGTGCTCAACACGACGGCGCATCCCGACTCGCGCGCCAGCTGACGCAACACGCGCATCACGTCGACCCGACGCGGCAGGTCGAGGAAGGCAGTGAGCTCGTCGAGCAGCAGCAGCTGATCGCTCTGTGCCAGTGCGCGGGCGAGCAGCAGCCGCTGGCGCTCCCCGTCGCTCAAGTCGCCGATCGGACGCGGCGCGACATCCGTGGCCGCCGCGAGTCGCAGCGCGTGGTCGACGCGCGCGCGATCTTCGTCGGTGAGCGTCCCGAACCACCCCGTGTGTGGTTGGCGCCCTAGTGCAACCAACTGCCAACCGGTCAACAGCGGCGCAGTGACGCGCTCGGTGGTCACGATCGCCACCGACTGCGCGCGCGCGCGTGGTGCCAGCGCGTGCAGATCGCGATCACCCAGCCACACCCGTCCCGCCAGTGGTGCGAGTGAGCCGCCGATGGTGTGCATGAGCGTGCTCTTGCCCGCGCCGTTGGGTCCGAGCAGGCAGACGAGGTGCCCGGGACGTACGGTGGTCGAGAGCGCCGGTACGACGATCCGTTGGGTGGCGCCGCTGCGATAGCCGGCAACGAGCGCATCGACGCGAAGCATCAGCCGTCGTCCGGCCGGCGAAAGACGATCCAGATCACCACCGGAGCGCCGATGACCGCCGCGATCGCATTCAGATGCAGAATGCGGTTGCCGCCGGGCAGATGTGTGAGCAGATCGGCGCACAATGCCATCGCAGCGCCGAGCAGCATCGCTGCGGGCAGCAGCACGCGATGTTCGGAGGTGCGGCAGAGTCCGCGTGCAAGCTGGGGCACGGCCACATCGAGGAAGGCCACCACGCCACAGAACGCGGTCACGGCACCGGCCATCGCGCTGACAGCGCACAGGGCGATCTGCCGCACGCGCCGCACGGGCACGCCCATCGATTCGGCGTACCGTTCGCCAAGCTGAAACGCATCGAGCGGCTTGACGAGCAGCAGCGCGCTGCCAAGCCCCAGCAGCACGAGCGGCGCGAGGATGCGCAGGTTCGCCCAGGTGACACCGCCGAAATTGCCGTCGTTCCACGCTTCCCAGACGCGCCCCTGATCTTCGGGCACCAGATGCAGAAGCACGCTCGTCAGCCCGCCGGCGAGGAAGGTGAGCATCAGTCCCAGGATGAGGAGCGACACGCTGCCGATCCGCCGCGCCGCGATTGCCATGAAGGCGAGGGTGGCCGCCGCTCCACACCCCGCGGCCAGGGCGACGCCAATGCTGCCACCGATGCCCAATCGCGCGGGGACGAACGACCCCGCGAGCGACACCAGAACGATCCACACCGCCACGCCCACGCGTGCGCCACCGGTGACACCGAGAATCCACGGGCCCGCGAGCCGATTGCGGAAGAGCGTTTGCAGCAGCAGCCCGCTTCCGCCGAGTGTCGCCCCACCGAGTGCGGCGGTGAGGGCGCGCGGCAACCGCACCGTGCGCACAATCAACGCACCGGTGTCGTCTGCATCGGCCCGTCCCATGAGCAGCGCGAGCACGTCGGCTGGGGCGATCGCCACGGTGCCCATCAGCAGTTCGGCGGCAAAGGCCATCACCAGCAGCGCGACCAGCAGGAGCAGCACGACCTGCGGCCGCCGCGCCGTCCCCGATGGCGACGCGGTGATGGGCAGCACGCCCGAGGGCGCCGTCATGGTGCGGGCGGCGTGACGCGCCGTGCAAACGCCATCACATGATCGGGGAAGCGCGACGCGTGCGTGATCGCGAGCAGATCGGCCAGCATGTCATCGGGTCGGCCAACCCACTGATCACCCCACGGAATGCGATTCGGCGGACGACGTCCCTGGTCGAATGCCCAGACGTGCCGCTGCTGCACCGCGCGAAACTCCGTCAGCCGCGCGTCGGTCGCCGCGATGTCCGCTGCCGATCGCCACACGGCGCGGGCGTCGAGCCAGTAGTCTGCAGTGCGGCCGGCCGCCAGCGCGGCTTCGAGCGTGGTCTCGGGAAAGGTGGTGCTGTCGATCAGCGATTCGAAGGCGTAGCGCAACCCGGCGTCGTCGAAGCGACGATACCCCGCATGATCGAGTCGCTCGAGCCCCCAGCGATCGCGGATGGGCGCCAACGCGACGTAGGCAGGACGCACCGCGTCGCGTGGCACCAGTGTGCGGAGGGAGTCGTAGCGCGCGGTGCGTCGCGCGATCTCGGCGTTGGCTCGCCCTTCGGCATTGACGAACAGCGACAGCACGCCCAACCAGTCGAGCGCGCCGAGCGGCGTGCGCTCCCAGTGTGCGACCATGGCGCCACTGGTGAGGCCAACTTCGTCCACCTTGGCGGGCGCGTTCCACTCGGGACTCACCGACCAGTACGAGAGAATCACGTCGGGGCGCAACGCGAGCAGCGTTTCGAGATCGAGATGCGCCTGCGAGCCCACCAGGCGAATGCGACCGCTCCGCGCGAGCTGCATCAGCGTGTCGCCGGAGACCTCACCGGAGTCGCCGATCGCGATCACGCGGTCGAGGATGCCAAGCTGCTCGGCGGGACCGTAGTAATCGCTGTGCGTGAGCGCCAGGCGCGCGACGGGCACGCGAATGATGCGCGAGGCGGGAAAGCCCGACGGCGCGGGCGTTCCGCACTGGACCAAGGCATAGCGCACGGCATGTCGTGCATCGCCGCGCGGTGTCACGGTGAGGAGCTTGTAGTGCCCCCGGTACTCGACGCTGACCTGATGCGACACCCGTGGGACGAACTTTTCGGGGAAGTAATCGGTGTCGGGCGAGAAGCGGTCGATGCACCCGCGCACGATGTTGCCGCCGTCGCTGCGTTCGAGTGTGTCCGGGCTTGATGACGCGGCGTCGGGTGCACGACCACATGCGCACACCGAGACGGCGGCCATCAGCATCGCGAGCGGACGTCTCACGGCGTGGGGGCGCTCACCGGCGAGGTAGTTGACGAG
>JALOPS010000314.1 GCA_025453745.1 Gemmatimonadaceae bacterium
CAGGCCCGGCAAACACGAGACGTAGCCTCCGCGGACAGGGGAAGTACGCTTGCAAAGGATTCGCATCGCGCGGAGTGGTCGGACCACCACCCTTCTTGCCGTCGGAGCGACGAGTGGGGGCGAGCCACGGGACTATGTCGGCGTGTCCGTGAGGTCGTCGGCCACCAGCGCGCTCCTCACGCTGAGCTACCGTCTCCACATTGGCCCACAGCAGGTACCAGAGGGGTGACGACTCACCCGGCTCACTCAGACGTCGCGGATCGACGAGCGTCGTAATCGGACCGCCGCCACGAAGTGAGGTACGGTTACCAGCGCCGCCCTTGGGGGCATACAATTGCATCGTAATGAGGGTCATTGTGGCCGATGCGCGCGAAAGAGCGACGACTCGGTCGCGCTTCACAAACAGATCTCTGTTGTTGCGGATCCCCTCCTTGCCCGGCGCATCGATGAGCAGTTGGGCGATAGCCGATGCGTTGTGAGCGCCGAATTCCGACGTGGCGGGATCCTGAAAAATGCGCGGACCGTCGCCATCAAGCTCGAAGGCTGGCGGCAGCGACGCGAGCGCGACGCGCAGCTCGTCTGGCGTGGGCGGGCTGTGCCACCGCGCCAGCCACTCGTCCTCGTCAGCGGGTGCGAGGGCGAGCGAGAGCAGTCCAATCAGGAACTCGTGCAGAGCGCCATCGAAGTCAGGGCGCGGCGTCGCTAGCGCGACAACGGGATGGCTCGAGGCAACTCCGTCGGTGAGCATCGCCGGGGAGCCCCACTCTACGACACCACTCGCGCGGAGATAAGGAATCCATGCTTCAGTGCGAAGGTCGTAAGTCAATGCGCCCTCCCGTCTTGGCTGTTCTTGATCGGCGACGCGATGCCGCGTCGACCGCCCACGGTGCCGTCCTCGGTGCCGTGACCCGTACCGCCACGACGCTCGAACGACAGGCCCTCGAGCGGGTCCACTCGGAGCGTCACCGTGCTTCCATTCGGTGCGATTCCGCGGCCGCTCCAACATCCGTCGTCGCCCTTCTCGATCGGCACAATCGTCGTATCCTGCTCCCACCGACCCCATCTTCCCCGAAGCCGCGCGACCTCGACGGCGTACTTCAGCGGAGCTTCGGTGCCAGCCGGCACACGATGTCGCGAGAGCTTCACCTCCGACAGCGCCCACCGCTGCCACTCGGGCAGCGACGTGTCTGGCTCCCATGGCTCCAGCTGTCCCGACTGCGTCACCCGCGCCAAGCGCACCGTGGTGCGCTCCGCCCCCAGGCGCGTGACTGCGCGCAGGTCGTCCACCCAGGCCGCACCGGATGCATCGTAGCCATCGCGTACCTTGAGCACGGCGAAGCGCCCGGCCGCCGCTTGCGCACCCTGTTCTCCGTGAGCCCTGTCCGCCGCTTCGAGCAGCGACGCAGGCACTTCGTCATCGTCGGCGTCGTAGACCGCTCCGACCAATGCGCGCAGTCCGCCCGCTTCGTCCGGCGCCCCCGGAGTCACGATCCGTCGCGACGCCTCGAGCGCACACGCGGTACGCCAGAGCACGCCGACGTGCGGGTAGACGTATCGCACCTTTGGCACCAGGGGCGCCGGCCACGTGGCGGCGGGCGTTTCGGAGGTCTCGGGGGTCAGGACGAAGAACGATCGACTGAGGCCCTGCGCCTCCCGCCACGCGTTCCGACCGCTGTGTCGCCACAGGCGCCCCGCGCGTTGAATGAGCAGGTCCACCGGCGCCAGGTCGCTCACCATGGCGTCGAAGTCTAGGTCGAGCGACTGTTCTACCACCTGCGTCGCCACCAGCACGCGCCCGCGACGCTCCGACTCCCGCTCCGGGCGCGTCGCATCCGGGCGGCCGAAGAGCGCCAGCACCTCGCGCTCGCGGCGCTGGCGGTCGCCCTGCGCGAAGCGCGCATGGAAGACGAGCGGCTCGATCCCCTCTGCGCGCAGCAGCGCCGCTGCCGCCAGGCACTCGTCCACCGTGTTGCGGATCCACGCCACGGCTCCGCCACCCTGCGACGTCGCGACGACGTACGCCACCGCCGCCTCGATGGAGCGCACGGGCTCCACGTGCACCTCGCGGTGCGACCGCTGCGCGTCGGCGTCGAGCGGCACTTGCCGTACCTCCCCCTCAGCGCCCATCGACGCAACCACAGTGGCCAGGGGGTACGCGCGCTCGCGTGATGGCTGCGCGATCGCGCCTCCACGCACGCCGAGCCCCTCCTGCCACGACTGCACGAGCCCCTCCCACTGTCGGCGCGCCAGCGTGGCCGACAGCACCACCGCACAGCCGCCCAGCGCCGCCTGGAAGCGCAGCAGCGCGCCGATCTCCTCCTGCATGTAGCTGTCGTAGGCATGCGCCTCGTCGAGCACGAGCACCTTGTCGCCGAGACCGGCGAGGCGGAGCGTGCAAAAGCGGCTTGGCAGCACGCCGAGCAGCGCCTGATCGATCGTGCCCGCGCCGACATCGGCCAGAAGTGCCGCGCGTCTGTCGTCGGCGATGAAGGCGGCGCAGGACGTCGACGAGGTCGGCTCAGCATCAGCGGCGTCGGACGTGACGTCGCCCAGCGCGCGATCAGCGCGCAGCACCGTCGCCCGAAAGCGATCGCTCAGGCGCGCCTGCCCGTGTGCGAGCACGAGCGACGGTCGCGTGTCTGATGATGTGTCATAGAGGCCATCGAGCATCGCTCGCTGACGCTCGTACATGGCGTTCGCCGTCGCCTGTGTCGGCATCGCCCAGTAGGCGCCGGTCGCCCGACCGTCGGCGACGAGGCGATGCACGAGCATCTGGGCCGCCTCGGTCTTCCCGGCGCCCGTGACGTCTTCGAGGAGGACGAGCACCGGTCCGTCCGGGAGCGAGACGGTGCTCGCCCACGCCTGCGCCGGCGAGGGCGCTCCCGTGATTCCCGTGACTGTCGCGAAGTCGCGCGGTGCGGCCGGTCGCGGCGTGGCCAGCCCGCAGGCGCGTACGGCCTGGCCAGCGCGCTCGACCGCGAGCTCGTGGTAGCCGGCGAGCGGGTGCGCTGCGCCCTCGTAGCGAAAGTGGTCCTCCTGCGATCCGACCCAGTCGGCGAGCGTGACCACGCCAGACAGCCACCAGCTGGCGCGCGCGCCTGCGGCCTGCGTCAGGGGTGCCGCCGCGATCGGCGACGGAAGCCACAGATCGACCATGCGCGACGCGCACGTGAGTGCAGCATTCATCCCCTCGTCGCCGAACGCCTCGCGCAGCACATCGCGGGACGCGGAGACTGGTCGCCCATGATGACCGAACACCGCCCTGGCCAGGCGCCCGAGTGCGGGACCGCTCCCGGGCCACAGACGCTCGGACAGGAGTTCACTGAGGCGCTTCTCCCAGAGCAGCTGACCGTCGGCCGCATGTGAGGCACCCGCCGGCGGTGCCCGCCAGGTCCCGAGCACGTCGGGATACCGCTCGGGAACCTTCGCCTGGAATCGCCACGCGAACTTGCCGAGGTCGTGCAACGAGGCGAGTGCGACGGTCAACGCGAGCGTCTCGTCGATCGAGACACCGAGGAGTCGCGATCCGCGCTGCAGCAACCGCGGTCGGGCACGCAGGATAAAGTCAGCGCTACACGCGACGTCGATCAGGTGATATGCCGCAGCGTGCCAACCCACCGAGATCGGGACCGTGGCTCTCGCCTTGCCCCAGAAGCCGAGGATGGTGGATTCGTCGTTCGTCAAGCTCGTCGTGCCCCGTCGCCGCTCGGAAGTGCCAGCGTCCAATGGCTGTCGCGTGTCGCAAGCATCCATGCGAGCGGGCGAGCCACAGCATCAAGCTTGTTCCGGGTATCGCGTTAGGCAATGGCGCTCCATCGGAGTTGGCGTCACGCTCGTCACGCGATCTGTCACCGTTATTTCAGGCGCTCGGCGCGACCAAGATCACGCAATCTGACAGTTGCATGACCGTGGGCAATCAGCCATCCCGGGACAGCAATGATGTTGTGATCCGTTGAAGCGATGCGCCCACTGCAATCTTCGGCGCTCACGACACCACGGACACCGTTCCCGGCGTTCCGTGCGCGATCGCCTGCTCGATCGCAGGCACCAGCGGCAGCAGGTCCGCCATCCTGTTCGACCGGCAACGCACGAGGTTCACCGTCATGGGGCGCGTGGCCAGGTTCTGCTGGTAACGCAGGCTGCGGTCGAGCGTGACCAGCACGTCGAACCGCCCCACCATGGCGTCGAGCAGCGGACCGTCGTCGAGATCCCCCCAGCCAAGCCCGTGGACACTCACCACAGTGAGGCGCACCGCGTGCGCCTAGGGTGTGTCTGAGAAGGGGTGTAGCTGAGCCGTTAGGCTGAAGAGACCTGCATCCGCGCGAGGTGGCGCGTGCCCGGTCGCCATGATCTGACGGACAACGAGTGGAGCCGCTTGGCGCCGCTCCTGCCTTCGCTCCGGACGCCGGGACGGTCGTTGCACGATCACCGCCCGATCCTCAACGGGTTGCTGTACTGGCTGCACACCGGCGTGCCGTGGCGCGACATCCCGGAGCGCTACGGCCCGTGGCAGACCCTCTACGCGCGCTTCCGCCGCTGGAGCCGCGACGGCACCTGGGACCGGCTCCTCGCGCGGCTCCAACGCCAGATGGCGCGGGATGGCCGCCTCGAGTTCGATCTGTGGTGCATCGACGGCTCCAGCATCCGGGCGCACAAGGCCGCCGCGGGTGCGGGAAAAAAACCTGCCCGCCGCCGAGCCGTCGCATCACGCCCTTGGGCGCAGCCGCGGCGGCTTCGGGACGAAGCTGCACCTGCTCACTGACGGGAATGGCCTGCCGCTGAACGTGGTCGTCAGCCCCGGCGAGGCACACGAATCGAAGTTCGTCGTG
>JALOPS010000315.1 GCA_025453745.1 Gemmatimonadaceae bacterium
GGTGCTGGCAAGCCCCACCCCGCACCGGTGAGCGTGGCCCGGGTACTCACCGTCCACGTCCATCGCGGCCCGTGGCGGCTCGAGGCGGAGGGCCTCCGCTGTCAGCACGCGTGGCGCGATCCTGCCACGCTGCCGCTTCGGCCGGCTGCTTCGCTTCGCTGAACAACGTCGCCAACGTGCGCGCCGCGCGCCGCGCCAGCCGATGGTCCTTGCCGCGGCTGACAACAACCGCCTCATAGGTCGATCGCAACAATCGCTCGGCGTCACGACGCACGCCGAGCGCACGGAGCGCGTCACCACGGCTGATGTCCGACGCCCACGCCATCATGGTGCCGCTCGCACCGTGCTGACGGAAACGACGGGCCGCCTCCTCGAGCACCACCGCGGCGCGCGCGTGCTCCCCGGCCGACAGCAGCGCCGTGCCCCAGGCGCTCTGAAACGCCGCCGCGAGCAGGTGCTCGGTACCCAGCAGCCGGTCGATCATCGTCGCCGCGACTTCGTGATGGCGGAGCGCCTCGACCGGCCGTTTCGCTGCGAGCAGCATCTGACCGTAGTTGTGGTGTGCATCAGCCAACTCGCGATGCCCATCGGGATACGCCGCCGTCAGCACCGTCATCGCCTCGCGCATGAGCGAATCGGCCTCCCCGACGTTACCTGCCGCGAAGAGTGAGAGCGCGAGTCGCTGTTTGCTGAACGCCACGTCCGTGTGCGCATTGCCGAACAACGACTGCCGCATCGCCATCGCGCGGCGAAACGCCACTGCCGACGCCGACGTCGCGCCCGGTGTACCCGGCACGCGGCGCAGGCTTTCGCGCGCGGCGAGGTACTCGCCGTAGAGATGCAGTTGCTGCGCCAGCACCGCGTCCGGAGCGCGAGGGGATGCGGCGAGGTACACCTCCCAGCGCGCAAAGGCGGTATCGGCCGCGTCCTGCTGTCCTCGCAGATGCAGCACGTTGGCCAACTGGAAGTACGCGTCTTGCACGATGCCGGTGCTGTCCCCGGCTGGCTGCCGATGCTGCGCAAGCACGTCGCGGAGCTCCGCCTCCGCGTCCTCGAGTCGCCCCGCCCGCTCGGCCAGCAGCGCGAGTTCGAGACGTGCGCGCAGCACCGTGGGATGTGCCGCCTCGTGCCGCTGCCGCGTGAGCGCAAGCGCCCGTTCCAGCAGCGGGCGAGCGGCGTCGTACGCACCGAGGAGCATGCGAATGCGACCGATCACCCCAAGCAGTTCCGCTTGGGCGACCGGCTGGTCGGCCAGCGCGTCGGCCTGCAACTCACCGCGGGCGAGCAGCGTGCGCGCCGTGACCGTATCCTGCACGCCGCCCCGCGGATCGTTCGGCTCGAACAGCCGCACGAGAAAGCGGGAGACCTGCTCCGCACGCGCGCGCTCCGCCGTCGCATCGTCCAGAGCGCGCTCGATCCTCCGATTCTGAACCGCAAGCGTCGTTGTCCACGCGACCGTCACGAGCGTCGCGACACCCGCGACGGCGAGCGGTACGGCGCGGCGACGCAGGGAGCGGCGCCAGCGATAGCGTCGATCGCCCTGCCGGGCGAGGACCGCGTCGCTGTCTAGATAGCGCTGCAGATCCGCAGCAAGCGCCGCCACCGAGGCATAGCGTGCGTCCGGATCGACGCGCATCGCCATCCGGATGATGGCGTCGAGGTCACCGGCCAGACTGGCGCGGAACTGCGACGGTGGCGGCGGCTCGTCATCCGGTACGCGGACCCGGAGCCGCTCCGCGTCGGGATCGAACGGTCGCCGGCCGCTGAGCACTTCGTACAGCACCGCGCCGAGCTGATACACGTCAGTGGCGGTGGTGACGCTCCCACCGCGAAACTGCTCGGGAGCCGCGTAGGCCGGTGAGAGCCACTGCTGCCGCGTCGCCGTGTCGGTGCCGGTCTCCTCCGAAGCGAGGATGCGCGCCACCCCGAAGTCGAGCAATCGCGGTCGACCATCCGCATCGACGAGGATGTTGGATGGCTTGAGATCCCGATGCACCACGAGACGTCGGTGTGCGGCGTCGATGGCTTCAGCCACCGTGAGCAGCAATCGAACGCGAGCGCGCACATCCAGCCCGTGCGACTCGCACCACGTGGTGAGCGGCACGCCGTCCACGTACTCGAGCACGAGGAACGGACGACCGTCCGGTGTGACGCCGCCGTCGAGCAGGCGCGCGATGTAAGGGTGGGCCAGCGACGCGAGAATCTGCCGTTCGCGTTCGAACCGCAGGATGTCGACCGGTTGATCGAGACCCGCGCGCAGCACCTTGACCGCGGCGACCTGCGTGAAGGTGCCGCCCTCGCGCTCGCCCAGATACACGCGCGACATGCCGCCGCGGCCGAGTTCGCGGCGCAGTCGCCACACGCCGAGCCGTTGACCAAGGAGCGGATCCGCGTTGTCGATGGCCTCGACGACAGTGGCCGCGAGCGGCCCGAGGCCGCGGTCGAGCAGCGGCGCCGAATGGGTGCGCGCCGCCAGAAGACGCTCGACCTCATCGCGCAGCAGCCCGTCGTGCGCGCACGCTGCGGCGAGTGTCGCCGACCACTGCTCCGGCGGCTGATCGAGCACACGGTCGAGAATGCGCTCGACTTCGGGCCAACGCGCAGGATCGATCACAGGATGAGGCGGCGAAGGGACGTCGAACGTGGTGCGACAGCGAACGCGCAAAGCTGCATCCTCGGTCGGCAGGTCGCCGAACCGACCGGGAATATGCCGCTCGGGACTCGTGGCAGTGAGACATACGGCAAGTGCACCGGGCACCGGACACACCGGTGTCCGTTCGCCGCGCGGCGTCGCGTATATCGCGTCGAGCGCGGCGTCACGGAACGACGTCGCCCGGTCCTTTCGCACCCGAATCCGATGCCTTCGCTCCGCTGGACGCGCGTCCGCGCCATCGCGCTGGTTGCCACCTCGCTCGCCGGTGCCGCGTGCGCCGGCTCCGCCGATCCGGTCGCGCCGCCTGCGTGCTCGGTCGCCTCGGTCGCGCTCTCGCCCAGCGATCTCGCGCTCACCGTCGGGACGACGCGACAGTTCTCGGCGACGGTGGCAAACACGAACTGCGCGACACCGCCGCTGCTCGCATGGCAGAGCAGCGCCACCGGCGTGGCGACCGTCTCGGCGGACGGGCTCGTCACCGCGATCGCTCCTGGCGTCACCACGATCGTCGCATCCGCCGGCGGCGTCACGGGCCAGGCGAACGTCACGGTCACGCCGGTACCCGTTGCGTCGGTCGAGGTGACGCTCCCATCGCCGTCACTCGTCGTTGGCGCGTCGACTGCGGCCACCGCGACGGTGCGAGACGCCTTCGGCACCATCCTGTCCGGACGCACCGTCACCTGGTCCTCCGGCAACCCGACCGTGGCGACCGTCGTCTCGAGCACCGGCGCGATCACGGCACTGGCCCCGGGCGCCACCATCCTCCGGGCAACCGTCGACGGCGTGGAGGGCACCCGCGTGCTGACGGTCGTCCCGATACCGGTCGCCTCGGTCGAGGTCGCACTCACCAGCGACAGCGTGACCGTCGGCGGTGCCGTGACGGCGACCGCTCGCGCCCTGAACGCGGCGGGTGCTGTCCTTGAAGGTCGCGCCGTCCAGTGGAGTTCGAGCGCCCCGACCGTCGCGACGATCGATGCCGGTTCCGGCACCATCGTGACGCTCACACCCGGCACGACACAGATCAGGGCGACCGTCGACGGCGTGACCGGCAGTCGCGCACTCACGGTGCGTCCGGTCCCGGTCGCCTCGCTGCAGGTCACGCTGTCCGTCGACGTGCTGGTCGAGGGCGAGGGCGCTGTCGCGACCTCGGTCGCCCGCGCCGCCAACGGCGACGTGCTGACCGGACGTCCCACGAGTTGGTCCTCCTCGGTGCCCGGCGTGGCAACGGTCGACCCGACCTCGGGTCAAGTCACCGCCGTCGGCACCGGCCTGACGCTCATTCGTGCGTTGACGGAGGGCGTGGCGCACACCGTGCCGCTCCGCGTGGTGCCGGCGCGTGAGCAGGATCGGTTTGCCTTTGCGTGGATCAACACGCCCACGCCGCCGATCGACGAGGAGGTCACGCCGAGCCTGAGCTTTCTCCGCAACGCCTCCGGGGGCAGCATTCGCTACAGCCGACGCGCTGCGGGCCGGTACGACGTGCTTTTCGAACGACTCGCCAAGGCCGGGGCAACCCGCAACCGCGAGGTCGTCCTCACGACGGCGTTCGGCCTCACGGCCGCCCGCTGCACACCCGGTGCGTGGGATGACGTGAACGTCCGCGACCTGCGCGTGACCGTGCACTGCGTCGACGCGAGCGGGGCACCTGTGGACACGCGATTCACGATCGGGGTCGTCGGTTCCCAGACCTTGTCCGGCGCGTACGGCTTCCTTCGCAACGACGCACCCCTTGGAGGCACAGCGTCCACTGCACACGCCTTCTCGAGCGGCGTCGGCACGGCATCCGTGACGCGCATCGAGCCGGGCGGCTTTCACGCATTCACCGGCGCAGCGTCAGCGACCGGCTCAACGGTGTTCGCCTCCTTCTTCGGCGCCCCGATCACCGGACGCTGCGACGTCTTCAACTGGGCGCAGCAACTCGGCCGCGCCGAGATCATCTGTCGCGCCATCGCCGGCGAAGCCTACCAGGATCACCGATTTCTCACACTGATGCTGGAGGCCGGCCGCGCCGGTCGACGCTGGGGGTACGTCTGGAACAATCAGCTCGCCGCCCCGATCGGTGTCGACTACGTACCGTCGCCCACGTTCGCGCGTTCGTCAGCCCAGAGCACCGTCAGCATTCGGCGGCAGGCGGACGGCGTGT
>JALOPS010000053.1 GCA_025453745.1 Gemmatimonadaceae bacterium
ACGGCCGTCGGGGGTGACAGGGACAGCGCCCGGTGAGATGATAAACGGGCTCCGCCGCCGCCTGATCGGCGGACCGCGTCCCGCCTGGCGATGCCGCCGGTCTTTCGCGTCCTTCCCAGCGACCTTACGCCCATGTGGTCTCGCTCTCGCCTCCTCGTTGCGCTCCTCGGCCTTGGTGCCTTCCGCGCGGCGTTCGCTCAGCCCATCAACCAGCAACCGGTCCGCGATCCCAAGCTCGCGGAGGCCATCTTCAAGGCACGCCTCGACAGCGCGCGCATGCGCTTCACCCCGGCTGACGCGCAGTTCATGCAGGGGATGATCCACCATCACGCCCAGGCGGTCGTGATGTCGCGATGGGCGCCGTCACATGGCGCGAGCCCCGCCGTGCGCACGCTCGCCGCACGCATCATCAATGCACAGCAGGACGAGATCGCCATCATGCAGACCTGGCTGCGCGACCGGAAGCAGCCCGTTCCCGAGGTCATGGAGATGAACGGGCAGCTCATGGTGCACGGCGCCGGGCATGAGGGGCACGACATGCAGATGCCCGGCATGCTCACCGATGCACAGATGCGCGAACTCGATGCGGCACGCGGCGTGGAGTTCGACCGCCTCTTTCTCACATACATGATCCAGCACCACAAGGGCGCCACGGCGATGGTAAGCACGCTCTTCTCGAGTGATGGTGCCGCCAATGACGAAGCGGTCTTCAAGTTCGCCGCCGACGTGAACATCGACCAAACCACCGAGATCGTCCGCATGCAGGGGATGCTCGACGCCCTGCCCAAGTCCGCGAAGACTGGCACGAAGTGATCCAGTGCGCGCCGCGGGTCGGCGCGTTCGTGTGTCCGTTTGTCCCCGCCGGCACATGCCGGCCATGCAGTTCACCCCGAGGAGTCCGACATGCATCTCGTGTTTCGTTCCGTTGGCGTTGCGACCGCGCTCGCGCTGGTCGCGTCCGTCGGCGGTGCCCAGCAGGCGCTCAATCGCGGCCCCGTCGCGCCGCCGCCCAAGCCCGATCCACGCATCGGGCTCAAGGCCGGGCTGATGGACGCCGGCGAGGCAATCTGGAATCTCAAGGTCGTCTCCAAGACGCCGCCGCCGGAGCGCTTCCTCGGCTCCACCAACTCCGATCTGGCGTTCACGGGCAAGTACGCCATCCAGGGCAACTACAACGGCTGGCAGGTCTGGGACATCTCCAATCCCGCCGCGCCGCAGCTCGCCACGGCGTACTACTGTCCCGCCTCGCAGAGTGACGTATCGGTCTACAAGAACCTGCTCTTCGTCTCCGGTGAAGGCGTCAGCGGACGCCTCGACTGTGGCGGACAGGGTGTGAGCGCCGCGGTGTCGAAGGATCGCCTGCGCGGCCTGCGCATCTTCGACATCACCGACATCAAGAATCCGAAGAACGTCGGCAACGTGCAGACGTGCCGTGGGTCGCACACGCACACGGTGCTTGCCGACCCGAAGGACAAGGAGAACGTCTACGTCTACATCTCCGGCTCGGCGGGCGTACGTTCGGAGGAAGAGATGCCCGGCTGCTCGCGCGGGCTGCCGAGCGAGAATCCGAACTCGGCGCAGTTCCGGATCGAGGTGATCAAGGTGCCGGTGGCGCACCCGGAGCAGTCGGCGATCGTGAACTCGCCGCGCCTCTTCCAGGATCTCGTCGCCCCGCCGCGCCATGGCGCGTCGCCGGAGGACATCGCCGAACAGGAGCGGGCCAAGGCGCGCGGTGCGTTCTTCGTGGAGATGGAAGGGGAGACGTTCATGCTCCCCAACCGCATGATCGCGCCGATGCTCGACAGCGTCGTGAAGGCGCGTGGTGGGGCGGGTGCTGCCGCCGCGACGGCCGCCGACAGCACCGCGTTGCGTGAGGCGCTGCCCGCGATGGTGGCTCGCATGTTCGGCGGTGGCCCGCCGGGGCGCGGCAATCCGAACGCTCCGCGCCCAGGGCCGACGTCGTGCCACGACATCACCGTCTTCCCGGGCATCGGGCTCGCCGGTGGGGCGTGCGAGGGCTACGGTCTGCTGATCGATATCAAGGACCCGGCCAATCCGGTGCGCATCGGCGCCGTTGCCGACTCGAACTTTTCGTACTGGCACTCGGCGACGTTCAGCAACGACGGCAGCAAGGTCCTCTTCACCGACGAGTGGGGCGGTGGCGGCGCGCCCAAGTGCCGCGCGGGTGATCCGAAGGAGTGGGGGGCGAACGCGCTCTTCACGCTCGAGAACGGCAAGATGACGTTCAAGAGCTACTACAAGCTCCCGGTCGCGCAGACGAGCGAGGAGAACTGCGTGGCGCACAACGGTTCGCTGATTCCGGTGCCGGGGCGCGACCTGTTCATCCAGTCGTGGTACCAGGGCGGCATCTCGCTGATGGACTGGACGAACATCGAGCAGCCGATGGAGATCGCGTTCCATGACCGCGGCCCCGTGGACTCGACGCGCATGGGCAATGGCGGCTCGTGGTCGGTGTATTGGTACAACGGGCTGATCGTGAACTCGGAGATCTCGCGCGGCCTCGACATCTTCGAGCTCGTGCCGAGCGAGTACATCACGCAGAACGAGATCGACGCGGCGAAGACGGTGACGCTCGACTACCTCAACACGCAGGGGCAACCCAAGTTCATCTGGCCGGCGAGCTTCGCGAAGGCGCGGGCGTTTGCCGACCAGCTCGAGCGGTCGAACGGGTTGAGTGGCGCGCGGTTGGGCGCGGTGCGCAGCGGGCTGACGTCCGCCGAGAAGGCGACGGGCATGCGGAAGAGCGCAGCGCTCACGGCGCTGGCCAAGTCGCTCGACGGCGATGCGGCGGGATCGAGCGATGCGGCGAAGGTGAAGATGCTCGCCGGCGCGGTACGTGAGCTGGCGGCGATGAAGTAGGCGCCGCGCGCGCGCCTGGTACGCGGCCGTGTGTTGCGCGAGATGATCGCGTGGCACACGGCTGTGTGTTTGCTGGAATGGGTTGCGTGACGGACACTGCCGTGTGTTGAGCGGAGCGCGTGCGTGGTGTACGCCCGTGTGTTGAGCGGCGCGTTCGCCTGGTGCACCGCCGTGTGTTGAGCGGAGCGTTCGCGAAGCGAACGCGCAGTCGAAACACCTCCCGACGCTCGCGTCGGCCTGAGCGAGCGGCGCAGCCGCGAGGCGAAGGACGCGAGCGTTCGGGGCACCGGTCGCGGTGCAAGATCGATCGCGAAGGGCGCTTCCCTCGCGTCGCCGCTGCGCGGCTCGCTCGGGAGGACAGCGCCCTCGCGGGGTCCTTCGACTCCGGTGCTACGCACCGTCGCTCAGGACACGACGGTCATCCGCTCAGCGCACGGCGACGCGCCCTCGCGCAGCGCAGGACGACGCGCTGCCTACCGCCCCGCCGCCTTTCCCATCGCGGCACGGATCGCCTCCACCGTGCGCCCCGCCCGGTACGCCACGATTTCCTCGGCGAGCGCCACGGAGCGCTTGCGGTCCGCGATCGAGTGTCCGTTGATCGTCGCCTTGCCGATCTTCTTGCGCGCCTCGTAGCGCACCGACTGCGGATCGTCCTTGAGCATGATCATCGTGATGATCGGATCGTCATGCAGATTGTCCGGCGCCCCGGCCGGCACACCACGCGTCGCCATGTACTCCGCGACCTTCGCGTACTCGTAGTACTCCGGGATGTGCGCCACCATCGGTGCGCCCTTCCACGCACTCGTCAGCGAGTCGGCGACCGCCTTCTGGCCGCCCTGGTTCCCGCCGGAATCGCCGATGAGCACGATGTGCGTGAAGCCGTGCTGCTTGAGGCTCGCCACGATGTCCGTCAGCAGCGCACGAAAGGTCGACTCGCGCATGCTGATCGTGCCCGGGCTCGTCATGTGGCCCGACGGCGGCTCGATGTTCCCCTCCGGCACGAACTTCACGATCGGTGCGCACAGCGCATTGCCGAGCTGACGGGCAATCGCATCGCACGTCTGATGCAGGATGTAGTTGTGCTTCCCCGTGGCGAGCCAGGGCCCGTTGGGCTCCATCCCGCCCGTTGGCACAATGATCGTCGTCTTGCCCGCGCGCACCGCGTCGCGCACGTCCATCCACGTCATCTCCTCGAGCCAGATCGTATTGGGCGTCGGCACGGGATTGGGGGCATCGGCACAGTTGTACGCATTGAGTGCGCAGCGCCCGCCCCCCATGTCACGACCACCGGCCGGCGCGGCCTGCGCCGTGAGCATGACGGGAACGAAAGCAACCAGTACACCGCAGACAGTCCGACCGGCAGAACGCATCGTCGACTCCACGAGCGGGGGAAGCGGGCACGACCACGCACGGTCGCGCCTCAACAGTGCGACGCCCGTCGCGCAGTCCGCCAGAGCGCCGTCGCCCGCTTGACAGAATCGCCGGGGAGGTCGATTCCTCCACGGTGCACCCGACCGACGCCGCGCCACCCCCTGACGATGCCGGCGAGAGTCCCCCCGGCTCTGCCGAGCGCATCGCCGCGCTCTTTGCCGCCAGTGAGCGAGGCGATCCCGACTCGGCCAACGCGCTCTTCGTTGCCCTCTACGACGAGCTGCATCGCCTGGCCGAGCGGCACGTCGCACGCCTGGATGGCCTGGTCACCATGAGCGCAACCACGCTCGTGCACGAGGTCTATCTCGATCTGTCGTCGCGGCACGAGGTGCACTTCGCGGATCGGGCACGCTTCCTGGCGTACGCATCGCGCGCCATGCGGGGGCTCGCCATCGATCACGCCCGCAATCGCTCGGCGCTCAAACGAGGCGGCGACCTGCGGATGGTCACGCTCGAGACCACGATCAGTCAGCTCTCCACTGGCGACGACAGCGGCACCATCGATACGGAAGCGCTGGCGACCGCGCTCTCGCAGCTCGAACATCTCGACGCCAGACTCTCCGAACTCGTCGACCTGCACTGCTTCGGGGGGCTCTCGCTGGTGGAGATCGCCAGCATCCGTGCGGTCAGCGAGCGGACGGTGCAGCGCGACTGGCGGAAGGCGCGCATGCTGCTGCGGCACGCGCTCTCGACCTGAGGCACGGCGCCGCATGCGGCGGGACGACACCGAACACCCGCCACGCGCCCGGCGACACCGATCCGGTTGACGCTTGGTTGGACCGTGCGTCCACCATAGCTTGGGCATGAGCCCGACGCTGGGCCGAGGTCCCCCCACCGCCCAGCCCAGCCGCGCATGTTCAGCTCGCCCGCGCCCACCGTCATCGTCACCGGCGCTTCGTCCGGCGTGGGGCTCCATGCCACGCGCGCGCTCGTGCAACGCGGCTGGCACGTCATCATGGCGGTACGCGACCTGCCGAAGGCGGAACGCATGGTGAGTGCGCTGGGGATTGCCCGTGCACAGGTCACGCCGATGCATCTCGACCTCGGGTCACTCGAGAGCGTGCGCGCCTTCGTGGCCGCTGTGCGTGCGCAGCACACATCGCTCGACGCGCTGCTCAACAACGCGGCGATCTATCTGCCCCGGCTCACTGCGCCACGCCGATCGCCCGAGGGCTATGAAATCAGTGTGGCCACCAATCACCTCGGCCACTTTCTGCTCACCGTCGAGCTGTTGCCGCTGCTCGGGCGCGCGCACGCGCCGCGCTGCATCACGCTCGGCACGGTGACGGCCAACTTCGAGGAGTTCGGCGGCAAGGTGCCGATTCCCGCGCCGGCCGACCTCGGGGAGCTTGCCGGTCTCGAAGCCGGTTTCCGCGATCCGATTGCGATGATCGATGGCAAGCCGTTCAAGCCGGGCAAGGCGTACAAGGACAGCAAGTTGTGCAACATGATCATGAGTCGCGAACTGCATCGCCGGTATCACGCGACCACGGGGATCGTGTTCAACACGCTCTATCCCGGGTGCGTGGCGGACAGCGCACTCTTCCGCGAGACGCCGCGCGCCTTTCAGCGACTCTTCCCGCTCTTCCAGAAGTACATCACCAAGGGGTACGTCACCCAGGAGCTCGCGGGCGAGCGTACGGCGCAGGTGGTGGCCGACGCGGCGTTCGCGCAGCCGAGCGGCGTGCACTGGAGCTGGGGAAACCGGCAGAACGGGCGCGAGGCATTTGCGCAGCCGTTGTCGGCGCGGGCGACGGACCAGGCGCGAGGCGAGCGGTTGTGGGTGTTGACGGAGCGGCTCGTGGCGGCGTAGCGGGCGCTCGGTCCGTCAGGCGATGCGCTTGACGACGGCTGCGGGCACGAGCGCGGGGATCGACGCGCGCCGGAAGTCACGCACGTTTCGCGTGGCAATGAGGTCTGCGCCTGCGGCCACTGCCGCACCCACCTGCAGCGCGTCTTCGAAGTCGATGAGCGGACTGTCGACGGCGAGCTGCGCGTGCGCGACGGTGGTGGGCGCCACCGACAGGAAGGTGCAGAGCTCGCCGATGAACCGCCGCGTGTCGGTTCGCCCGCGTCGTGAGGCAACGAGGTAGTAGAAGTTCGCAAGGGAGTGCCACGCCACCACCCCTCGCGTCGGCCCGCGCTCGAGGCGATCGAGCAACGCGGCGGCATCGGCGGCGAACGGCGCACGGTCGAGCGCCAGGTCGATCAGCACGTCCGTGTCGACGAGGACGATCACAGGTACTTCTTCGCGAGAGCATCGTACCGTGGGTCGCTGCGTCCGGCGGGCGCAAAGGCACCGCGCCAACGCGTGGCGAACGACGGCCCGGGTCGGTCGCCGCTGACCTCGCGCAACTGCGATTCGATGAGTTCCGACAACGACACGCCGCGGTCGCGTGCATAGCGTTTGGCGCGAGGCAGCAGGTCTTCGTCGATGGTGACGGTGAGTTTGGTCTTCATGTCGGGAGAGAGTGTACGTATATAAAAATACGTATACGGCGTTCCGGCGCGCAAGTCACCTCGAACGGGCCCGCGTCCCGCGACACCATTCCCCCGCTCCCGCCGCCTTGCACCGCCTGAGCACCGAGCACCTGTTTCAGCAACCCCGCACCACCGCTTCCCGCCTTCCTCCCCACGCCCGTGGACCGTCGACAGTTCGTCCATTCCACGCTCGCCGTCGCCGCCCTGCCATTCCTCCGCGATGCGCGGCACGCGACCGCCGTCCCGTTTCGCATCTCGCTCGCGCAGTGGTCCTTCCACAAGGCACTGCGCGCGCAAACCATGAGCCACCTGGACTTCGCGCACGTCGCCCGCGCCGACTTTGGGCTCGAGGCCATCGAGTACGTCAACAGCTTCTTCAAGGACCGCGCCACCGACGCCGCGTACCTCGCAGAGATGAACACGCGCGCGAAGGGTGAAGGCGTCTACCAGCACCTCATCATGATCGACGGCGAAGGCGCGCTCGGCGACCCCGATGCCACCCGCCGCGCGCAGGCCATCGAGAACCACCGGCGCTGGCTCGACGCCGCGCGCACGCTCGGCTGCGCCACCATTCGCGTGAATGCGCAGAGCAGCGGCACGCCCGACGAGCAGGAGCGCCTCGCCGCCGACGGGCTGCGCCGGCTCTGCGAGATCGCTGACCCGCTCGCACTCAACGTCATCGTGGAGAACCACGGCGGCCTGTCCTCGCACGGCGATTGGCTGGCCCGCGTGATGCGCCGCGTGGATCACCCGCGCTGCGGCACGCTCCCCGACTTCGGCAATTTCACCGAGTACGATCGCTACGACGGCGTGCGCGAGATGATGCCGTTCGCGAAAGCGGTCAGTGCCAAGTCACACGACTTCGGGCCCACCGGCGAGGAGCTGCACACCGACTATCGCCGGATGCTCCAGATCGTGCTCGCCGCGGGCTTCCGCGGATGGGTCGGGATCGAGTACGAGGGCGCGACACTCTCCGAAGCCGACGGCGTACGCGCCACCCTGCGCCTCCTCGAACGCATGCAGCGCGAGCTGGCGGTGTAGCGCGACTACGCGAGCGCGACCTCGCGTCGGGCTGCCGAGCTCTCGACCCCGGCGTCGAGCACGCGCATGACCGTCAGGATTTCCGTGGGCGTCACCGGCGGCAGCGCGTCGGCGCGGATCGCATCGCGGAGCTGTTCGTAGAAGCGCCGATAGTCACCCGGAATCGGCCGCACCTCGCGCGAGCGCATGTCGTCGCCCTGCGGGACGGTGAGTGTCCCGTGCTCGGGATCCACGCCCCAGTCGGCGCCACCCGGATGTGCGCCCGCGGCAAGCGCGCGCTCCTGCACGTCGAGCCCGTGCTTCTCGAAGCTGCCGAGGGTCCCGTGCACGACGAAGCGCAGCGTGTGGTCGGCGGCCAGCGACGACGCGCGCACGATCACGCGATGGCTGGCGTAGCGCAGCGTGGCGAGAAAGGCATCGTCGCTCGTCGCGCCAGCGCGCTGCTGCATGAGGTCGGCGTTGATCGCGAGCGGCGCACCGAAGAGATGCACGGCTTGATCGACGAGATGTGCGCCCAGGTCGAGCCACACGCCACTCCCCGGTCCGGCGCGTTCCCGCCACCGATCGCGCACGAGCGGGCGGTAGCGATCGAAATGGCTGTCCATGTGCACCACGTCGCCAACGGCACCGCCATGCACGAGTGCGCGCAACGTGAGATAGTCGCTGTCGAATCGGCGATTCTGGAACGCAACGGCCAGACGCTTCGCCCGGCGCGCCGCATCGAGCACGCGCGTGGCATCGGCGACCGACGTGGCGAACGGCTTATCGACGACGACATGCTTGCCCGCCTCGAGCGCGGCGAGCGCATGCTCGGTGTGCAGTGCGGTCGGCGTGGCAACGACGACGAGTTCGGTCGCGGCGTCATCGAGTGCGTCGCGCAGCGACGGGGTGACGCGCACCGCAGGCAGTGCGGCGCGCACCGCGTCGCCCTGCTGCGAGACCACCGTGCGGAGCACGAAGCCCGGCGTTGCGGTGATCAGCGGGGCGTGGAACGTGCGACCGGCCATGCCAAAGCCGACGAGCGCGACGGAGATGGGAGCCGAGGGCGTCATGGAGCGAGTAGGGTGGTGGCGTCGGGCCAGGTGACGAGCCATTCCGCGTGCGTCTGCCCGTCTGGCTGCGGCTTGGCAACGCACTCGACTTCGCGGCCGCCCATGCGACGGTAGAACGCACGCGCCGCATGGTTCGCCTCGAATACGTGCAGGTGCAGCCCGGGAGACAGCGCGTGCGTCGGCACTGCGGCGGCGATCGCCTCGAGGAGGCGGCGCCCCAGCCCGGCCCCGCGCGCCGCGGGGAGCACGTGCAGGTTGTCGATGAGCGTGCCGTGCGTGCGGTCGGCATCGGGAAACGCATACACGAAGCCTTGCGGCGTTCCCGCGACCAACGCGACATAGCCGAACGCGCGCGAGGTCGTCGCGTGCAGGCGTGTCTGCCAGGTGGCGTGCCGATCACCGTCAATCGGCCCGTCCAGATACGCATCGCTCAGGATGCCGCGATAGGCCGCGCGCCAGCTCGCCGTGTGGAGCGACGCGATCACCGTCGCGTCGGCGGGGGTGATGGGACGGAGCACACCGTGAAGAATACGAGTCCTGCGCCGGTCGCTGCAGGACCGCCAACCGGAACGTGCGCCAGCGAGTGGCTCCGCGCCGCCATGCGAGTATCGGCTGCAACCACCCGCTTCATCACCGTATCGGCGGCCGCAGGCAACCACGGCAGCACTCGGGTGACCGACACGCTGGCGATGCGTCCTCGTCGGTAGCTCCATGTCCCGAGACGGCTTGCTCTCCCAGTCCGATTGATGCGATGAAGATCCGTCAGTTCCAACTCACCCCCGATGGCGCGCCAGTGCACCCGGCCGCGTGTGAGGCGGCGCAGGCGCTGTCGCCCCACCTGTTGCTCGCCTTCGGCACACCCGATGCATTTGGCCAACACGCGGTGCACACCGCATTGCGTCGCGATTTCCCCGAAGCCGAGCTGGCCGGGTGCTCCACCGCTGGCGACATTTCCTCCGACGGCGTGTCCGACGGCTCGGTGACCGTGACGGCGATTCGCTTTCGCGACCCGGCGTTCGGTGTCGCCGTGACCACGCGCGCGAACTCGAGCGACTCACGTGCGGCCGGCCAGCGGCTCGGCACGCAGCTCGTCTCGCACCGGCCACACACGATCATCGTCTTCGGCCAGGGCGTCGCCATCAACGGCAGCGCGCTCATCGCCGGAATCGCCGACGTCGTGGGGCCCGAGGTGGCAATCTCGGGCGGCTTGGCGGGTGACGCCGGCGCGTTCCGTCGCACGCTGGTGATGACGACGAGCGGACCATCCGACGACGCGGTGGTCGCGATCGGCCTTCATGGGGCACGGCTGCGCGTCACGCACGGTTCGTATGGCGGGTGGCACTCCTTCGGTCCGGAGCGGCTGGTCACGCACGCCGAGGGCAACCTCCTGCACGCGATCGATGGCGAACCGGCGCTCGACTTGTACAAGCGCTATCTCGGCGACCATGCGGCGCGCTTGC
Source organism: Gemmatimonadaceae bacterium (assembly GCA_025453745.1). Lineage (GTDB taxonomy): Bacteria > Gemmatimonadota > Gemmatimonadetes > Gemmatimonadales > Gemmatimonadaceae > JALOPS01. The sequence goes on from JALOPS010000053.1 coordinate 10,346, forward strand.
CCAGCTCGGGGCTCCTCTTTCCGTTCGCATTGCTCGGCGACGACTACGGCAGCACCGGACTCATCCGCACGATCCTCGGCGTCAATGAGGAGACGCGTTCGCTGGTGATGGCCGGCGACATCCCCACGAACGCCCGCGTGCGGCTCATGCACGCCCGCGCGGACCAGTTGATCGACGGCGCGGAAGCAGCCGCCGAGCAGGCCTTCGAAGACGCAACGGTCGACGGCGACGCGCTCTCCTTGATGGTGAGCTGCGTGGGACGGCGATTGGTGCTCGGTGAGCGGGCGGACGAGGAGATCGAGGCGGTTGCGCACGCGATGGGCGGACGGGACGCCGTGGCCGGCTTCTACTCGTACGGGGAGATCAGTCCGGCACAGAGCGGCAACGTCTGCCTGTTGCACAACCAGACCATGACGATCAGTCGATGGGTTGAGATCGGCTGATGCACGAGAAGGTGCTCGGCCGTCAGGTGCGTCGTGCGTTCGGGCTGCCACAGCCGGAGTCGCTCGACGCGATGCTCGAGGCAGCCGCCGCCGAAGGACCGGCAGCGGCGCAGTTGGCTGCGGGCGTCTCGCACCTGCTGCGCCTCGTCGGCACGACGTATCACCAGTACGACCGCGACCTCGAGCTGCGCACGCGCAGCCTCGAGATCAGTTCAGATGAATTGACGGCGCTCAACCAGCACCTCCGCGCGCGCGCCGCGGCGCAGGAGCGGTCGCTCGCCGCGCTGCGCGAGACCGCACGCAGCATGGTGGGCGAAGACTCCGGCCTCGACGTCGGCGAGGAGGTCGACACGGTGGAGTCGTTGGCCGCCGTGATCGGCACGCTGGCCGTCGAGCGACAGCAGCGCGAGGCCGCGCTGCGTGTCGCCACCGACGCGGCCCGCGCGGCCAATCGGGCGAAGTCGGAGTTCCTGGCCAACATGAGCCACGAGATCCGCACACCGATGAACGGCGTGCTCGGCATGGCCGAACTGCTGCTCGACACGCCGCTCGATACGCAGCAGGCGCGCTACACCGACAACATCAAGACGTCGGCCGAAGCGCTGCTCACGGTGATCAACGACATCCTCGACTTCTCGAAGATCGAGGCCGGGCACCTCACGCTCGACGAGGCGCCCTTCGACGTGCGTGAGCTGACCGAGAGCGTCGCCGAGCTCGGTGCCGGTCACGCCGCGGCCAAGGGGGTCGAGGTGCTCTGCCGCATCGATGCGAGCGTGCCCGCCGCCGTGCGCGGTGATGCCGGCCGTGTGCGGCAGGTGTTGACCAACCTCGTGGGCAACGCGGTCAAGTTCACCGTGCAGGGGCAAGTCGTGGTGGAGGCGCGATACACGCCGGCGGCGCGCCTCGTGTTCACGGTTGCCGACACCGGCATCGGCATGGCTTCCGACGCGCTGCCGCACATCTTCGACGCGTTCACGCAAGCCGATGGCTCCACCACCCGCCGCTTCGGCGGGACCGGGCTCGGCTTGGCGATCTCGCGTCAACTCGTCACGCGCATGCACGGGACGATTGATGTCGAGAGCGCGGTCGGTCGCGGGTCGACGTTCACCGTGGTACTGCCGCTCCCGCCCGAAGGCACCGTCGCCGCACCTGCGCCCGACTCCGCCCTCGCAGGGACGCGTGTGCTCGTCGTGGAGGACAATCGCACGAATCAGGAGATCCTCGAGCACTATCTGCGCGTCTGGGGCATGGAACCCGTCGTCGTCGCGCGTCCGAGCGAGGCGGAGCGCGTGCTCGCCGAGACGCCGTGCGTCCTCGCGTTGCTCGACTACAAGCTGCCGGAGATCGATGGCGTGACGCTCGCGCGGCGCATTCGCGACTCGCACGGTGCGCGCGCGCCGCGCATGCTGCTCCTGACGTCGCTTGCCACGCCAGAGCAACCCCTGCGCGCGCGCGAGGCGGGTATTGCGGCACATCTGAGCAAGCCGGTCCGTCGCGCCGAACTGCAGCGGGCGATTCTGCAGGCGCTGGGCAGTGTGACGCCGTCGCGGCAGGGGAGCGCGGCGACGAGCACACCGCTCGCCACCCCGCACCGTGGACGTGTGCTCCTCGCCGAAGACCACCCGGTGAATCAGGAAGTTGCCGTGGCGATGCTCACGCGACTTGGCTACGCGGTCGATGTCGCCGATTCGGGGGCGACTGCCGTCGAGCGCGTACGCGCGCAGGCGTACGATGTGGTACTGATGGACTGCCAGATGCCGGTGCTCGACGGCTTCGAAGCGACGGCCGTGATCCGACGAATGGAAGCAGAGACGGGGGAGCGGCGAAGCCCGATTGTCGCGTTGACGGCGAACACGATGGAGGGGGATCGGGAGCGGTGCCTCGCGGCGGGGATGGATGACTACCTGCCCAAACCGTTTTCGCGTGTGCAGTTGATGGCGATGCTCGAGCGGTGGGTGCCGTCGGAGATCGCGGTGTGAGCTGAGATGCACGAACGCCCCGACCTCCCGGCCGGGGCGTTGTCTCGTGCAGCTGCGTCTCTGCGATCGACGTCACATCACACCGGGAACAGCATCTCCCGGTACTTGGGCAGCGGCCACTGCTCATCGCCCACCACCAGCTCGAGCGCATCGCACGCGGCCCGCACCTCGGCCATCGTGTCGCACCCGGTGCCGGTCAGATACTCCGCCTGCTTGGCCAGGTGATCGTGCATCCCTTCGGCCTTCGTGATCACCTTCGCGAGCTCGGCGCTCTTCTTGCGCAGGTCGCCCACCATCCCCGAGACGCCGTTCGCGGCGTTGACCAGCGGCGTCACCTCGATGCCCGCCGTCTTGCCCATCGCCGCACTGCTGGTGAGCGTGCCGAGATACGCATAGCACGCCGGCAACACCTGTGTGTCGACGATCTGCTGCAGCGTGTGCAGCTCGATGAGGATGTCCTTGATGTAGCGCTCGAGCCGCACATGGTAGCGGCTCTCGAGCTCGGCTTCGCTCAGGATCCCCGTGTGCTTGAAGAGCGCCTTGCTCGCCTTCGTGGTCAACTGCTCGAGCGCCTCGGGCGTACGCCGCAGATTGGGCAGCCCGCGCTTCTTCGCCTCCTCCACCCACTCGTCGGAGTAGTTGTTCCCCTCGAAGCGCACGGCCGCCGTCTCCTTGAACGCCTGCTTGACCACGGCATACACGGCGTCGTCGGTCGACTTGTGCTCCTTGAGCGCCTTCTTGAGCTCCTTTGCCATTTCGTCGCACGCCTCGGCGACCACCGCATTCACGAGCGTCACCGGGAAGGCGATCGACTGCGAGCCGCCCACCGCGCGGAACTCGAACTTGGCCCCGGTGAAGGCAAACGGTGATGTGCGATTGCGGTCGGTGTTGTCCTGCGCGACTTCGGGCAGCTTGCTCACACCGAGCTTGAGCATCGCCTGATCGGCGTTGGCCGCCTGCACCTTGCCGCCGGCGATGTCTTCGACGACGCGCGTGAGCATCGCGCCCAGGAACGCCGAGATGATCGCCGGCGGCGCTTCGTTGGCGCCGAGGCGATGCTCGTTGCCCGACGTCGCGATGCCGGCGCGCAGCAGCCCGCCGTGCTTGTGCACGCCCTTGAGCACCGCTGCGAGGAAGAGCAGGAAGCGCAGGTTCTGGTGCGGCGTCTTCCCCGGCTTGAGCAGGTTCGTGCCGTCGAGCTGGTTGTCCGACGCGATTGCCATCGACCAGTTGCAGTGCTTGCCCGAGCCGTTGATGCCCGCAAACGGCTTCTCGTGCACGATCGCCTGCAGGCCATGACGCAGCGCCACCTTGCGGAGGATCGCCATCACGAGCTGGTTGTGATCGACCGCGATGTCGGTCTCCTCGAAGAACGGCGCCATCTCGAACTGGCTCGGTGCCACTTCGTTGTGCCGCGTGACGATCGGCACGCCGAGCTTGTAGAGCTCCGCCTCGACCTCGGCGATACACGCCTGCACGCGCTCGGGAATCCCACCGAAGTAGTGATCCTCGAGCTGCTGCCCGCGCGGCGGCGCCGCCCCCACGAGCGTGCGGTTGGCCATCACGAGGTCGGGGCGCATGGCGAAGTGCCCACGATCGATCAGGAAGAACTCCTGCTCGGGCCCCATCGTGGTGTAGACGCGCAGCACGCCCGTATCGCCGATGAGCTCGAGCAAGGCCATCGCCTTCTCGCTCAGCACATCCGAGCTGCGCAAGAGCGGCGTCATCTCGTCGAGCGCTTCGCCGTTGTAGCCGATGAAGACCGACGGCACGCAGAGCGTCTTCGTGCCACCCGACTCGCTGATGAACACCGGCGACGCCGGGTTCCACGCCGTGTAGCCGCGCGCTTCCCACGTCGCGCGCAGTCCGCCCGACGGGAAGCTCGACGCGTCGGGCTCCGACTGGATGAGCTGCTCACCCGAGAACGACTCGATGGGGAGCCCCGCCTCGTCGAAGGCGAGGAATGCATCGTGCTTCTCGGCGGTGAGTCCGGTCTGCGGCTGGAACCAGTGCGTGAAGTGCGTGACGCCGCGCGAAATCGCCCACTCCTTGATGACCTGCGCCACCGTGGGCGCGATGTCGGAGTCGAGCTTCTTCCCGAGGCGGACGGCCGCATGGAGCTTGGCGTACACGTCCTTCGGGAGCTTGGCCTTCATCTGGCGGGCGCCGAGTGTGTTGGCGCCGAAGTACGCGGAGGAGGGGAGCGGCTGTCCATTGTCGGACGGACGCGGAGCGACGCGAATGGGACGATGCGTGATTTCCCGGATCGCGTTGGTGCGGGGCGTGGACGGCATGAGGGAGGCGAGGGGGCGGGCGGGCCCGCTATCAATGAAGGGGGTGGTCCAGGTCGCGCGGCCGTCGGAGCGGCACCCCGGCGTACGCGACGGGCACAAGATCGACCGCTGCACGGGGCCGAGCAACCCGAAAACGAAGCGATGTGACCATGGTTCCGTGCACGAAATGCACGGAACTGATGTCACACAGACGATTCGACAACAAAACCAAACAGAAGCCGAATATCTACCGCGGCTGCGGCGCTCCCGCGGTGATCGCCAACTGCACCCGTTCGATCTTCTCCGCGCCCGCATCGAACAGCACCGCCACGAGATTCGCCGAGCGAATCACCGTCGGCGCCGAGGCCCACGGGAACGCCGCGCCCCTTTTCGCCAGCGTGAGCGTGTCGATCTCGCGCAGGTCGCGCGCCGCCGCCGCCGAATCGCGATAGAGAAACACGCGCAACTCGGAGCGGCCGAGCTGGAAGCGGAAGGACGAATCCGGGTGCAGCCACGCCACGGCAGCCGCGGAGTCGGTGATGCGCGACCCCATGCCCGCGCGCAGCAGGGCGTACGAGAGCGAACAGCGATGCCATTGCCCGTCGCGCGGGCACGACGAATCGCCTGGGGCCGGCGGGGACTTGGGGAGTGCGGGGCGCGGTGTGGCCGCGACCGGTTTCGCGTCGGGCTCAGCGGCGCGATCGCACGCGGCCAGCAAGGCGAGGCTCAGGAGTACTCGGCGCACGCGAAGAGATATAGAGGCGGCACGCGCCGCGCGCGAAACAATTGCCGCCGATCGTACCGCGGCGACAGCTTGCGCGCGCCCCCATGACGTCCGCCCCACCCGACAACGCCGTTGCACGCCCCTCGCTGCGCCTCTTCGGTGGCGCGGCGCTGTTTGCGTCTGATGGCACCGCCGTCACCGGGCCGGTGGCGCAGCGACATCGGCTCGCGCTGCTCGCGATCCTCGCGCTCGCGGCGCCCGGTGGGGTGCAGCGCGAGCGACTGACGGGGTTGCTGTGGCCCGAGCGCGATAAGGAGAGCGCACGCAACCTGCTGCGCGTGGCGTTGCATGCGGTGCGTCAGGCCATCGGGCACGATGTGGTCCCCACCGTGGGCACCGAGATCCGCCTCGACGTCGATGCGATGCGCATCGATGTGGTGGAGTTCGAAGCGGCACTCGCGCGCGGTGACGCGGCCACTGCGGCGCAACGCTACGGCGGCCCGCTGCTCGACGGCATGCATCTCGATCAGGGCACGGACGCGTTCGAGGATTGGCTCGCGGCGGAGCGGGCGCGTCTCGCGCGATCGTACGAGCTGGCGCTGGAGCAGCTCGCAGAAGCCGCCGAGCGCGCAGGAGAACTGTCGGACGCCGCCGCGCGCTGGCAGGCGCTTGCCACGGCGCGTCCCACCGACGCGCGCATCGCGCGGCGCGCGGTGGAAGCGCTGGTCAACGCGGGTGACACCGCGGCGGCCGTCGCGCTCGCGCGCGAGCACACGGCGCGCGTGGAACGGGAGTTGGGTGTCGTCGCGGATGCCGCGTTGATGCAGCGCGCGGCAGCGCGCTCAGACGTTGGGCTTGCGAGCGCGGCGCTCTTTTCCGAGACCACCACGCGGCCTGCGCAGAGCGCCACACTGTTCGTCATGCCCAACGTCGTGGAGCCCGTTGTTGCGGCACACACGCACGCGACGCCTGGGCCATCACCGTCGCTGCCATCCTCCGGCCTGCGTAGCGGTGGCGGGCGTATGCGGGCGCTGGTCGGTGCATTCGCCTCGGTGACGATCGTCTTTGCGGGGTGGAGCATGCGGCAAGAGGCCAGCGTCAGCAGGGCTGCTGCGCCGGGATCGGTCGCGGCGCCCATCGTGGTGGCCATGCTGCCGGTGACCGCGCCCGCCGACG
>JALOPS010000316.1 GCA_025453745.1 Gemmatimonadaceae bacterium
ATGGTGCCGCCTGAATGGCCAGAGATTCACCATCGGGCGACTACTGTCGGCATGACATGATGCGAGCCATTCCCCGCCCCGCCATGCACACCTCGCGCCACCTGCCGCGCCGCTCCCTGGATGCAGACCGATGATGGTTTCCGGCTCGTACAATTACTTCAATGGTGACGAACACCTGATCGCATCGCTGCGCACCCATCGGGCAGGGCTGGAGCATATCAGCATAGTCTGGCAGGAGATATCGAACGCTGGCGAACCCACGGTTGAACCACCGAGCGTCGCGCGACGAATCCTGTCCTCGGCGTCATCGACCGTCGGGCCACCGCACAGCAGACGATACTCGCGCGCGCGGTGGGTCGGTGTGCGGCCGAGCGCGACGTACGCTGCATGCGGCATGACGACGGGGTCTTCGTGCGCGAGTCCCAGTCGTCCGTAGCTGCTCCACGGATAGTCTTCCGGCGAGCGCGTGATGCCAGCTCGCACCGGGTTGAGATCGATGTACCGCGTGCACGCCAGCAGGTACCGGGACGTGTCGATCAGGGCTGATTTGAAGCGCCCCTCCCATAGCGTACCCGAACGATGGTATCGCGCATTGAAGTAGCGGACGTACACTCGACCGAGTTGTTGCATCAGCCGCGACACGCCGTGAGCGTCGCTCGGTGTGACGAGCAGATGCACGTGGTTGCTCATCAGCGCATATGCGTGAACTTCGCAGCGCTCCTCGCGACTCGCGTGGAGGAGGAACTCCCGGTAGCGAAGGAAGTCGGTGGCATCGGAGAACGTCGTGCTGCGGTTGTTGCCGCGCTGCGTGATGTGAAGCGGGACACCAGGCAGGGCGAGTCGCGGCCATCGAGCCATGGCGAGCGGGGATGGAGGACGGGTTGCCGCCTCGCGAGGTTGGGCGGGCGGTCGTGCGCCAAATGTGTGCGCGACTCGGGTGGCGGCCGTCACCAAAACGTTGCGGCGTGTGCGGAATCCGTGCGGACCACCCGTCCTTCAAGGACTCTGACCCCTTGAACCGTAGGGTCGTTCAAGGACTCTGACCCCTTGAACCGTAGGGTCGTTCAAGGACTCTGACCCCTTGAACCGTAGGGTTGTTCAAGGACTCTGACCCCTTGAAAGGGGCCCCTTGAAGGGGGGGCACCCAGGCAACCCTCGCGCCCGACGCCGCTGTCAGACGAGCACAGCCAGATCGTCTCCCTCAGCCGAGTCCGTGCCGATGGTCCTCACGCCCTTCCTCGCCCTGCGCGCACGCCACGCGCGCCTCGTCATCGCCGCCGTGGGCGCGGCGACCGTGCTCCCCGTCATCGCTGCGCCGCCGTGTGACGCGCAACAGTCCACCGAGCGCCCCGCGCGAGAGCGCCGCGTGGAGATCACCCGCAATGGACCGTATGCCATCAGCATCAGCCGCGGCGATGATCAGCGCGCCGTCCTCGGCATCGGCATCGGGTCGAGCAGTCGCCGCGATACGCTGGGCGTCGCCGTCGACGAGGTCACGGCAGACGGTCCGGCGGCCAAGGCCGGCATCCCCGAAGGGGCGCGACTGACCGCGATCAATGGCGTCAGTCTGCGCATCTCTGCCGACGATGCGGACGATCCGGAGCTGCGCGGCCTGGGCGAACGCCGACTGCGGCGCGAGCTGGCCAAGGTGCGCCCCGGCGACGACGTGGAACTCAAAGTGCTCGCCGATGGCGTCACCAAGACCATGCGCGTGAAGACCGTGGCCGCCGAGGAACTCGTCGCGACGCCGGTGCGCCGCATGCGCGAGTCACTCGAGACGCGGCCGTATCTCGGGCTCGGCGTGGGAACCTCGGGCAGCGTGCGCGACACGCTCGGGCTCTTTGTCTCGAGTGTGACCGACGGCGGGCCGGCGGAGAAGGCAGGGATCGTCGAAGGGGATCGGATCCAGTCGATCAATGGCGTCGATGTCCGCGTCCCGCGCGAAGACGCTGGCGACTGGTCGACGTCGAGCGCCCGCGCAAATCGCTTCACACGGACGCTGCGCGCGGCCAAGCCTGGCGACGTGATCTCGCTCGAGGTGATCTCCGGGGGCCGCACGCGCAGTGTGAAGGTCACCGCCGGCAAGGCCAGCGATTTCAGCGGTCAGCGGCGCGGCTTCCAGATGCAGCTTGGCGATGACTTCATGTTCTGGGGCGACCCGGATCGTGATGCCCCTCGCGCATTCTCCCCGGGCTCGTCCATCGGCGGCCGCATCGAGCGCATCGGTGACGACGTGCAGCTCGAGCTCGATGGCCTGCGTATCGACGCGGAGCAGGTGGGCCGCCAAATCCGCCAAGCGGTGGAGCAGGCCGCACGGTCGATGCCCCGCGTCCGCTTCTCGCGCGAGCCCGGCAGCTACACGATCGAGGGGGGCACCCGGCTCCGGCGGATCTCGCTGTAGCGACTGGCGCCTGCGGGGCCAACGCGGGTGATTTGGGGTGCGTAGCTCAAACAGCCCGCTGCGCGCCCCCTGATCGCGGATCGGGAGCGTCGCGGCGCGATTCTCCCGATCGACCCGTGCCACATGTCGCAGTTCCTCGACCGTGACACGCCGGTGACCGTGCTGGTCCACCGGCGTGTGTGGTTTCTCGCACTGCTCGCCCTCGCGGCGTGTGGTGGCGCCGAAGAAAAGAAGGCGCCTGCGCGCCCTACGCCCGTCGTCGGAGTGGAGGCGGCGCGCGTAGGCCCGGTACCGGTGACGGTGACCGGCTCCGGTGTCGTCGAAGCGAGCCGCTCGGCGGCGGTGGTCGCGCAGGTCACCGGATTGATCACGCGCGTGGCCTTTCGCGAAGGCGATCAGGTGAAGGCCGGGCAGCCGCTCTTCACGATCGAACCGCGCCCCTTTGCCGCGGCACTCGATCAGGCACGTGGTCAGGCAGCACGTGGCCAGGCGCAGCTCGCCCGCGCGAAGGCCGACGTCGAGCGCTATCGCGGCCTCGCCAAGGACGGCTACGCCACCAAGGAGCAGCTCGAACAGCTCGAAACCGCACTCGCGGCCGCCGAGGCGCAAGCCGAGGCCGATCGCGCCACGGTGCGTCGCGCCCAGTTCGACCTCGACAACACGGTGATCCGTGCGCCACTCAGCGGACGCACGGGAGCGTTGTTGCTGCGCGAAGGGAGCGTGGCGCGCGCGCTCGCCGAGCCGCTCGTGACGATCAACGAGCTTTCGCCCGTGCTCGTGCGCTTTGCCGTACCGGAGCGCGATTTCACCGAGATCCGCCGCTATGCCGGCCCCGCCGTGATGGCCGCCGGGCGCAGCGGGCCGACGCTCAAGGCGCTCGTCACACCGCGCGCGGCATACGCGCCGCCCGGCGACAATCCACTCATGGGGAGCGGTGAGATCCCGGCCGCGGTGGGCGATACGGCGATGAGTGTGCCCGTCGGCGGCGGCGCGGGGCGCATGGGCGAGCTGGCCTTCGTCAACAACGCGGTCGACAGCACGACCGGTGCGGTGACGCTCAAGGTGCGCGTGCCCAACACCGACGCCGCGTTCTGGCCCGGGCAGTTTGCCAGCGTGTCGCTGACCCTCGCGGTGGACTCGGCCGCAGTCACGGTGCCGGCGCAAGCGGTGCAGCAAGGGCAGGGCGGGCTGTTCGTGTTCGTGGTCGATGAGAGCGGGGCCGCGCGTCGGCGGCTCGTGCAGGTGGGGCGGAGCCTCGAGTCGCGTACGGTGATCGCCGATGGCGTCGCGCCGGGCGACCGGGTGGTACTCGACGGCCACGCACGCCTCGTCGACGGCGGCAAGGTGGAGATCCGTGGCTCGGGCGCACGCGGTGGCGGCAGTCGGCCAACCGTTGGTGCCGGTCGCCCCAGTGCCGGGAAGCCGGGAGGCAGTCAATGAGCACACGCAACGTGTCGGCGCCGTTCATCCAGCGCCCGGTGATGACCACGCTCGTGATGCTCACGATCCTGGTCTTCGGGCTCGTGGCGTATCGCGCGCTGCCCGTCAACGATCTGCCGACGATCGACTATCCGACCATCAGCGTCTCGGCAAACTTGCCCGGCGCGAGCCCCGAGACGATGGCGTCGGCAGTGGCCACGCCACTCGAGCAGCAGTTCTCGTCGATCGCGGGCATCGACAACATGTCGTCGACGAGCTCGCTGGGCGCCACGAGCATCACGCTGCAGTTCGCTCTCTCGCGTGACCTCGATGCCGCCGCGGCCGACGTGCAGTCGGCGATCAGCAAGACGTTGCGCTCGCTGCCGCAGGGCATCCAACCGCCGACGTTCAATCGCTCCAATCCGGCCGATGCGCCGGTGATGGTCGTCGCGCTGACGACAGATCAGATGAAGCCGTCGGCGCTCAATGACTACGCCGAGACGTTTCTGGCGCAGCGGCTCTCGATGATCGAAGGCGTCGCGCAGGTCAATGTGTTCGGGCAGCAGAAGTACGCGGTGCGCATCCAGCTCGATCCGCAGCGACTGGCCACGCAGGGACTCGGCATCGATGAAGTCGCGAACGCCGTGAGCACGGGCAACGTGAACCTGCCGAGCGGCGTGCTGATGGGGCCGCGCCAGCAGTTCACCGTCGAAGCCAACGGGCAATTGCAGAACGCCGCGGCGTTCCGCGAACTGATCGTCGCCTACCGCAACGGCACACCGGTGCGGCTGGGCGATGTGGGGCGCGTCATCGACGACGTGCAGAACAACCGCGTGGCGAGCTGGATCAATGGCCGTCGCAACATCGCGCTGGCCATCCAGCGGCAACCCGGCGCCAACACGGTGGCCGTGGCCGACCGGGTGAACGCCAAGCTCGCCGAGCTCT
>JALOPS010000054.1 GCA_025453745.1 Gemmatimonadaceae bacterium
ATCTCGAAGAGCTGGCGCGACTCGCCGACACGGCGGGCGCGCAGGTCATTGGCACGCTGACCCAGCAGCTCGATCGCCCGCATCCCGGCACGTATCTCGGGTCGGGCAAGGTCGACGAGCTGCGCGACCGCATTGCCGCCCTGGGCGCGACGCTCGTCATCTTCGACGATGAGCTGACGCCCGCGCAGGGAAAGAACATCGAGGAGATCGTGCGCACGCGCGTGATGGATCGCGCCGAGCTCATTCTCGACATCTTCGCCACGCGCGCGCGTTCGGCGGAGGCGCGCATGCAGGTCGAGCTCGCGCAGCTCGAGTATCTGCTGCCGCGCCTGACGCGCATGTGGACGCACCTCGAGAAGTTCCGGGGCGGCATCGGCATGCGTGGTCCCGGCGAAACGCAGCTCGAGACCGACCGGCGGCTGATCCATCACCGCATCAAGGTGCTCAAGGAGCGCCTGGCAGACGTGGAGCGCTCGCGCGCGGTGCAACGACAGTCTCGTCAGCAGCACTTCCGTGCCGCGCTCGTCGGCTACACCAACGCCGGCAAGTCGTCCGTGCTGCGTCAGGCGGCCGGTGACGGGGCCGTGTTCGTCGAAGATCGACTCTTCGCGACGCTCGATCCGCTCACGCGCGAGGTGCCGCTGGGCGACGGGCAGCAGGTGCTGCTGACGGACACCGTCGGCTTCATTCGCAAGCTGCCGCATCACCTGGTCGCCTCCTTCCGCGCAACGCTGGAAGAAGTGCGCGAAGCCGATGTGCTGCTGCACGTCATCGACGCGAGCCATCCGAGCTGGGAGGAGCACCGCGAGGTGGTCGACGGCGTGCTCGAGGAGCTCGGCGTGCGCGATCGGCCCACGGTGCATGTGTTCAACAAGATGGACGCGCTGACCGCCGAGGAGCGCGAGGGATTTGCCGAGCGCGTGCACAACCTCTACCCGGAGTCGCTCTGCGTTTCGGCCACGACACCGGGTGGACTGCAGCCGCTGATCGAGCGACTGCGGTCGCTGCAGGGGCAGCGTCGTCCGCTGGTGGACGTCCGGGTCCCGTTGGCGAATGGCAAGCTGTTGGCGGAGGTGCATCGCACCGGCGAAGTCGTCGAGCAGGCCGCGGAAGACGGCGCGATGCGCGTGCGGGCACGGCTCGATCGCGCGGCGATGGGGCGCCTCGTGCGGGCCGGGGCGGCGGTCGAATTGGTCAGCGCCTGAGTCCGGCTCCGGTGGAGTCAGAACCTCGGCGCCCGTGGATTCGCATCGATCGCGATCTCGTGATCGCGTTGACCTCGCTCGTGGTGGCCGTCAGCGCCGTGGCGGTGTCGGTGTCGCAGACGCGGCTCATGCAGCGCCAGGCGGAGGCGGGCGTCTGGCCGCGCCTTGTCCTCGACATGACGCAGGCGAACGACTCGCTCGACGTGCGGGTACGCAACGCGGGTGTGGGACCGGCGCAGATTCGGTGGGGGCAGCTGCGCTGGCGCGACACGCCCGTGCCTGCGGTCACCACCATCCTCGATTCGGTCCCCAAGCCGACGACCGGGCTCAAGGCGCGCAGCTTCTGGAGCGCGAGCCTCACGGGCAACATCGTCTCGCCGACCGGTGCCGCCGTCATCGCCGCCGTCAGCGGAACCATCGCACCCGTCCTCATGCAGGCGGTCGACGAGGTCGGCCTTCGCGTGTGCTACTGTTCGATCTACGAGCAGTGTTGGTTGTACTCCGTCGAACGCCTGGGCCGCGATGCGGTCGAACGCACCGCGCCGGCCGCATCATGTGAACCTCGCGCCGCGGTCACGTTCTAGCGGTGGGCGCGGCGGCGGGAAACGACATCGCCGCCGATCGACCAGGTCGACCGGCGGCGATGTGATGGGCGCGAAGGGACTCGAACCCCTGACCTCTGCTGTGTGAAAGCAGCGCTCTAACCAGCTGAGCTACGCGCCCGAACACTCCGAAATCCGGAGAGGAGGGCAACATAGGGGGGCGCACCCCCCAGTGGAACCCCGCATCAATGGGCCGTGCAGGACTTGAACCTGCGACCGAGCGATTATGAGTCGCCTGCTCTAACCACCTGAGCTAACGGCCCGCACCCGCAATGTCGCGGTGGCGCGATGCCCCTCGCAACCGCGCGGTACCATGGGGTCGGAGTCCGCCGGCGTGAGCGTGTCTTCATGGGGTCGGAGTCCGCCAGGGCGCGCTGAGGTGTGGTCAGCCCCCGAGCGCGTGATGGTCGTAGGCCTCGAGCACCTCGGCCGGCGCAACGGTCTGCGCGCCGAGCTTCCCCACCTCGACTCCCGCCGCATAGTTCGCGATGATCGCGGCCTCGATGGCACTCGCGCCCGCGGCGAGCATGGTGGCCAGGTACGCCGTCACCGTATCACCCGCACCCACCACGTCGTACACCTCGCGCGCGGTGGTCGGAATGCGATGCACGACGCCGTCGGCGGCGACGAGCGCCATGCCGTGCTCGCCGAGCGTGAGCAGGAGATGTTCGACGCCAAGCCGGGCGAACGTGGCCGGCAGCGCGTCGGGCTGCGCGAGATCCACCGCCGCCCCCAACGCGCTCTCGAGTTCGCGCCGATTCGGCTTGAAGATCGTCGCGCCGCGATAGGCAAAGAAATGGCGGTACTTGGGGTCGACGACGATCGGGATGCCGCGCCGCCGAGCATGCGCGATGGCGTCGTCGATGACCACCGGCAGCAGCACGCCCTTGTTGTAGTCCTCGAGCACGAGCGCGTCCGCATCGGCCATCGCGCGTGCGACCGCGGCGCGTACCCGCGTGACGTCATCGAGCGAGAGGTCGCTGTCGTCTTCCTCGTCCACGCGGACGACCTGCTGGGCCCGCGCGAGCACGCGCGTCTTCGCCGTCGTCGGCCGCGCGACGGTCACCAGCGCATCGCTGCGAAGAGCGCGCGCCTCGAGCAGCGTGCGCAGTGCCTCACCGCCGCGATCGTCACCGACGGCGGCGACCAGCGTAGCCGTCGCACCCAGCGCCCCGATGTTCTGCGCGACGTTGGCCGCGCCGCCCAGCGCCTCCCGACGCTCCCGCACGCGCACCACCGGCACCGGCGCCTCGGGGCTGATCCGCTCCACATCGCCGCGCAGGTACACGTCGAGCATCGCGTCGCCGACGACCACCACGCGCCGTCCGGCCGCGGCCGCGAGCAACGCATCGAGTCGCGCACGCGAGAGCGCCGTGTGCGGGGCGAGTGGAGCCGGGAGATCGGAGGACATCGCGCGCAGAAGGTAGCCACCCCCCCGCCGGAATGCACGATCGCCGCACCGCGCATTGCCTGTGGAGCGCGCGGTCGCGACGTTTGCGCGATGCCCTCACCCGCGTGGACGCGACCGGCGCGTTCGTACGTGCTCGCCGCGCTGGCGCTGGCCATTGTGGGAATGTCGTGTGCCGCCCCGTTGGTGCGACTGTCGACGTCGGCACCATTGACGATCGCCGCGTGGCGCTTGCTGTTGTCGCTCGGGATCGTGGGCACCGCACTCGCCGTTGAAGGGAGCTGGCGGGAGTGGCGGACCCTCACGCGCCGCGAACTCGGGTGGTGCGTCCTCGCGGGCGTGCTTCTCGCCGTGCACTTCTGGAGCTGGAACGTGTCGCTCCGACTGACTAGCGTCGCCGCCTCCGTGGTGCTCGTGAGCATGCAGCCGATCATCGTGCTGCCGCTGGCGGCCCGCTGGCTCGGTGAACGCGCCACACGCGGACAGCGACTCGGCGTGCTGCTGGCCGTCGCCGGTGCCTGCGTCGTTGCTGCGGGTGATGGGCTGCGCTCGTTGCTCGGCGGCTTCGGCAGTGGACGCGCGCTGCTGGGCGATGGCCTTGCGCTGCTCGGCGCAGCGACCGGCGCCGGCTACTACCTCATCGGCCGGCGGGTGCGCGCGCGTCTGTCGCTCTGGCCGTACGTGGGCATCGTCTACGCCACGTGTGCGCTGCTCCTCGTGATCGCCGCACCGATGGCGAACGCGCCGCTCTGGCCCGTGTCGCTCCGCGAGTTCCTCATTTTCGCTGGCCTCGCCATCGGCCCCATGCTGCTCGGGCACACCGGGCTCAATTGGGCGCTCGGGCACGCGCCGGCCTATCTCGTCAATGTGGCCGTACTCGGCGAGCCTGTGGGCGCGACGCTCCTCGCATGGCTGCTGCCCGGCATCGCGGAACGACCGCCCGCGCTCGCCCTGCTCGGCGGGACGATCGTGCTCGCCGGCCTCGTGCTCGCCACACGGCGGGACCCGGAGCCCACCCGGACCGACTAGCTTGCGCAGATGCACACCGCCGTCGTCGCGCCCGTCCGCTGCCAGGTCGATATCGAAGTGACGCGCGGCGATCTGGTGGAGTCGCGTCATCGCGTGCACGCCGCGGTGACCGACGCCGATGGACGGCTCGTCGCAAGCGCCGGCGACGCGCAGCTCACGACACACTGGCGCTCCTGCGCCAAGCCGCTCCAGGTATTCGAGTTCGTTGCTTCGGGGGGACTGGATGCCATCGGCTGGTCCGACGAGGAACTCGCGCTGGCCTGCGCCTCGCATGGTGGCGAACCGGAACACGTCGCCATCGCCGAGCGAATGTTGCGGTCGCTCGGACTCGACGCGGACGCACTGGCCTGTGGCCCGCATCGCCCGCTCGCGGAGCGAGGCGTCGCGATGCTCAAGGCGGCTGGCGCGCGTGCCACGCGGCTGCACAACAACTGCTCCGGCAAGCACGCGGCGATGATGGCGCGCGCCCGACAGCGCGGGTGGCCCACGACGGGGTATCACGAACTGCATCATCCCGTGCAGCAGGAGAACCACGCGCGCGTCGCCGCATGGGCCGGGCTGACGCACTCCCGCGTGGCTACCGCCGTCGACGGATGCGGCGTGCCGGTCTTCGTCCTGCCACTCGTGGGCATGGCGACGGCGTATGCGCGTCTCGTCACCGGCTCCCCCGCACCGGGCCACGCGAACGCACGTGCCGCCGCCGATCGCATCGTCCGGGCGATGCACACCCACGCGTTTCTCGTCGGTGGCACGGGGCGCTTCGATACCGTGCTCATGGAGGCCACCGACGGCGCGATCCTCGCGAAGCTGGGCGCGGAAGGTGTCCACACGCTCGCGTGGCGCGAGCGGGGATGGGGCATCGCGCTCAAGGTCGAGGATGGGGCCACGCGGGCACAGTATCCGGCCGTCCTCGCCCTGTTGCAGCAGCTCGGTGCGCTGCCCGAGCCACTGCCCGCGTCGCTCGCGGCGTTTGCGACGGTACAGATCCCCAACACCCGCGACGAGGTCGTCGGCGCCGTGCGCGTGGCTGCCCACCCGTGAGCGCCCAGGATGTGACCCGCACGAAAATGATGAAGGCGATCGACGCATCCGATGCTATCGTCGCACCACTCGACCCGCCCACGGTCGCGCTGGTGCGACTGGCCGCCACGCTCACCGTCGGCAGTGAAGTCGAGGTACGCTCGGCGCTTGCCGACGCGTGCTCGCGCGTGGAGGCGACGTGGATCGAAGAGCTCATTCTGCAGACGTACCTGTTCGCCGGCTTCCCGCGCGCGCTCAACGCGATGCGCGAGTGGCGTCGGGTCTCCGGACGCTTGGCGCCCGCCGTCGGCGACGAGCCGGGCGCAGACGTCACCTTCGTGCCGCGCGGCACCGAGACGTGCGCCGCCGTGTACGGTGCGTTCTACGCGCCGCTGCGCGAGAATGTGCGCGCCCTGCACCCGGCACTCGATGCCTGGATGATCGCGGATGGATACGGCAAGGTGCTCGGACGCCCGGGGCTCGCGCTCTGGCAGCGCGAGCTGTGCATCATCGCGGCCTGCGCCGCGGCGCGACAGGATCGACAGTTGCATGCGCATCTGCACGGAGCGCTCAACACCGGTGCGTCGCCGGCCCAGATCGAGGCGACCCTCGACGCGCTCGACGCCGTGATCGCCGCAGACGACCTGCGTCGCTACCGCCTGCTCTGGGCGCGCGTGCGCAATCACTAGCCGACCGGCCGCGTCCGTTTCCGAGTCCCATGTTCATCGATCAGGTTCGTATCCATATCGCCGCCGGCACCGGTGGCTCGGGCTGCGTCTCCTTTCGCCGCGAGTGGCGTGAGCCGCTCGGCGGCCCCGATGGCGGCGACGGCGGCCGCGGCGGCGACGTACGCATGCGCGCCGATCGTAACCTCACCACGCTGCTCGACTACACCTACCGCGATCGGTGGGAAGCGGAGCGCGGTGAGCATGGCATGGGGAACAACAAGACCGGGCGCTCCGGCAAGGACATCGTGCTCCCCGTGCCCCCGGGCACCATTGCACGCCATGCGGATACGCGTGCCGTCGTCGGTGAAGTGCTCGAGCATGGCGACGAACTGCTGCTCGCGCGCGGTGGGCGCGGCGGCAAGGGCAACAGCTTCTTCGTGTCGTCCACGCACCAGTCCCCGCGCGAGTGGCAGCCCGGCGAGGAAGGCGAAACGCTCCCCGTCGAACTCGAACTCAAGCTCATCGCCGATGTCGGCCTCGTCGGACAACCCAATGCGGGCAAGTCCACGTTGCTGTCGGTCATCTCCGCCGCACGCCCCAAGATCGGGGCCTATCCCTTCACCACACTCGCGCCCAACCTCGGCGTCGTGCCGCTCAGCGACCATCGCTCCTTCGTGGTCGCCGACATCCCCGGCATCATCGAGGGCGCGCATACGGGCAAGGGGCTCGGCTTGCAGTTCCTGCGGCACATCGAGCGCACCCGACTCCTCGCGTTCCTCATTCCCATCGATGTCGAAGACTGGCAGCAGGAGTACGACCAGCTCCGGCACGAAGTCGCGGCCTACTCCGCAGAGCTCTCCGCGCGCCCGCACTGCGTCGTCTTCACCAAGCAGGATCTGCTGGGCGAGCCCTGGATTCCCGAGATCGACACGCCGGGGGCATTCGCGCGCTTCTCGATCAGTGCGGCGGGGCGCGAAGGGCTCGAGCCCATGCTCGACGCGTGGTGGCGCGAACTGCTCCGACTCCGGCAGGCGGAGTGGAGCGCGACCGATCCCGTGCCGCTGCCGTAGCGTGTCCAACGCGCATGCCCAGCACTGTAGACCCGTTCGATGTCGTGACCCTCGCCGCAGTACACGGCGTGGGCGCACGCCGCTTCGCTGAACTCCTCGAGCGCGAGGAGACGGCCACCGCTGCGCTCACCACGTTCGATGCGGATGTGGTCAGCCGAGCGCGATTTCGTGCGGAGCGGTGGGTAAGCCGCGCCCGGTCGCACGACATTCACTGGACGGTGCGCGGGGACGCTGCGTATCCCGCATCGCTCCAGCGACTCGAGGATCCGCCCCCGGTCGTCTGGTGGTCGGGCGCCCTTGCACTGGCCAGCGCCCCCGCGATGGCGATCGTGGGCACGCGCCGCGCGTCCACCGATGGACGACAAACCGCCTGGCTCCTCGCGGAGCGGGCCAGTCGCCATGGGACCGTCGTGGTCAGTGGCTTGGCCGTTGGCATCGATGCCGCGGCACACGACGGCGCGTTGCGCGCGGGGGGTGACACCATTGCCGTCACCGGGACTGGCATCGACGTGCCCTACCCGGCAGCGCACGCGCCCCTGCTCGAAGAAGTGCGCACCACCGGGCTCGTCATCACCGAAGCACCACCGGGCACACCGCCAAGCCTCGGCGCCTTTCCTCGGCGCAATCGCATCATCGCCGCACTCGCTCGACTCGTGATCGTCGTCGAAGCCGGCCACAAGAGTGGTGCGCTCAACACCGCACAACACGCGATCGCGCTCGACACCCTTGTCGCCGCGGTCCCCGGGTCGATTGCCTCGGCGCAGTGCGCGGGCAGCAACGCGCTGCTGCGCGATGGGGCGCAGGTCATCGCCTCGCTCGATGATCTCGACGTGTTGCTCTCGATGGCGCACGCGCGACCACCGGCGGGCGAGCGCCCTCGCGGGGTCTCCGCGTTCACCACGGGTTCGCAGGTGCCCGTGACGCCGGCGACCACCGCGTTCGTCGAAGGCGGCGCGCCCACACCCACCGTTCCGTCGCGTACCACGGCGACGTCCGCCGCGGCCCCTCGCCGTCCCATCCGTCGGCAACGCGCGCGCACACCGCAGCAGCCCACCGAGCGAAGCGACGCCGCGCGCACGCTGCTCGCGTTGATCGAGCGCGCGCCGTCGATCGTCGATGAACTCATCGTGCGGTCGGGGCTCGACACGCGACAGGCCCTCGCCGCCGTCAGCGAGCTCGAGCTGGAGGGCGCCGTGCGCGTGGGGCTCGATGGTCTGCTCCGCACCCGCGCCCAGGCGCGTCGCGCATGAGCGAGGCCGCGCCGGCACGACACGCATATCTGCATGTGCCGTTCTGCGCACGACGGTGCAGCTACTGCGACTTCGCGATTGCCGTTCGGCGAGTGGTTCCGGTCGATGACTATCTCGACGGCATCGCGCGCGAACTCGCGTGGCACCGCGCGCGCGACCTCGCACTCGCGCCGCTCGACACCGTGTACCTGGGTGGTGGAACACCCTCGCGGCTCGGCGGGGATGGCGTCGCGCGGTTGTTCGACCTGCTGCGCCGTCACGTCACCATCGCCGAAGACGCCGAGGTGACGCTCGAAGCGAATCCCGAGGACGTGACGCCGGCGGCGGTGGCATCGTGGCGCGCGAGCGGTGTCAATCGCGTCTCGCTCGGTGTGCAGAGCTTCGATCCGGCCGTGCTCGCCTGGATGCATCGCGTGCACTCCGCCGCACAGGCGGTCACCGCGGCGGAGCAACTGCGCGACGGTGGGCTCTCCGCGTTGAGCGTCGATCTGATCTTCGCCGTGCCGGACGCACTCGTGCGCGACTGGCGCCGTGATCTCGACGCGGTGCTCACCCTCGCACCCGATCATGTCTCCGTGTACGGCCTCACCGTCGAGAGCGCGACACCGCTCGGTCGCTGGACGGCACGCGGCGACGTGACACCGGCTGACGACGACCGGTACGCCCGAGAATTTCTCGACGCAGATGCGCACTTCACCGCAGCGGGCTTCGACCACTACGAAGTGTCCAACTACGCGCGCCGCGACGAGACGGGCGCGCCATCGCATCGGGCCCGACACAACTCGGCCTACTGGTCACGCGTGCCGTACCTGGCATTGGGGCCCGGCGCGCACGGGTTCGACGGCACGAGCCGATGGTGGAACCACTCCGCCTACGCGCACTGGTTGGCGGCGCTCCGAAAGGGCGAGACGCCCGTCGAAGGGCGCGAGCGCCCCGACGTGGACGCCCAGTACGCCGAAGCCGTCTACCTCGGCTTGCGTACCACCGACGGACTGCCACTCGACCTGGCCGAGCCCGGTCTGGTTGCCGGTTGGGTGACGGCGGGGTGGGCGCAGGTCGCTCCCGACGCCCGGGTGCGCCTCACGCCAGAGGGGTGGTTGCGACTCGATGCACTCGCGGCTGCCTTGACTTCGCGCCCAAGTCGTTGCGAGCTTTGAAGTTATGTCGCTTGGTGACCTCACTGATCGGGAGCAGCGGGTGCTCGAGGCGGTCATCACGGCGTACGTGTCGACCGCGGAGCCGGCCGGCTCGCGTGCGATCGCGAAGCGCTTTGGGTTGGGTGTATCGCCCGCGACCATTCGCAACACCATGAGCGACCTGGAAGAGAAGGGGTATCTCTTCCATCCCCACACCTCCGCGGGGCGCGTGCCGACCGACAAGGCGTATCGGCTCTACGTCGATGCGTTGATGCGGCTCGACCATCAGATCTCGCGTGACGATCGCGTGTGGCTCGCGCGCGAAATCGCCGACGGCGGTTCTGCCATCGAGGCCATCCTCCGCCGCGCAGCCGAGAGCCTGGGGATTGTCGCGCAGGAGCTGGGCATCGCGCTCGGTCCGCGACTCGACGAGGTGCGGCTCACGCGACTCGACCTCGTCCCGCTCTCGGCGGAGCGCATTCTGATGGTGCTCGAGCTCGAGCGCGGGTCGGTGCGAACCGTCTTCGTCGAGGTGCCCGGTGAGATCGCGTCCGGTGCACTGATGGAAGTCGCGCGCGTGCTCAACGAGCGACTCGCGGGGCTCACGCTCACGGAGATCCGCCAGTCCGTCGGCGCGCGGCTCAAGGACGGGGCATCGACGCAGCAGGGTGCCGAGCTGCTCAACGTGTTCGTGCAGGAAGGCGAGCAGTTCTTCGCCATGCAGGCCCCGCTCGAGGGAGACGTGTTGCTCGGGCAGGCCGGCGTATTGGCCGACCAGCCCGAGTTCTCCAATGGGGCGCGCATGCGGCAGCTGTTGGCACTGACCGATACGCGGCAACACCTCGCGGACCTGCTGCATTCGCGCCGGGGGACGCAGGGACCCACGATCACGATCGGCAACGAGCATGGGGATCCCCGCCTGGAGCCGTTCACGGTGGTGACGGCCGAGTACCGCGCGGGGACGTTGAGCGGGGTGATCGGGGTCATCGGTCCCACGCGCATGCCGTACGAGAAGGTCGTGGCACTGGTGGGGCACACGTCGCGGTTGATCTCGGACATGCTGTCGTGACGCGGTGGGCGCCGCACGGGCGCCCCCGACGGATTTTCTTTCTGGAGCAGACGCCGGATGGCGGATTTCTACGCGACGTTGGGCGTGGCACGTGATGCGTCCGACGACGACATCAAGAAGGCCTATCGCCGCTTGGCGATGCAGTACCACCCCGATCGCAACGGGGGGGCGAAGGAAGCTGAGGAGAAGTTCAAGGAGATCACCGAAGCGTACGACGTGCTGCGTGATCCGCAGAAGCGCGCCGCCTACGATCGCTACGGCGAACAGGGCATGCGCGGTGGCGCGGCGGGCGGGCAGTATCACCACGTCGATCTCTCCGAAGCGCTCGAGATCTTCATGCGCGACTTCGGCGGCTTCGGCGATCTCTTTGGCGCCGGCGGTCGCCGGCAGCAGACGGGACCGCGCGCCGGCTCCGATATCAAGCTGCCGCTTCCGTTGACGCTCGTCGATGTCGCGTCGGGAGTCGACAAGACCGTCGCCATCAAGGTGCTCGATCCGTGCGACAAGTGCGACGGCAGCGGCGCCGAGCCCGGCACCAAGGCGCAGACCTGTCCCACATGCAGCGGTGCGGGCGAAGTGCGCCGCGCACAGCGGTCGTTCTTCGGGCAGTTCGTGAGTGTCGCGCCCTGCCCGACCTGCGCAGGCGAGGGGATCGTGGTCGCCGCGCCGTGCAAGAAGTGTCGCGGTGAGGGGCGCGTGCGCCTCGAGAAGACGATCAAGATCGGCGTCCCTGCCGGCGTGGCCACGGGGCAGTACATGACGCTGCGTGGTGCCGGCAATGTGGGCCCGCGCGGGGGCCCGCGCGGCGACATCCTGGTGGTCTTCGACGTCGAGGAAGACGATCGCTTCGTGCGCGAGGGCGAAGACCTCTACTGCGAGGCCCTCGTCACCTACCCGCAGCTCGTCTTCGGTGCCGACATCCGCGTGCCCGGGCTCTCGGGCGATCTCACGCTGGCCATTCCAGCCGGCACGCAGAGTGGCACGGTCTTCAAGCTGCGCAGCCGCGGCCTGCCGCGCGTGAATGCGAGCGGCAGCGGCGATCTCCATGTGCGCGTGCAGCTCTGGACGCCGCAGTCGCTCTCGAACGAAGAGGAGCAGCTCGTCCAGCGCCTCGAGCGCGTGCAGGATAAGGCACCCGCGACACGCGAGAAGTCGATCTGGTCGAAGATGAAGGAAGCGTTGGGCGCGTGAGCGCGCCCGACGCGGTGTGGGTGGCGGTGACCGTCCGCAACGCGGACGATCACGACGCGGTGAGTGCGGCGCTGTTCGAGGTCGGCGTCGACGGTGTCTGGGAGCAGGCCGATGCGGTGGTGACGCACGTGACCACATCCATGGACCTCGACGCGCTGCGGCACGCAGTCCGCGCCGTGGCACCAGAGGCGACGATCGAGATCGCGCCGGCGCCCTCGATCGATTGGTCCACCGCCTGGCAGGCGCAGCTCACCGCGCGCGACGTGGGCGACTTCGTGATCACGCCGCCCTGGCTCGCGGAGACGGTCGATCCGGCGCGCGCGCTCATCATCGAACCGGGGATGGGGTTCGGCACGGGTGATCACCCGACGACGCGCGGCATCATGCGGCTGGCCGCAGGGGTGATTCGAGCCGGCGATCACGTGGCCGACCTTGGTGCCGGCAGCGCGGTGCTGGCCATTGCGGCAGCCAAGTCGGGGGCGGCGCGCGTCTGGGCCATCGAACTCGATCCGCCCGCGATTCCCAACGCCGAGCACAACGTGCAGATCAACGCCGTGGCCGATCGCGTGAGTGTCCTCGAAGGGGATGCGCACGTGCTCTTGCCACTGGTCGCACCGGTACGCGTGATCTTCGCGAACATCATTTCGTCCGTGCTCGTCGAGCTCTTTCCCGTCATGCGCGCCGCACTCGCCCCCGAGGGCGTGGTGCTGGTCAGCGGCGTGCTGGTGAGCGAACGTGCGCATCTGGCCCTCGTCATCGAAGCCGACGGGTGGCGCATCGACGCCGAAGACGTGGAGGGAGAATGGTGGAGCGCTCGGCTCGTCGCGGCATAGCGACCGTCGTCGCACCCGAGCCGCTTGTCGCGGGCACGTCGATCACGCTGGGCGAGGAGATCGCGCATCACCTGCGCGTGCGACGTATCGAGGTGGGCGATCGTGTGGGACTGCGCGACGGCGCGGGCACGGTCGCCGAAGGGACGCTCGTGCGACTGGCCAAGGGCGCGGCCGTGGTGGACTGCGATCAGGTGCAGCAGCTCGCGCCGCCGGCGCCCGTGCATCTGCTCGTGCCGGTGGCCGATCGCGATCGCATGCTCTGGCTCGCGGAGAAGGTCACCGAGCTCGGGGCGACCAGTTGGCGACCCGTGCTCTGGCGTCGCTCGCGCAGCGTCGCGAGCAAGGGGGAAGGCAAGACCTTCGGCGCGCGCGTGCGGGCACGCATGGAGAGCGCGCTGGGGCAGTCTGGCGGTGCCTGGCTCCCGGCGACGTACCCGGAAGCGCCAGTCGATCGCGCGATCAGCGCGCTGCCCGCCGACGGCGCGCGGCTGGTGCTCGAGCGGGGCCACGCCACGCTCGCCGCCGTGCCGCTTGCCGCGCCCGTCATCCTCGCCATCGGTCCCGAAGGGGGCTTCGACGCCGACGAGCTCGAGCAATTGCGGGCCGCGCACTTCGTGGCGGTCGGGATCGGCCCCTCCATCTTACGTTTCGAGACCGCGGGCGTGGCGGCATTGGGTATCGTCACGGCGCGACTCCACACGGACACCGATCTGTCCGCTCACGCCCTGCCCAGTGCGCACAATGGCTGAGACGATCTTCTCGCGCATCATCCGCCGCGAGATCCCGGCGAGCATTGTCTACGAAGACGAGCACTACCTGGCGTTTCGCGACATCGCCCCGCAGGCGCCGGTACACGTGCTGGTCATTCCCAAGGAGCCCGTACGCTCTCTGGCCGAGGCGACCGACGCCTCGGCAGTTGGCGGGTTGCTCCTCGTGGCCGCGGCGGTGGCGCGACAGGAGGGGATCGAGGAAAGCGGCTATCGGGTGGTACTCAACACCAATGGGGACGGCGGGCAGACGGTCTTCCACCTGCACGCCCACGTGCTGGGCGGACGGCCGCTGCACTGGCCACCGGGGTGACGGTCGAGGCCGCCACCGGAGCGCATCGCTTGACCTGAGGAGCCCGAAACCGTACTCTACAGGGCTGCGAGGTGCCACGCGGGTGGCCCTCGACGGGCCTCACTCAGGCACCCGCACTCAGTCATCTCGGAGAGGATCGGTTTGTCGGAAGTCATCATTCACGAAGACGAGAACTTCGAGCGCGCCCTCAAGCGGTTCAAGAAGAAGTGTGAAAAGGCCGGCATCCTGTCGGACCTGCGCAAGCACCGGCACTACGAGAAGCCGAGCGAGCGCCGCAAGCGCAAGATGAACGCGGCGGTTCGCAAGAATCGTCGGACGCGCCCCGCGTAACTGGGCGTCGCCGGCCCGAGGCAGGGCCGGGTTCCACGTCGATACGCCCCCACCTTCCCGGGGCGAGTGATGGATCCTCTCCCGCGCGCGACCGTCCGGTCGGCGCGGGCATTCGTGTTGTGGTGTGGTGGTAACTTCCTCCAGTCATGAACGCGCACGCGCTCGCCATTCTCGAATTCGATCGCTTGCGGCGCACGGTGGCGGACTTCGCCCGGTCGCCCGCGGGCAGCGCGCGCGTGCGGGCGCTGACACCCACCACCGAGCGCGACTGGATCGAGCGCGAACAGACGCGTGTGGTCGCAATGCGCGCCCTCATCGAGGCGGAAGGCGGCTGGATTCCCGATGCGCCACCGGACGCAGAGAGTGCGGTACGACGAGCGCGCCTCGATCAGGCCGTCCTCTCCGCCAGTGAGCTGAATCAGTGTCGGCGCGCACTGGTCGCGTCGCGCAGCGCGCGCGCGGGACTCACCGATCCCCGCCGCCCCGCCGTCGCGGTCGCCGTCTTGCGCGAGCTCACCGACGAATTGGTCAGCGAGCGTGCGCTCGAGGAGACCATCGCGCGCGCCGTGGATGATGCGGGCGAGCTGCGAGACGATGCATCCCCCGCACTGCGACGCATTCGTCGGGAACTGCGCTCCGCCGAAAGCGAACTGGTGCAGTTGCTCGAGCGCGTGATGGCGCGCCTCGAGGCACACCACCAGGTGAGCGATATGTCCGTCACGGTGCGCAACGGCCGCTTCGTGATTCCCGTTCGTCGCGAAGGGCGTGGCGCGGTTGGCGGCATCGTGCATGATCGATCGGCGACCGGACAGACGGTCTTCGTCGAGCCTCCGGCGGCGGTCGAATTCGGCAATCGCATTCGCGATCTCGAGGCCGAGGAGGCAACCGAGATCGACCGCGTGCTGCGCGAGCTGAGCGCGGCAGTGCATCCGGTCGCCGAGGCGCTGTTCGCCGCGTTTCATGCGCTCGCCGAACTCGATGGACTCGTCGCGCGCGCACGCTTTGCCATCGGCTTCGATTGCGCGCCGGTGGAGTTCGGTGCGCCAGACGAGGGGCTCGCACTCGTGCGCGCGCGGCATCCACTGCTCGTCGCGCGCCACTCGGCCACCGGGGGGGTGGACGCACTCGCCTCCGTCGTGCCCTTCGATCTCGCCCTCGCGCCCGGCGAGCGGACGCTGCTCGTCTCCGGTCCCAACACGGGCGGCAAGACGGTGTTGCTCAAGGCGATCGGACTGCTCGTCGTCGCCGCGCAGGCCGGACTGCCCGTCAGCGCCGCGCCTGGTACGCGCCTCGCCTGCTTTGTCGACTGCTTTGCCGACGTGGGGGATGAGCAGTCGATCGAGGCGAGTCTCTCCACCTTCAGCGCGCACCTCAAGAACCTGGGCGAGATCCTCGCGCATGCGACGCCCGATGCGCTCGTCCTCGCCGACGAGTTGGGGTCGGGGACTGATCCCGCCGAGGGGGCTGCGCTCGGTGCAGCCATTCTCGAGACGCTCACGCGCCGCGGTACGATGACGCTGGCCACCACGCACCTCGGACAGCTCAAGCTGCTGGCCACCGAGGTACCCGGCGTGGTCAACGCGTCGCTGCAGTTCGACGAAGCGCGTCTCGCACCCACGTATCGGTTGATCAAGGGCATTCCCGGCCGGTCGTACGGGTTGAGCATTGCGCGGCGACTGCAACTGCCCGACGCGGTCATCGCCAACGCGGAATCGCGCGTCTCGACCGAAGAGCGTGATCTGGCGGTGCTGCTGTCCGACATCGAAGCGCGCGACGCGGCGCTGGCCGAACGGGAGCGCGCCGTGCAGGTCGAGCAGCGCAAGGTCGATGCACGCATCGCGACGGTGAAAGACCGCGAGGTGAAGGCGCGCGCGAAGGAGCGCGAACTGGAGCGGAGCGCGCGCGGGGATGCGCGTCGACTGCTCCTCGACGCGCGCGGTGAGGTCGAGCGTGCGATCGCGGCCCTGCAGGCCGAAGTGCGCAACGCGATCGCGGCGCCCGGCGTTGCGGCCCCGGACGTCGCACAGGTGCTCGATCGCGCGGCCAAGGGCACGCGCAAACAGATCGAGGAGGCCGCGGCGGCGCAGCAGGCGGCGACCGAGCGGCTCGATGCACTCGCGGAGCGCGATGCCGGCAAGCAGCGCGCGGCGCCGCCGCCGTCGGTCCCGAAGACGCCACCGCTGCCGATCAGCGAAGGAGACACGGTCTCGGTGGCCACCCTTGGCGGGCGCAACGGGCGCGTCGTGTCGCTGGTGTCGGCACGCCAGGAGGCGCGTGTGGCCGTGGGTGCCCTCACGGTGACGGTGCCGCTGGCCCAGCTCACGCGCGTGGGGCGCGACGCGCCGCAGGTGGTGGTGAACGCGGCGACTACGGTGCCCGACGTCGATGCCTCGCCCGAGGTGGATGTGCGCGGGCTGCGCGTGCACGAGGTCGACGATGCCGTGATGTACGCGATTGACGCCGCCGTGCGCGCGGATCTGCGCGCGGTGCGCATCATCCACGGCAAGGGGACGGGCGCGTTACGCTTGCGCGTCACCGAGATGCTCAAGAAGGACACGCGAATCAGTGCGTTCCGTCTCGGCGCATGGAACGAAGGTGGCGCCGGCGTGACCGTCGCCGAGATCGCGTAGCGCGACGCGTGCCGCGATGATTCCCGACGACGTGGTCGACCGGGTCCGCGAGGCAGCGGACATCGTCGAGATCGTGCGGGAGCACGTCGCGCTCAAGCGCGTGGGCACCGACTGGCGCGGCCCCTGTCCGTTTCACGGCGGACAGAAGCCCAACTTCTCCGTGTCACCCAAGCGCGGCAGCTACCACTGCTTCGTGTGCGGCGAAGGCGGCGATGTCTTCACCTTCCTGCGCAAGAAGCTCGGGGTGGACTTCACGAGCGCGGTGAAGATGGTCGGTGAGCGCGTCGGGATCGA
>JALOPS010000317.1 GCA_025453745.1 Gemmatimonadaceae bacterium
GGCGAGGAGCTCGGCCAGCTGCGCGTACTGCGCCTCGCCTCGATCGGTGCGGTGGGTGAGGAAGTCGCCGGTCACGACGACGATGTCGGGGCGGAGCGCGACGACGCGGGCGAAGGTCTCGCGCAGGTAGTCGTCGCTGACCACGGGGCCGATGTGCAGGTCGCTGAGCTGCACGAGGCGCGCGCCGGCGAGTGCGGGGGGGAGCGCGGCGATGGGGAGCGCGCGCTCGACGACCTCGATCCAGTGCAGCTCGAATCCGCGCGTCCAGCCGGCGACGCCGATGGCGGTGCCGGCGACGCCGGCGGCGGCGGTGCGGAGGAAGTGGCGGCGGTGGATCACGGGATCGGGCGTGCGGGGCGACGGCGTAGGGCGCGAGGTGCGGGGTGAGCGGCAGTGACGGAGGCGCCCAGGCGCCGCGAAAGGATACTGCGTGGGGCGTCATCCGTACGTGCGCCGCACGCAGCCGCAGCCAACGTGCGGTGCATGCATTCGGTCGCCTTGTGCGGATCGGCGTGCGCTCCGTCGTGCGTCGCACCCAGGCCGCTTGCCTCGTGCCGTTCCTGACGCTTCGTTGCGCCGGAGGCGTGTGTCGCGGCGAAGCGAGAGCACGCGTTCCTTCCGTATTCCGCCTCGATGCTCCGGCGAATCATGACAGGCGTGCCTCGCACCGCGTATGCGCTGCTGCTGCTCACCGTCGCTACCGCCGCAGGCGCTCGCCCTCGCTCACGAGTGCACGCGCGTGCCATGCGCGCTCCACCGCGTCGCGACTGCGTGCGCTCGGGCCACCCGAGGCCGCGTTGGCGATCGCGATCCGGCGCCACGCATCGACGAAGCCGCTGTCGAGTGCGACCGCCTGGTCGAGGAGCGCGAGCGGGACCGATTGGTCGCCCACGGCGCTCGACGCCGCGACCGCGCGCGCGTGCAGCCGCAGCGCCGCCAGCGACGCCGTGGCGACGCGCGACAGCGCGACCCGTGCCGGCACGCGCGCCAGCGGCGCCGTCATCCCCGCGCCGAGCCGCGTCGCGAGCCGCTCCACCACGGACAGCGCCGGCGCACCGTCGGCGAGGCAGTCGCCCGGCGCCGGCTAGCCCGTGCCCGCGGACCTCCCGACAGTGCGAGTGTCCGACAAGTCCGGGGCGGTTCAACGTGGCTCGAGCCGGCAGCGCGCGACGCTGAGGTGGAACGTGCCTGCTGATGCAGCTCTGTCCTGACGGCGACAGTTGCAGCGACTCGTCGATCTCATGCAGAAGGGGTATGCGAGTGCAGTGATGTTCAGATGCTGCAGCGAACTTGCTGGCACCCCTGCACCGGAGCGTAGCGAGGGAATGACGGGCGATCGCGTGGGGCGAATCGCCGATGACAACTCGGCCACCTGAGCAGCAAGCTGACACGATGTCATGATGAATATGGCCGAGCGGAACAGCAGTCCGTGATGCCACCATGAAGACGCTGGGCGCAGGGCTCAACGTCCGGATCACCATGTCGGCGCCAGTCGACCAACCGCGCTCACGCGCCGACCATGAAAGAACCGGTGTTTGCGCACAGTCGTCCCGCCGGTGATCCTCGGTCGTGGGAGCTACTGGAGGACCATCTTCACGAGGTTGCGGATCGGGCACGTGGCTTTGCGCAGGCGTTTGGGTCGGGAGCGTGGGGGTACGTCGCTGGACTCTGGCATGATCTCGGCAAGTTCCAACCGGCTTTCCAAGCGCGCATTCGTGGCGAACGGGTTCACGCTCCGCACGCGAGCACCGGTGCCGCGCTTGCTGCGGCGCACCGGCTGACGCCGATCGCTTTCGCTGTTGCCGGTCACCACGCTGGCCTCGCGAACCTGCATGCGTCGTGCGACGGCTGCCCGCTGCCACTCAGCGAAGTCGTGAAGGATGGGAAGGAGGTTCTGGAATCCGTCCGTACATCCGTTCCGACAGTCCTGATGGATAAGCCGCAGCTCGCTTTTCCGGACGCGCTGCACGGCCTCCCCAAGGACGGTGAGTCCATCCGGCTTGCCACTGAACTGTGGACTCGCTTCCTCTTTTCGGCGCTCGTGGACGCAGATCGCCTCGCGACCGAGCATTTCTACGATACCGATGCGCGGCAATCGTTTCGAGGATTCGACTCGATTGAACGACTGAGCGAGCGGATCGACGATTATCTTGACAAGACGTATCGCCCTGACACGCGCGTCAACACCGCGCGCGCGCGGGTTCTGGCGGACTGTCGTCGGGCCTCGCTGGAGCCGCCTGGCTTCTTCAGCCTGACCGTGCCCACGGGCGGTGGAAAGACGCTGTCGAGCATGGCCTTTGCGCTTGCGCACGCGACTCGCCACGGCCAGCGTCGCGTCATCGTGGTCGCTCCATTCACGAGCATCATCGAACAGAACGCCGAGGTCTACCGCACGGTACTTGGCGACCGGGACGTCATCGAGCATCACTCGGCGATCGTGACGCCAGAAGCACGAGGGGTGATCCCCGAGTCCGAGCTCCGTCGGCGCCTGGCAGCCGAGAACTGGGATGCACCGGTGATCGTGACGACGGCGGTGCAGTTCTTCGAATCACTCCTGTCGAACGATCCGTCGCGATGCCGCAAGCTCCACAATATCGCACGCAGCGTCGTCATCGTCGACGAGGCGCAGACTATCCCGACAGAGTACCTGGCGTGCCTGCTCGACGTGATGCGCGAACTCGTTCGCGCCTACGGCTGCTCGATCGTGTTCTCGACCGCTACGCAGCCCGCACTGCGCGCGCGCCCGGCGCTACCCAACGGGATCACTGGACTTCGGGAGATCATCGCCGACGTCCCTGACCTGACGCACGCCTTGCGACGGGTCGAGGTGACGTGGCCAGAGAGCGGGGGCGCCATAACGCCGTACAAGGCGGTGGCTCAAGGGATGGTCGAGGTGCCATGTGCGCTCGCCGTAGTGCACCTGACCCGCGATGCGCGCCTGCTCGCCGAACTTCTTCCAGCAAAGGGCCGCTTCCACCTCTCCACTCGTATGTGCGCCTCACACCGAAGCGGCGTACTGGCTGCCATCCGGGCGGCGCTGCAGATGCATGACGAGTGCCGAGTGGTCTCGACTCAGCTCATCGAGGCCGGTGTGGATATCAGCGTGCCGCTGGTATTTCGCGCGATGGCGGGGCTCGACAGCGTGGCACAGGCGGCGGGACGGTGCAACCGAAACGGGCTGCTTCGTGATACCGATGGGCGTCCTGTCCTTGGCCGCGTGAGGGTGTTCCGGGCAGAGACGGCACCGCCGGCGGGCGTGCTTCGCCAAGGGTTGCAAGTGGCGGAGGAAATGTTGCTGGCTCACGGGCCCCACTTGGACGTGAGCGATGCCACGATCCTCGAGGAGTACTTCCGGCGTCTGTACAGCCGTGTGCCGCACGATCCGCATGGTGTACAAGCTGCGCGCGCTGCGCTCGACTTCGGCACCGTGGCGCAGCTCGTCAGACTCATCGACGATGGTGGGCAGTACCCACTGGTGGTGCCGTGGGAGGACGCCGCCGATCGCCTCGCTCACTTTGCCGCTCGGCCGGGCCGTGAGGCCGCGCGAGGACTCCAACAATTCATCGTACGGATTCGCGACCGCCAACTGCGCGCGCTGGAGCGCTTGGGTGCGGTTGCGGTCGCTGAAGGCATTGGATTTGTTCTGTTGAGTCCGTTCGAACACCTCTACAGCGATGAGTTCGGATTGCTGGTGGACGAAGACGCCGTGGCAAGTCCGACAGAGCTTATCCATTAGGTGGAGCGGTGGGACGAGGCAGCAAAGCGATCTGCTCGGCGTTGTCCACTCGATTTGACTTCACTGCTCCACGAGCAGAGGCAATAGACAACCCGATTTCCCTGGTCATCCATGCACAGAGCTTCAGAGTAGTGAACACTGAAATATCTGCCGACACGCCATGAACCGTCTCCTCCTCTCTGTGTCCCCGCCGCTCTCCCTGCGCGTGCGCGGTCCTCTCGCCGCCTTCACCGACGTGGCATTCAAGGTCGAGCGGCTGACAGTGCCCGTGATGACGCCAACGGCCGCACGTGGCGTTCTCTCTGCCATCCTCTGGAAACCGGCGATCGAATGGCAAGTCGAACGGATCAGCGTCCTTGCCCCGATCCGGTTCATCAGTTTCCGCCGCAACGAGGTCAACTCCCGGGCTGCGACCCCATCCGCTGCCCTCGTTCGGGACGGTGGCGCACCGCCGGTTCTCTTCGCAGACGAAGATCGTGCGCAGCGCAACACGGTCGCCCTGCGAGACGTGGACTACGTGGTGGAAGCGCGATTCCGCCTCACCGAGCGGGCCGGCCCAAGCGACAACGTACCGAAGTTCGTGGACATGTTCCGGCGGCGGGTCGAACGGGGGCAGCACTTCACGCAGCCTTACCTCGGCTGCCGCGAGTTCGCGGCAGAGGTGATGCCCACGGAGGGTGCACCAGCACCCATACCGGAGTCACGGAAACTGGGCCGGATCCTGTGGGACATCGAGTACGACGCGAGCGGTAGAACGAGGATCCACTTCTTCGACGCCGAACTCGTGAATGGTGTGCTGCACGTTCCGCCGCGCGTGCCGGACACGGAGCCGTCATGATCCTGCGTGCATTGTACGATCTCGCCATGCGCGAGAAGCTCGTGAACGATCCCGACTTTCGAATGGTCAACGTGTCGTACATCGTGACCGTGGGAGAGGACGGCACGATCCGCGGCATCGCCGACGTTCGGCGTCCCGTCGAGGGGGCGAAGGGCAAGTCACGCACCGTACCGAAGCCCATTTC
>JALOPS010000318.1 GCA_025453745.1 Gemmatimonadaceae bacterium
ACGGTATGCCCGGCGTTCGCCCCGCCCTGATAGCGCACCACCCAGTCGCACTGCTCGGCGAGCACATCCACCAGCTTCCCCTTCCCTTCGTCACCCCACTGGGCGCCGACGATCACGAGCGTACGCGTCTGGGTATCGAACATGCCAACCGCCGGCGGCAATCGCCTGGAGAAATGAGGACACGCAAAACGCCCCGGCGAGGTCGCCGGGGCGTGGTTCAAGTCTAGGTCTCACACCAGCACGCGGCAAGCGCGCCGCGCGCTACCACACCGCACTCGCAAGGAGTACCGCGCCGATCAGGCAACCGGCCATGCCCTTGGCCGCCACACCCATCGCGCGACCGATCAGTGCCCCCTTGGCCGCCTGTGTGGCACGCGCCTGATTGCGCTCGACGAGCCATTCCCCCACCAGCGCTCCCGCAAAGGCCCCGGCAAAGGCGCCAATCACCGGCCCCACCACCGGCACGGGCACACCCACCACCGCGCCCACGAAGCCGCCAAGGATCGACCCCCACGCCGCGCGCCGCGACCCGCCGTACTGCTTGGTGTAGCGCGCCGCGAGCGTGAACTCGAGCACCTCCGCCGCGATCGCGATCGCGACGGCCACACCCATCGCGATCCAGCCGATCGTCGGTTCCGGCACAGTGACGCGGTAGACGAGCCCGCTCAACAGCATCACCCAGAGTCCGGGAAGCCCGAGCGGAATAAGGCAAAGCCCGGCCACCAGGGCAACACACAGCAGCAGGAGGGCCATGCCGCCCCTACGACGCGCGCGCTCGCGAAGTTGCGCGCTACACAGCCGCCGGCATCACGCCTGCGACCGTCAGTCGATCGAGCACCCGCGCGCGCTCCTCGTCGGAGACCGGCAACAGCGGCAGCCGCGGCGTACCGCCCATGAGCCCCACCGCGTCCATCGCCGCCTTGATGCCCGCCGGTCCGAGTGCGGCGGCAATGTCGGTCGCCAGCGGCACCAGCGACGCCTGAATCGTCTCCGCATCAGCGGTGTGCCCCTCCTGCTGCGCGGCAACCAGCGCGAGCACCTGTGCGGTGGCGTATAACCCGATCGCGAGAATTGCACCGCTGACGCCCATCGTCAGCGCGCGCTGCAGCGTCCCGCCACTCCCCGTCAGCACGCGGAACGTGTCGCCCTGCGCCGCGAGATACTCGCGCAGCATCTCGAGATTTCCCGCCGAGTCCTTCATGCCGACCACGTTCGGATGTGTCGACAGCGTGTGCACCAGCGCCGGCTCGAGCACGAGATGCGCGTACACGGGGATGTTGTACAGCAGCACCGGCAGCGGAGACGCATCGGCGATCGCGCGATAGTGCGCCTCGAGCGCGGCCGGCGTGGTCCGCTTGAGGTAGTAGTGCGGCGCGACCACGAGCACCGCATCGGCGCCTGCGGCCTTCGCCACGCGTGCCCGCGCGATCGTCTGCCGCGCCGACTCGCTGCCGACACCCGCGATCAGCGTGCGCGACGCCCCCAGGACCTCGCGCGCCCACTCGAGCAGTGTCCCGCGCTCCGTGTCGTCGAGCAGCGCCGCCTCACCGCTCGAGCCGGCCACCACGAAGCCGCGCACCCGTTCGGGGCCCGCCGCAAACGCGAGCCAACTGCGCGCATTCGCATCGAACATGGATCGATCGAGCTCACCGTCCGTACCGAACGGCGAGGTGACCGGCAACATCAGGCCGGAGAGCGAGAGAGTGGACATGCAGAAAAGATAGACGGCCTCGCCCCCGTGGGGACGAGGCCGTCGGTCACCCGACCAGCCGGCGACGCTCAGTTCGCGAACATGTCGAAGATGTTGCCCCCATCGAAACCGGCAGGCATCGCGTCCCCCTTCGCCATCGGCGCCGGCGGCGCGGCCGCCGCGACGGCGACCTGCGGCATCCCTGCGGGCATCGTCCCCGAGACCGCCGACGACGCCAACGGGGTGTGCGCCTTCGCCCCCTTGGACATCCGGAAGTTGAGTTCGAAGTCCGCCGGATTCGACGCCTGCGCCTTCGCCACCTCGAAGGTGATCTCGCCGGCGTTCACGAGCGCCGTCAGATGCTGGTCGAACGTCTGCATGCCGTACTGCACGTGGCCATCGGCGATGTAGTCGCGGATCTCGCCGATGCGGTTCTCGAGGATCAGGTCGCGGATCGTGCTCGTCACGAGCATCACCTCGGCCGCGACCACCCGACCGACACCCGAGGCGCGCGGCAGCAAACGTTGCGACACCACCGCGTGCAGCGACTCCGCGAGACGGATGCGCACCACCTGCTGCTCTTCCGGCGGGAACATCGCGACGATGCGGTGGATCGTGCTGTACGTGTCCGGCGTGTGCAGCGTCGAGATGAGCAGGTGGCCCGTCTCCGCGGCCTTCATCGCCGTGTCGATCGTCTCCGTGTCGCGCATCTCGCCGATCATGATCACGTCGGGATCCTGCCGCAGCGCCGCACGCAGCCCCATGCGGAAGCTCTCGGTGTCCACGCCGATTTCGCGCTGCGTCACGCCGGAGCGGATGTCCTTGTGCAGGAACTCGATCGGCTGCTCCAGCGTGACGATGTGCCGGTCGTGCCGCTGATTCACGTAGTTGACGAGCGCCGCCATCGTGCTCGACTTGCCCGAGCCGGTCACCCCGGTCACCAGCACCATGCCGCGCTCGGCCTGCGCGATCTTCGAGAGCACGGCGGGGAGCCGCAGCGACTCGAACGTCGGCACTTCGTCCGGGATCACGCGCATCACCACGGCAAACGACCCGCGCTGCCGCAGGATGTTCACGCGAAAGCGACCCACGCCGTCGGCGCCCCACGAGCAGTCGTAGTCGTGAATCGAATCGATCCGGTTGCGATCGTCTTCGTTGGGCATCAGCCGCATCGCGATCGCGCGCGCCTGATCCGGCGTCACCGTCTGCTTGGTCAGGGCGACGAGCTTGCCGTCGATGCGTGCGCGGAAGACATCACCCGACTTGATGTGGATGTCCGAGGCGCCGCGGTCGACCGCCGCCTTGATGATCCGCTCCATGGGCCGTCCGTGCGTGTCTGGGGGCGGCCGCGGCGCCGGTTGAGGCTCGCGGCCACCCATCCGACGATTGCCCATCACCCGGGCAACCGCCGCCCGAGGCCGCTGCGTTCACGCGCCCACCCCCGTGAGGCGGGGCGCCCGTGCCATGACTCCCTGGAACGCCGGCCCTACGCCCGCGCCGGGAGAGGGCTCAGGACAGCCCCATCCGCTCGCGCACCTCGCCCATCGTGGCCTGCGCCAATGCCCTGGCGCGCGCGCCCCCGGTCGCCAGGGCGTCGTGGACCCGGGCCGGCTCGGCGTCCAGCAATTCCGCGCGACGGCGAATGGGGGTGAGCTCGGCGCTGACACCGTCCGCGAGCACCTTCTTGCAGTCGATGCACCCCCACCCCGCCGACCGGCACTGCGTCGCCACATGTGCCTGCGTGTCGACGGGAGAAAACGCCTTGTGCAGCGAATAGATGTTGCACACGTCCGGATTGCCGGGGTCGGTTTTGCGCTGCCGCGCCGGGTCGGTGACCGCCGGGCGCAGCTTCTGCCAGATCGCCTCGTCGGACTCGAGCAGCCCCACGGTGTTGCCGAGCGATTTGGACATCTTCGACTGGCCATCGAGCCCCATGATGCGGCGCGCCGGCGTCAAGAGCGTCTGCGGCTCGGGAAAGAACCCCTCGCCAAAGCGCGCATTCCACCGGCGCGCCGTGTCACGACTGAGTTCCAGATGCTGTGCCTGATCTTCTCCCACTGGGACGCGATCGGCGCGATAGATCAGAATGTCGGCCGCCTGCAGCACCGGATAGTTGAGGAGACCGGCGAGAATGCTCTCCTGCCGCGCCGCCTTGTCCTTGTACTGCGTCTGGCGCTCGAGCTCCCCCAACGGCGTCATCGTATTGAAGATCCACGCCAATTCGGTGTGCTCGGGCACCGCACTCTGCACGAACAGGATCGCGCGATCGGGGTCCACGCCGGCGGCAAGGATCGAGCGCGCCATGTCGAATGTGCGCTGGCGCAACACGGCCGGGTCGTACACGCCGGTGATCGCGTGGTAGTTCACCACGCAATACAGCGCGCCCGGATGCGTCTCCTGCAGCGCGACCCAGTTCTTGACCGCGCCAAGGTAGTTCCCGATGTGCAGTTCGCCCGACGGCTGGATTCCGCTGAAGATCTGAGGCATCGCGCGAAGATCGCCCGCGCGCGCGGAGAGCGGCAAGCGACCGGTCGTCGCTAGCTTGCCCGCATGACCGCGACCGACCAGACCGATTGGCTCCCGCCCGCGCTGCGCGGCGATCCGCTGCTCGAGGCGATGCTGACGGCGGCGGAGGCCGCCCGGGCCGTCATCGTCGCCGGCGCCGCAACCCGTAGCACGCTGGTGTGGGAATCGAAGACCGCACTCGACTACGTCAGCGACGTCGATCGCGGCGCCGAACACGCGATTCGCGCCGTGCTCGCCGAACGCTACCCCGAGGCGCAGATCATTGGCGAGGAGTTCTCGCCCGACGCCGTCGCCGGTGACGCACTCACCTTTGTCGTCGATCCGCTCGACGGCACCACCAACTTCCTGCACGGCTTCCCGTGGTACGCCGTCTCCATCGGCGTGCTCACCGAGGGCACGTTGCTCGCCGGTGTGGTGCACAACGCGGCCACCAACGAGCTCTTCGTCGCGCGGCACGACCAGGGCGCATGGCGGCGCTCGGCCGCTGGCGACGCCGAGCGCCTGCACGTCAGTGGGATCGCCAGCCCCTCGCATG
>JALOPS010000319.1 GCA_025453745.1 Gemmatimonadaceae bacterium
ACGAGCGCGCTCGCGCGTTCGAGCGGCCAGGCGCCGTGCCAGTCGGGCACCACGAACAGTGCGGGCACCACGCCGACTGCCCGGCAGAGCTGCATCAGCGCGGCGCACTCCTCCACGTACGGTGGTGCCACGTCGTGGATCGCCACCAGCACGCGCGGGTCATCCGACACGAGCCACCTCCGCGTACAGCGCAAACAGTCGGTCGAAGACGCGCTCCCACGCGTGCTCGCGCTCTGCGTACGCGCGCCCGACGCGACCCAGCGCCGCGAGATCCTGCCGCGCCAGCGCGATCGCGGCGTCCGCCATGGCGTGCGCGTTGCCCGTCTCGTACGTCGCCCCCGCGCCCGAGGCCGTGACGAATTCCGCGACCCCGCCCTGATCGGTGCTCAGCACGGGGGTCCCGCTCGAGAGCGCCTCGAGCGCCGAGAGCCCGAACGTTTCCACCGGCCCGGGCGCGAGGTACAGATCGAGTGCGGAGAGCAGCGCCGCGAGGCGCTCGCGATCACGCTCGAACGGCACGAAGTGCACGTGCGCCGCATACGGATGCCGGCGCAGCGCCTCCTCGATCGGGCCAGCCCCCACGAGCACCAACCGGAGCCCCGTGCGCGCGGCCACACGCGACCAGCCGTCGAGCAGCACGTCGATCGCCTTCTCCGTCGCGAATCGCCCCACGAAGCCCGCCAGCGGCGCATCGAGCGGCAGCCCGTGACGACGGCGTGCCTCGTGCCGTTCCACGTCGTCGCGCGGACGAAAGCGCTCGAGGTCGACGCCCAGCGGCAGGCAGGCGACGCGCTCGACCCCCGCCCGCGCGAGATCCGCCAGTGCAAAGCGTGAACTCGCGATCGTCAGCGGCGCCGGTGCGTGCAGGGCGCGTACATAGCGCGAGAGCACGTGCGCCGTCGCGCGTCGCACGATGCTGGCCGTCGCCGCGCCGCCCGACGTCACGAGCCGCGGCAGGTTCGTGTGATAGAACGCCACCACCGGAATCCCGAGCTCCGCCCCCACGCGACGCATCAGCCACGGCGTCAGAAACGGACTCCCGACCTCGATGATGTGCGGACGCTCATGGGCGATGATGTTGCGCAACGAGCGCGTCGCCAGCATGAACCGATACGGATGCTGCCGGGGGATGCGCGGCCCGCGCAGTCGATAGACCGTCACGCCCTGGTCGTGCTCGACGGCATCCTCGGCACCCGGCACGACGAGTGCTTGCCGCAGCCACGGACGGGTGGCCACGTACCGTCCCTTTTCGAGCAGATACGTGCGGATGCCGCCGCTCGTCTCGCCGAACCACTCCGTCACATCGGCGACCGCGAGGCGCGCGCCCGCGCGCACGCGTGGCCACGAGGACGGCGGAGGTGCGATGGTGGGCAACGGCTCGGCGGCGAGCACGCGCGACGTGCCCTGCGCGAGCGAGGTGTGAGCAACGCGAGACGCCATGCGCGGCGCAACGTAGGCGCCACGCGCGAGGCTCACAGGGTGCGGCAGCCGTCGTGACCGAGCTGACACGCGTGCACGGTGCCGCTCGTGACCGACGCGCCGGCGATCGTGACGCGCGCGTCGATTCGCTGACCCGTCGCACCGTCCGTCGCAACACTCGTCACCGCATCATTCGAGCGACGGCGTGCCTTACAAACGGGCCGCGCGGCCGCAGCCCGTGGCAACGACCGCGCGGTTCCAGCCCGCGGGTCTGCCGCTCGCTCAGCAGCCGGAGGAGGTAAGCACGACAGCAGGCTGCCGGCTCACCGGACCGATCGTGCGCCCCCACGCACGCCGGTCGGACTACATGCTGCGTTACTGATTGGCGGCCGCTGCCACCATCGCCGTCATCGCCCCATCGGTCCCCGTCTCGACGACGAACACCACGCGACGATTGAGCTCCGCACCGGTCATGTCGCGCTCGGCACCCGGCCGCACCTGCCGCGACTCGCCCATGCCCACCGACTTGAGCTGCCCGAACGCGAGCCCCTTGCTGGCGAGATAGTCACGCACGGCATCCGCGCGACGCTGCGAGAGCGCCAGGTTGTACCGCGGCGTCCCGGCCGGGTCGGCGAAGCCTTCGATCGTGATCATCGCACCCTTGTAGTAGCGCTGTGCGACCGTCGCGAACTTCTCGATCGCCGCCCGATCCGTCTCGCGAACCGACGCATCGTCATACGCGAAGTGCACGGGGAACGCGAAGGTGAGCTTGTCCTCGACCATCGCGATCTTCGCCCCGAACTCATCCCGCATCGTCCGCAAATCATTGCGGAGTGCGGCCACCTCACGGGCCATGTCGGCCCGCAACGTGCTGTCGCCCTGCACCCGCTCGGCGCGCTCGCGGTCGAGCGAAACGCGCTGCTCGTCGAGCCCGCGACGCACGAAGCCCTTGGTGGCGCATCCGGCCAGGAAGGGCAGCAGCGCCGCCGCCATCATCGTCACACGATGTACTCGCATTGTCATGTCTCCCGCACCGCACACGGTGCTCTGTTCGCAGGAAATCATACCGGCCGCTCCTGCCGGGCGACGTGACATACATCACACGCTACCGCAAAAACCGGGGCGTCTTTCGTGCGCTATCGCACGACCCGCGCGTCGCGCGTGACGCCCCGCACAGCCGCTGCTGCCTACATCCCCGCCATCGGGCGCGGCGCGAGCCACTCGCCCCCGTCGACCACGAAGATCGCGCCAGTCACCCAGTCGCCGGCCGGGCTCGCCAGAAACGCGGCGGCATTCGCGATATCGCGCGGCGTCCCCCATCGCTTGAGCGGAATCGCCTGCTGCGCATACGCCGCCATCCGTTGCTCGGCGGCCGCAAAGACATCCGGCACGCCGCTCGAGGCGGGCGGCGTGAACGCCTTGCGCACTCCTTCCGTGGGAATGGGGCCCGGCGCGATCGCATTGACGCGCACCCCGTACGGCGCCCACTCCACCGCCAGCGTACGTGTGAGGGCATCGATGCCGCTCTTGGCACTCACCGCATGGGCCATCAATGGCCACGCGCGATAGTGCAAGGTCATCGAGATGCTGATGATCCGCCCGCCGCCGCCGCGCTTCATCACCGGCAGCGCCGCCTGCGAGCAGTGAAAGGTGCCGAAGAGGTCGATCTCCACCACGCTGCGCCAGGCATTCGGCGAGAGCGACTCGCTCGGCGCATAGAAGTTGCCCGCCGCGTTGTTCACGAGGATATCGAGACGCCCGTGCCGCGCGTCGACCTCGGCCACCATCGCCTGCACACGCTCGGGATCGCGCACATCCACCGGCACGCTCGACGCCGCGAAGCCGCGCGCCGTCAACGCGGTCACCGCCGATTCGAGGTGCTCGGGCTTCCGGCTCGCCAGCACCACATGCGCGCCCAGCTCCGCGAACAGCTCGGCAATGCCAAAGCCGATCCCTGTCCCGCCGCCGGTAATGAGCGCGACCTGCCCTGCAAGAAGACCCGGACGGAAGACCGCGCTGACGTCGTGTGACATGTGAGGGCTCAGGGCTGGGAGGATTCGATCACGATGGCGCGACAGAAGCTGCGTCGGTGATGCGGGGTGAGGCCAGCGCGCGAGACGGCCAGCCGGTGCGCAGGCGTCCCGTACCCTGCGTTCCGTTGCCAGTCGAAGTCGGGGTACCGCACCGCGAGTCGTGTCATCAGCCGGTCGCGCGTCACCTTGGCGACGATGGACGCACAGGCGATCGCATAGCACTGCGCATCGCCCTTGACCACCGCGGTGTGCGGCACACCAAGCGTCTTGAGGGGCAGACCGTCGACGAGCACGTGATCCGGCGGCCCGTGCCCGCGAGACTCGAGCAACCGGCTGCACCGCGCGAGCGCGCGCTGCATGGCGAGTACCGTTGCGTGGTAGATGTTGAGCCGGTCCACCTCGCGCGCGGACGCCGCGCCCAGCCCCATCGCCAGCGCGCGCATCGCGATCCGCTCGGCGAGCACCACCCGTCGCGCCGCGTCGAGCAGCTTGGAGTCGTCGACGCCTGCAATCGCCCGCGCGATGTCGGGCGGCGGCATGACGATGGCACATGCGACAACGGGGCCCGCGAGGGGGCCCCGTCCGACTTCATCGACTCCCACGAGGAGCGGGCCATGCTCGGCGCGCAGCGCGCGCTCGATCCCGCTCCACCGCGGACCGGCCACTGCTTACGCGTCGGCTCCGGGCACGCGCGCCTTGCGCTCCTTGATGCGTCCCGCCTTGCCCGTGACCTTGCGCAGGTAGTAGAGCTTCGCGCGACGGACGGCACCGCGGCGCACCACCGCGATCGAGGCGAGCATGGGCGAGTGCACCGGGAAGATGCGCTCGACACCCACACCATTCGACGTCTTGCGCACGGTGAACGTCTCGCTGACGCCCGAGCCACGGCGCGCAATGCATACGCCCTCGAAGGCCTGCGTGCGCTCCTTGTCGCCTTCCTTGACTCGCACACTGACGCGCAGCGTGTCGCCCGGACGGAACGGGGGCACGTCGCTGCGCATCCATTCCTTCTGCGTTTCGATAAACGGATGCATGGGTCCTCCAGAGCCGCTGCGCGGCGCCTCGACGGTCGCTGGGAGCGCGTCGGTTGAGTTCGGTAGTACAGTGAGCCTCGAAAGATAGAAGAGGCACGCCCCGCCACGCCACTGGCCCGGTTCGGCACCCGTTCGGGGCCCGCAACTCCATCGACGACCGACGCCTCAGCAGATATCTACCCCCGGGTCCAGTTCGATCCGTCCCCAGCCCCGCCCCGCCGTGCGCCCGACGTATCGCTCCTCCGCCCTCTCCCTGCTCGCC
>JALOPS010000320.1 GCA_025453745.1 Gemmatimonadaceae bacterium
TCGGCCGCGCGGCGCGCAGCGTACCGCGCGTGCCGACGAGGCGCGCGAAGTCGGCGGGGGGCACGGGGGCGCTGAACAGGTAGCCTTGTCCACGCACGCAGCCCAGCGCGAGCAGCGTGCTGCGCTGCGCCTCCGTCTCGACCCCTTCGGCCATTGTCTCGAGGCCCATCGTGTCGGCCAGCGCGATGATCGCCCGCGCCAGCGTGCCGCCGTCGAGCCCCGTCTCCGCGCCCATGCCTTCGACAAACGCCCGATCGATCTTGAGCACGTCGATCGGATAGCGCTGCAACGTGCTCAACGACGAGACGCCCGTGCCGAAGTCGTCGATCGCGATCGCCACACCGAGCGCGCGCAACTGCGTCAATCGTTCAAGCGCGTGCTGCGAATGGTGCGTGAGCGTGTGTTCGGCGAGCTCGAGCACCAGCGCCGACGCGGGCAGGGCGGCCGCCTGCAGCGCATCGCGCACGTCGTCGATGACGGCGGCGTCCTGCAGGTGGCGTCCCGACAGGTTCACGGTCACCCGCAACGGCCGCTCGAACTCGCGCCGCCACTCCGCGGCCCGCCGCGCCACTTCGCGCAGCACCCATCGGCCGATCGGCACGATGAGCCCCGTCTCCTCGGCGATGGGAATGAACGTGCTCGGCGGCACGGTGCCCTTCCCCAGGCGATGCCACCGCACGAGGGCTTCGGCCCCCTCGACATGGCCCGACGTGAGGTCGACGATCGCCTGATATTCGACCGAGAGCTCCTCGCGCTCGATGGCGCGCCGCAGATCGGCCTCGAGCTCGAGCCGTTCGACAGCGGCGTGATGCATGTGCGGTGCAAAGAGCTCCCAGCGTCCCTTGCCGCGCGTCTTCGCGAGGTACATCGCCACGTCGGCGTTGCGCACGACTTCGTCCGTGCTCTCGCCGGCCTGCGCACGCGCGATACCGATGCTCGCGCTGACGAACACGTCCTTGCCGCGCAGCGTGAACGGGGCACCGAGCGCGGCGACGATGCGGTCCGCCAACGCGACCAGCTCCTCCTCGTTGTCGGCGCCCTCGACGAGCACGGCGAACTCGTCGCCACCCAGCCGCGCGATGAGGTCCGACCCGCGCACGCACGACTGCAGCCGCCGCGCCGCCTCCACGAGCAACCGATCGCCCGTCGCGTGGCCCAGCGTGTCGTTGACCGCCTTGAAGTGGTCGAGGTCGAGGAACATGACCGCCACCGCGTGTCCCTGTCGCGCGCCACGCGCGAGCGCGTGACCCACCTGGTAGAGGAACAGCGCGCGATTGGCGAGATCGGTGAGCGGATCGTGGAATGCCTGGTGCATGTACTGCTCCTCGATCACGCGACGCTCGGTGACGTCTCGCGAGGTCAGCACCAAGCCACGCACGGTGGGCTCGGCGAGCAGGTTCGTGCCCACGTTGTCGACCGTGTGCCACCGGCCATCGCCATCGCACATGCGCCACTCGCATTGCGGCGGCGGAAAGAGGTCGCGCCCGCGGTCGTCCGTCGCGCGCATCGGATGCTCGGCGAGCGAATGCAGGAAGCGCTCGGCGACGGCGCGATCATCCGCGTGGATGAGGTCGAGCAACGGACGGCCGATCGTCTGCGTGTCCCCCAGTGCGAACAGCCGCGACACCGAGGGACTGATCCAGCGGATCGTCGTGTCCAGGTCGAGGATGACGATGAGATCGTTGGTATGCTGCACCAGCGCCTGGAAGCGCGCTTCGCCTTCGCGCGCGGCGCTGCGCGCCATCGCCTGCATCGCTTCGCGCGTGGCCACCCCCACGCGCACGAACGCGAGGACACTGAGCAGCGCGGCGCCGAGCACCAGTCCGGCCACCGGCCCCGCGGAGTACTCGGTCGTGGTCAGCAGGAGCACGGCGAAGCACGGAAACGTCACGATCACCGGGATCGCGCTCGAGCGGAGCGCGGCCTCACCTGATCGGGTGCCCGCGGCCGTGACCT
The DNA here is from genome assembly GCA_025453745.1 of Gemmatimonadaceae bacterium. Classification (GTDB taxonomy): domain Bacteria; phylum Gemmatimonadota; class Gemmatimonadetes; order Gemmatimonadales; family Gemmatimonadaceae; genus JALOPS01. The sequence goes on from JALOPS010000320.1 coordinate 1,957, forward strand.
CTGCGCGATCTCCGTACTGCGTCCACGCGGCGATCGCGATCCCCGCGATGGCAAGCGGCCGCAGGGCGCGCGGCCAGGCGAGCGAGTCGGCCGTGGCAATGTGGCCGAGGATGATCGAGCCCAGATCGGCGAAGAAATGGAGTGCGAGCGCGGCGGCGAGAAACACGAGCGGCCGTGACGCGCCCCGCCACGTGGACGGACGCAGGCCAACCCCACTGCGCTGCCAGAGCATCGAGATCGTCAGCAGGGCGATGAGATCGCCGGCCACCATGCCATGCAACAGCAGGGCGCCGGTGAGGCGTTCGCCCGGCACGCCGCGCACGGTGAGATCGTGCCACGCGACCACACCCGCCGCGCACGCGACGATCGCGATATCGAGCAGATACGTCCCGCGGGCGAGACGACCGCGCGGCGCCTGTGGCCAACAGAGGAGGGCGGCGATGCAGACGGGATAGAACAGCACCATGACCGCGCGGCCGAGCCCCACCACCCACGTCGAATCGCCCACGGCGCCAGCGACGAAGATCAGGAGCTGACCGGCCCAGGCGCAGAGCATCGCGAGCGCGATCCCCACCCAGCCGCGCCGCACATGCGGCTCGGCGTGCGGATCTGCAGAGGCAAACGCGGCTGCGACGACGGCGAGCAGCGTGAGCACGATGCGCCCGATCGTGGCCGCGGCATGTGACGCCGTGCCATAGCGGTCGACCGTCAGATGCCAGATCGCCAATCCGAATGCCGCGAGCGCTCCGAGCATGATGGTCGCGCCCACCCACGGCGCCGGCCCGCTCGCATCCGGCGCGCGCATCGTTCGCCAGCCGCCCGACGGTGTGGCGGCGCGTGCCTGTGTCAGGACACGCTCCACCGCCATCGGCGTCGATCGCAGAAAGGGACCGCGGGAGCCGTGCGTCACGCGAGAATGGTGCGGGGAGAGCCGAGCTCGTTGCATCACGTCCGCGACACGACGTCGTCACGCGGACGGTGCAGCGTGCAGCGGTTGAGCGGGTGCGCCGACCGGCCAGGACTGCCGGCTCGACGCGTGTCGGGCGGTGGACGGGGCGGGTGTGAGGGAAGTCACCAAGAATTCGCCACCGCGCGAACAGTGTGACAGTCGATCGACACTATGGGTGCATCGCTTCGCAGAGCGTGCGACCTGTTGCGCGCACTGAAACGCGCTGGGCGAGGCTCGTGGCCCGCGCGACGCGCGTCTGACGCTCCGCTACGCCGACTCGGCGGTCGTCGCGCCCATGCGGTGGGCAGATCGGTGCCAGACCCGTACGGCAGCAAGTGCCGCAAAGACCACGCTCCAGATCAGCGGATCGGTGATGTCTTTCTTCTGCGACCAGAAGAAGTGCACCAGCGCGGCGGCGGCCGCGACATACACCAGCCGATGCACCGCCTGCCACCGACGCGCCCCCAGGCGGCGCACCCATCCCTTGGTGGACGTGGCCGCCAGCACGAGCAGCAGACTGAACGCCAGCATGCCCAGCGTCAGATAGGGGCGCTTCACGATCTCGCTGGCGAACTCGTCGAAGGCGAGTGCGAGGTCGAGCGCGAAGAACACCGTGACATGCAGCGCCGCGTACCATGCCGCAAAGAGACCGAGCGGTCGGCGGTAGAGCTGCAGCCACCCCCACCCAGTGAGGAGGCGCACCGGCGTGACGGCGAGCGCCAGCGCGAGCATGCGGATGGCCCACTCGCCCGTCAGAAGCTGCGCCTTTTTGATGGGATCGGCACCCAGGCGATCGAGGAGCGCCTGCGCCACCATCCAGACCGTCGGCAGGAGCGCCAGCGCGAAGACCAACGGCTTCGCGCGGCGGGCCGCCCGCGTGCGATCGCTCAGTAGAACTTCCTCAGATCCATGCCGCTGTACATCGACGCGACCTGATCGGCATAGCCGTTGAACATGAGCGTGTTCCGCTTGAGGAACTCGCCGATGCGCCGCTCCTTGGCCTGCGACCACCGCGGGTGGTCGACGGTCGGATTCACGTTGGCGAAGAAGCCGTACTCATTGGGCGTCGCGTCGCTCCACGTGGTGCGCGGCTGCGTCTCGGTGAGGCGAATGCGCACGATCGACTTGACTCCCTTGAAGCCGTACTTCCACGGCGTCACCAGGCGCAGCGGCGCGCCGTTCTGGTTGGGGATCGTCTTGCCGTACATCCCGGTGGCGAGGAGCGTGAGCGGGTGCATCGCCTCGTCGAGCCGCAACCCTTCGCGATACGGCCAGTTGAGCGTGCCGCGTCGCTGCCCGGGCATTTGCGTGGGATCGAGCAGCGTCGTCAGCTCCACGTACTTGGCACTGGGCAGCGGTTCGACCTTGGCGAGGATGTCCTTGAGCGCCACTCCGCGCCACGGAATCACCATCGACCACGCTTCCACGCAGCGGTGGCGATAGGTGCGGTCCATCACCGCGAGCCCCTTGAGCAGGTCGTCGAGCGCGTACGCCGCCGGCTTCTTCACGAGCCCATCGACTTGCACCGTCCACGGACGCGTCTTGAAGTTCTTCGCGAGCTCCTTGGGCTCCTCCTTGTCGAGCCCGAACTCATAGAAGTTGTTGTAGCTCGTCGCGTCCTCTTCGGGCGTGATCTCATCCTTGGGCTGCACGCCGAGCGCGCGGGCCGCGCCCGGCGACGCGGTGGCCAGGGCCACGGCGCCTGCAGCCCCCATGAACGCCCGGCGAGAGAGATAGAGCGACTCCGGGGTGATCTCGGAGGCGGCGATGTCGTCGGGGCGGCGGATGAGCATGAGAGCGACCGGTCGAGAGGGGGGTGGAGCGCTCGCGCGCCCTCCGTG
>JALOPS010000321.1 GCA_025453745.1 Gemmatimonadaceae bacterium
CTCGCGCATGTTCACCGGCGGCATCCCCGAGTTCGCAGCCAACGGCCAGCGCGTCACCGTCGACCAGTCGCGCTCCTTCATCGAGCGCGTCTCGGCGTTTCCGTCGAACGTCGAAGTGGTCGCGATGCAGACGTTCACGCCGCAGCCCGCACCGGCCATCCCCGGACTGCCACCGGGATTCCCCGGCGCGGGCACCCCGGCGGCGACGACCGAGCTCTATCACTACTCGCTCGTCAAGCTCCCCGAGCAGCCGATGATGTCGCGGCTGCACGACGAGCGTGTGGGCTACTTCCGCACCAACCAGCTCGACTTCGGCTCGCGCGAGCAGCGGGTCGCCGAGCGCACGCTGGTGAACCGCTGGCGCCTGGAGTGCAGTGAGCAGAAGGCCGGGGCGCTCTGCGTGCCGAAGAAGCCGATCACCTACTACGTCGACCCCAACACGCCGACCTGGCTCGTGCCGTGGGTCAAGCGTGGCATCGAGGAGTGGCAGCCGGCGTTCGAAGCCGCCGGCTTCTCGAAGGGGATCGTGGCCGCCGAGGCACCCGCGAACAACCCGGACTTCTCGGGTGACGACGCCAGCGTGTCGATGGTGCGGTGGATCCCGAGCACGATCGAGAACGCCGTGGGTCCGAGCATCGTCGACCCGCGCACCGGCGAGATCCTCGATGCCGACGTGCAGATGCTGCACAACATCATGAAGCTGCAGACGTCGTGGTACTTCACGCAGGTCGGCCACCTCGACCCGCGCGTGCACAAGCTGCCGATGCCCGACTCGCTGATGGGGCGCCTCGTGCAGTTCGTCGTCGCGCACGAGGTCGGGCACACGCTCGGCTTTCCGCACAACATGAAGGGGAGCTCGATGTATCCGATGGACTCCGTGCGCAGCGCGAGCTGGGTGCGGAAGATGGGGCACTCGCCGTCGATCATGGACTACGCGCGCTTCAACTACGTCGCGCAGCCCGAGGATCGCATCCCCGTCGCCGACCTCGTGCCGCGCGTGGGGCCGTACGACGTGTATGCGGTGAAGTGGGGCTACTCGCCGATTCCCGGTGCCAAGGCGCCCGAGGACGAGAAGGCGACGCTCGACGCCTGGGCGCGCATGCAGGACACGATCCCGTGGTACCGCTTTGCGGCCGACAACGGCATCGGCGGCCCCGTGCCGGGCGAGACGAACGAGGCGGTGGGTGATGCCGACGCGGTGCGAGCCACGGAACTCGGCATCCGCAACCTCAAGCGCGTGCTCAAGCTCGTCGAACCGGCGACGACGTGGCGCGCGGGCGAGGATTTCAGCGACCTGCGCGAGCTCTACGGCGAGGTGATCGGCCAGTGGGGGCTCGAGATCGGGCACGTCGCGCGCATCATCGGCGGGACGGAGAAGCAGGAGAAGAGCACCAGCCAGCAGGGGGCGGTCTTCACGCCGGTCACCAAGGAGCGTCAGAAGACGGCGATGGCCTTCCTGCAGGCCAACGCGTTCGAGACGCCGACGTGGCTGCTCGATGCGTCGATCCTCTCGAAGATCGAGGCGCAGGGGAGCGTCGACCGTGTGGTCAACGTGCAGCGCCGCGTGCTCGGCCAGGTGGTCGACAACGGGCGCATGACGCGGATGCTCGAGCAGGAGGCGCTGGGCGCGAACACGTACACACTCGCCGAGATGCTCGCCGACCTGCGCGCGGGGCTCTGGAAAGAGCTGGCCAGCGGCGCGACGATCGACATGTACCGGCGACGCCTGCAGCGGAACTACCTCGAGGCGATGGCGGCCAAGATCAATCCACCACCGGCGCCGGCGGTGCCCGCGATCCCGGGGCTCGTGCTCTTCGGTGCACCGGCCACGAGTGCGGATGCGCGCGGGTTGCTGCGGTTGGAGATGAAGGAACTCGACGGCCAGCTCGCCGCGGCGTTGGCGCGGGTGCAGGACCGCACCACGCGGGCGCACCTGGAAGACGCGCGGGCGATGATCGAGGAGATGCTCGAGACGAAGAACTAGGGCCGAGGGTGAGGAGGCACAACGCCGCATGCGTACACGCGCATGCGGCGTTGCTCTATTGTGCCTCCACAGATGGCGACGGCCCGGCGGCCGATGCAGCGGGCCGTAGACTTCCGCTCACCTGCCGGCTCGAAGCCGTGAAGGCCGCATGTGGTTCGCGACTCTACGGCTCGCGATCGCCGCACCGTACAACCGCCAAGAGCCGAGCGTCGGCGCTCGAATCGGCTGCGATTCTCACCATGGCTCGGCGAAACGCCGCGACGAGCACATCGCTTGGCCCTGGACGATTTTCGGACTGCCGACTCGACGCCCAATCCGCTCGCTGCTGGGCTCCGTGGTGGCGCCATACCCAAGATGTGCTATGGGGCTTCTGCTCGACAATCAATGCCCCGGGAATTTCGAAGCAGTTGTACCTGCGCATGACACCTGGCTCTATCAGGAAGAGCGCGACCGCAGATACCCGCACGCGGCGCGGTGTGGTAGCATCGAGAGCGATGTCGACCAGCTTCCGCCAGTAGCCGTCCATCGATGCCGCTCGCGTGAGGATCACGCCTTCATGGAACTTCGCTACGTTGTCAGTCAGAAGAGCGACTCGGAGGGCCCGTTCGGCCAGCGCACGGAGAGTAGCAGTCTCAACTCCACACAACCGAGACCCTCCGACAATCTGGTCGGCGGTGTATCTCTCAGGTTCGGATGCAACGCCGGCCCGGAATCGTGCGCACGCTGAGTCTTTCTGCACCGCCGCCAGAGGGACCATCGATACGGTATCCTGCGCGCTGGCTGCAGACGTGGCGCCATGCAGGGTGACCGCGACCGCGATCGTTGCGACAACCCGTCTCATCGGAATTTGCATGGCCGTGGTGCTCCGGGGGCGGGATGAAGGGCATCGTTGACGGCTCGAAGCGGTTCCAGGAAGTCCGTATCCACCCTCATTCGGATCCGCTCCTGGATGCCTGCCCTGCTCGTGTCTCGCACGACCATTGGCTCGAACAGTGATTGCCGGTAGTTCTGTGATGCCATGAAGTTGCGCGTCACGTCAGTGTGGCTCTGCACCGCTGAGTTCTGCGAGGCTCCTTCGTGCCACTTCACGTAGAGCGAAAGAGAGTCGGCTTCGGCCGGGGCACAGTAGTTCGGGGGGCCCGCGACCTGGCGACTGCGCAACCAGTCGAGGTCGGATAGACCATCCCACAGGTCAATGCGGGCGACGAACTGCGGCATGCTGCGAACGAAACCGAAGCCGCGATTCGGACCATCTTCTGCCATGTCTGGCGTGTACATGACATTCAGCTTGAAGCCACCGAAGAAACCGTAGCGATCTTGAATGTCTTCGACGACGAGGCCGATCGGCCGACCAGCTGCCTCAGGCAGCTCTCGCAACCACTCTGCCGTCTGATAGTTGAGCGGCGGCGCCCCGCTCGGCAGGAAATACTGCTGCCAGACACGTGACTGTACGCCGAAGGCGCCCGTGCTCGACGTGACGGTATCTCGAGCAACGCCGCTCGCAACGCCGATCCGAAGCCTGGCGCGAGCAAGCACGGCAGTCGGTACCACGGCGATTCCGTTCCATCGCACCACAACCGGTGGCGGACTTTGCGAGCCCAGCTCATGCGATTGCGCCTTGACGCGCACTCCAGCCCACTCCGAGGCCGTCGGAACCGCCCAAGCCGAATCGAGCAACACCGCTCGGCCTGTGTTGCCATATCTGAACTCACAGGACACTAGCGCTCCGCGTAACGGCGCGTTCCCGGCACTGTCCTGACAGGTGGTCTGCAGCTGTGGCAGCTGTACTTCGACGCGTACCGCGGCAGAGTGAAACCCGTTGCCTGCGATCCCAACCAGTCGCATGATACCACCGACATCGATCCCGTGATCGGTCGAGTCCGAAAAGACGCAGGTACCACCGCACGATCGGAGCAGCCGGGCAGGGCCGCCGTCGGGCTGCCACCACCATTGGGGACTGATCGGTCGCGTGCCCGAACGACGGAACCGGGCGGTCCCGTCCAGCGCAATGATGGCGGACGCCGACGCGACCGGCGAGACGTCGACCGCTTCCTCCTGACTCGTCAATGACAACCCCCGCTCACCCGTAAGTGCCAGCGGACCCCGCGTGAGATCGGCCGCCGAGATGGTGAAGGGTCCCCCAACACGCCGAGCCACAATGCGGTGCTGCCCGTTCAACATATAGTTGGGCGTGCTGAATGCCTTGCAGAACGTGACCCACGGAGCGCAGATGCACCCCAGCGACTGCCCATTGCTGTTGGGTGGATTGCCGGTGCTGCAGCTCCAATGCCCTCCGAGACCGGACCGGCGGATCCACACCGTGTCTGGAGTCTGGTCCACCCATAGCGTGTCCGAGAGACTCACGCTGTCAACGTTCGTCACCCGCAATGGGTGACCGCCGCCTCCACCCGTGTTGATGGAGTAGCGCACTTCGAGTTCGGTGAGGTTCGTGTGCGAGTTGATGGCGCCGCGAGCGCCTATCGGAACTCCGTCGAACTGCCAGGTCCACGACCCAGCTCGCTGCATGCCCGACGAGTCCCTGGCGCAGCACGCGTGGTCCGGATGCCGAGAAGGCACCACGAAACCGCGACCCTCCAACACATACCTCCCGAATGCTGGGAGGATGAGGGCAATCGTCGGTGGAATGCCGCCGCCGAGCCCTGGCGACTGATTCGGCGCCCCGGTGTTGAACGGGGGAGTAGGTATCGTCCACGAATCGCTGAACGACGGCTCTGCGGACGAGCGAGGTCCA
>JALOPS010000322.1 GCA_025453745.1 Gemmatimonadaceae bacterium
GCACCGCGCCTCCGACGCTCACACCGGAGGCGACCATGCGCGACGCCGTGGTGCTGCTCGCCGCACGCCGCGGCATCGCGATTGCTGTCGAACGTGGTCGCATCGCGGGCGTCGTGACGGCCGGCGATCTGGCGCGGTTGCTCGAGCGGGAGGGAGATGCCTTCGGTGTCCCCGTCTCGCACGTGATGAACACCGCCCCCAAGCTCGCGCGCGACGACGAACTGGGGAGCGCCGTAGTGCATCGCATGGAGCAGCATGGCATCATGGCGATGCCCGTGGTGGACGCGAACGACGCCCTCGTCGGCGTGGTCCATCTGCACGACCTCATGCGCGCCGGGGCCGTATGATCGGGCGCATGGTGTGGGTCGCCATCGCACTGCTGCCGATGGTCGGGTGCAAGCCCAAAGGGAAGGGCACCAAGGTGCAGCCCAAGGCCGGCCAGGCGAGTGCCAAAGGGATCGCGATTCCCGACTCGGCCGAGCAAGTCGTCTTCGGGATGCGCACCGTGCTCACGCATCGCGGTGTGAACAATGGCGTGCTGCTGAGTGACACCGCGCTCTTCTTCGAGCAGGGGGCGCGCATCGACCTGCGTCGCGTGAACATGACCTTCTACGCGTCGACCGGGCTCAAGGACGGTCTGCTCACCTCGAAGACCGGGCGCTACGACGCCCGGCTGGCGCGACTGGAGTCGCGCGGCGACGTCGTGGTCACGCGCAACGATGGCCGTCGCCTCACCACGCAGCAGCTCGTCTACGATCAGGCGCGCAACGAAGTGCTGAGCGACAGCGCGTTCGTCTTCACCGACAAGGGGCGCCAGATCACCGGTATCGGCTTCGTGTCCGATCCGCAACTGACGTCGCTGCGCGTGCTGCGCAGCTTCAAGGGCACCACGCAGGTGCAGGTGCCCAAGCCGTGAGCGCACGGTGGCGGACGGGACTCGCGCTGGTGTCGCTCATGATCGTGGCCGCGTGCGGTCCGGTATTGCGACGTGGTCGCGGTGCCCCCAAGCCGGCGGACACGCCGCCGACCGCCGCGCCAAGTACGCCCGCTCCGGCGGACAGCTCGCCCAAGCCGGCCGCGGCGCCCAGCGACTCCGCCGCCAAGGCGGACAGCGCCGCGCGCACGAAGCCGGACAGCGCGGCGGGCAAGGCCGACTCGGTTGCCGCGGCCAAGGGCGCCCCGCCCAAGAAGCGTGTCGCGCAACAGCAGTCGCGCCCGTGCACGCTCGACTTCTCCGAGAGTCCGCCGGAGTCGCGCGTGCTCGCCCTCAAGCAGGGCCCGACCGCCGTCTACCACACATTCATCGGGGGCGGCGTGGCCGCGCGCTGTCAGGGCGAGCCCGCACTGCTCCGCGCCGACAGCGCAGAGCACTACGAGAGCACGGGTATCCTCTACCTCATCGGCAACGTGCGCTACGACGAGCCCACCAAGCTCGCCTTCACCTCGCGCCGCGCGACGTACTACACGGCCGAAGAGCGCCTCATCGCCGACAGTGGCGTCACGGCCACGCAGCTCAAGACCGGCAGCCAGATGTACGGCATGCAGCTCGAGTACCTGCGCGAAGTGCCCGGCAAGCGCGCCGCGTCGCGCCTGGTCGCCCCCAATCGCCCCACCGTGCGCCTCGAGGAGAAGGACAAGGGCGACAAGGCGGGCCCGCCGGTGATCCTCACCGCCAACACGATCGTCGACGATGCCGACTCACTGCTCTACGCCGTGGGCGACGTGGACATCAATCGCGCCGAGATCAACGCGCGCTCCGATTCGGGCGCATTCGACAAGGGCACGTCGCGTTCGCGGCTCATTCGCAACGCGTCGATCGTCTCGCGCGATCAGAAGCAGCCCTATCGCCTCTCGTCGGACACCATCGATCTGTTCAACAAGGACCGCGCACTCGAACGTGTCCTGGCCTCGAGCAACGGGCGTGTGACCAACAAGGACATCCTGCTCATCGGCGAGCGGATCGACATGCGTCTCGTCGAGAGCAAGCTCGAGCGCGCCTCCGCCTGGGGGGCGAAGCGCGCCAAGGCGACCACGCCCGAGCAGGAAGTCGAATCCGACTCGCTCTACATCGAGATGCCGGGGCAGCGCGTGCGCGAGATCCACGCGATCGGGCGGGCCACCGCCACGGGCGTGCCGGATACCGTGCGCATTCGCACGACCGAGCGCGATGTCATGCGCGGCGACACGATTCTCGCCAAGTTCGACAGCGTGGTCACGCCGGGTGATACGACCAACCGCCCGAAGATCCGCGAGGTCTTCGCGGTGGGGAACGCCACCTCGCTCTACCACGTCGCCACCAGTCGCGGTCGCGCCGGTCCGCCCGCGCTCAACTACGTGCGCGGTGTCACGATCACGGTGGCCTTCGACTCGGGTCAGGTGCGCGTCGTCAACGTCGACTCGACGGCCAATGGCGTCTATCTCGAACCGATCGATTCGGCGGCGGTCGACTCGTTGCGCCCCGACTCCGCGCGTGCCGACAGCGCCACGCGACGCCCACCGTCCGGCGGCCCTCCGCCACGCCGCCCGCCGGGTGTGAGCGAACCGCACGAGCCCGCCCTGCCTTCACCTGATGTGCCGATGACCAGCCTTGCGATCCCCTCGGGCGCCGCGCCGGCCCGCGCCCTCCGTCGCCGATGAGTAGCGCAGCCGAATTGCGCCGACGGTTGAGCGCCGTCTCCAAGGGCGATCGATCGCTCGCGCATGCGCTGGCGGCCTTGGTGGGTGTCGCCGACGAGCAGGGACGCGCGACCGTGAACGACATCGCGGTGCGCTATCGCGAGCTGCATCTCGCTGCCCTCCGGCAGGACGGGCGCGACACCGCCTCAGAGGCCGGTCGCCTCTCCCTCGACGAGGTGCGCCAGCATCTCGCGTCCTCCGTCCTGCCGCGGCTCTCGGCCGACGAGCTGCTCGAATTGCCGGCAGAGGGGTTGGGTGGCGCCCTGGAGGCCTCCGTTCGCCTCCCGGCCGCCCTGTGGGAGAGCCTCAGGAGCGAGCGCGAGTCCACCGAGCGCTCCCTTCGCGATACGGGGGAGCACGCGGGGATCGTGGCGCATCGCGATCCGCATCCCACGGTCGAGGCCGGCAGTGTGCTCCAGGCGGAAGGCCTCGTGAAGGTCTACCGGGGACGCACCGTGGTGAACGACGTGGCCGTGCAGCTCCGGCAGGGGGAGATCGTCGGTCTCCTCGGGCCCAATGGCGCCGGGAAGACCACCACGTTCTACATGATCGTTGGGCTCATCGCCCCGATGGCCGGGCGGATTCGCCTCGATGGAGAAGACATCACGGCCATGCCGATGTACCAGCGCTCACGACGGGGCATTGGCTACCTGTCACAGGAGCCGTCGATTTTCCGGAAGCTCACCGTCGAGGAAAACATCCTGGCGATCCTCGAGACGCTGCCGCTCTCGGCGGGCGAGCGCGAGAGCCGGCTCGATCTGTTGCTCGACGAGCTCAGTATCCGTCATTTGCGCAAGAGCAAGGCCTATCAGCTCTCCGGTGGCGAACGGCGGCGCCTCGAAATCACCCGGGCGCTGGTGACGCAGCCGAAGTTCATGATGCTCGATGAGCCCTTTGCCGGTGTGGATCCCATTGCCGTGCATGACATCCAGCAGATCGTGGCCAACCTCCGGCATCGCGGCATCGGTGTGCTGATCTCCGATCACAACGTCGAGCAGACGTTGGACATCGTCGATCGCGCCTACATCATGTTCGATGGGCAGGTCAAGGTCTCGGGCACGGTGCGCGAGCTGGTGTTCGACGACACCGTCGCCGACATCTACCTCGGGCCCACGCTGACGGCGCGACTCCGGGAGCGGTTTGCGGCAGCCGGAGCGACGGCCGACTAGCTTTCCCGCCGTTCGGCGCGTCCCACCCCCCGCGGAGGTCCCTGCCTCACCCGCATGAAGCCCGGTCTCCAGCAGTCGGCCTCGCTCCGTCAGGAGCTCAAGATCAATCCACGCCTGTACCAGGCGATGGATCTCTTGTACATGCCGCTGCTCGACCTGCAGCAGCACCTCTCCCAGGAGCTGCTCGTCAACCCCTTTCTCGAACTCATCGAGCCGGGCGACGACGAGGAGGAGACGCCGGAAGGGGAGACCGAACCCACCGCCGAGACGCAGGACCTCACCGAGCCGGAGGCGACGCCCGCCGAGGAGCCCGAGAAGGCGGGTGACGACGACGTGGACTGGGAAGCCGTGCTGCTCGACGGGTTCGAGACGGGCGGGATGCGCGAACAGTACGAGGAGCGCGAGTACGTCGAGCCGGTGCGCGTGGATGTGCAGGACCTGAGCGACCATCTGCGCGAGCAGGTGGCGCTGCTCGATCTGACCGCGCGCCAGGAAGCCCTCGCCGACGAGTTCCTCGGCAACATCAACGAGGACGGCTACCTCGCCTGTTCGCTCGAGGAGATCCGCGACGGCATCAACGAGGTCATTCGTCGCGAAGCGGGTGGCGACCACGTCGACGACAGCGAGCTCCCCCTCTTCACGATCGAAGAGTGCGAGCGCATGCTGCGCGTCATCCAGGATCTCGACCCGCCGGGTGTCGCCGCGCGCGACCTCCGCGAATGCCTGCTCCTGCAACTGACCGCGGCCGGACAGGGGGACTCACTTGCGGCGCAGCTCGTGCGCGACGCGTTCGACGAGCTGCGCTCGCACCGCTGGAGCGAACTGGCCAAGCGCTACGGCGTCCCGCAGGCCGCGCTGCAGGATGCGGCAGACGAGATCAAGAAGCT
>JALOPS010000323.1 GCA_025453745.1 Gemmatimonadaceae bacterium
ATTGTCGGCAGGAGCCTCTATGACAGTCACGCAGTATGTGCCCCCGGTCGGGCGGCACCTTTGCACCAAGGACGCGGCGGCGTTCCTTGGCGTCCGCCCCCAGACTCTCCGTAATTGGAAAGCGCTGCGCATCGGCCCACCCGCTCGCAAGCTGTCGGGGCGCTTGGTGGTCTACAGTCTCGACGACCTGCACGCTTTCATGGCGCAGCGAGAAGCGCAGACCGCAACGCACAACGCCCCGGCGTCGCAGGCCGGGGCGTGTGGGGAGGGCTGAGGGATGCAGCCCTACGGGACTCAAGGCGAAAGGTGCAACCGCTGCGCGGCGTATTCCAGCCCCTCACAGTGGGTGCGGAAACTCGCAACAGGCTTCCCGGACTTGGCGGCGCAGATGCCCGAGCCGTCGCGCCTGCCGTTGTACCCTATGGCGAACCGCCGAGACGTGCTGATCTACCGCGAGAAGCACACGCCGCGCATCAAACAGGGAGGGCGCGCCCATGCACGGTGATACGCCCCCGTTTGAAACGATCAAGGCATGGGCCGATGCCCACATCGTCACGCTCATACAGGAGGAGACGGGCGTAGAGCTGAACCGGCATGGGCGCATGCCGTGCCCGCTGCATCAGGGGACTGACCCGAACTTCGCCGTCGGGGACGGCGGGTTCTGCTGTCACTCCACCTGCGGCGAGCGAGGCGACGCTATCCGGTTCCTCGTGCTCCATCGAGGCTTGCCCGATAGCCGCGAGTCGCGCGTGGAAGTCATGCGCTCACTGGCGTCGCGGGCAGGCGTCGTGCTCGGTGGCGCGCCCGAGTCGGTGCGTTGGACGGCGGCACGCACCGTGTCCGATCGCGGGGCACCCGTGAGGGCTCCCGATCCGTTCAAGCCGACCAAGCCCACGCCCAATACGTCGGCCATGAACGGCGGGGAGTCACTGAGCGCCTACCCGGTGAACGAGCCGCGCGCGCTGGCGGTGTACCCCTACGCGCGAACCACGGGAGAGGTGGTCGCCATCAAGGTGCGCAAGCCGCACCCGACGCGCGGCAAGTCGTTCTCATGGCACCACACAGACGGGCGAATTAGCGGCCAGCACGATCCGTTGCCCGACGAGTACCGCGAGCTGGTCTACCGCCTGCCCGAGCTGCACGCCGCTGCCGGGTCCGGTGAAACGCTTGTCCTCATCGGCGAAGGCGAGAAGGTGGTAGACGCCTTGCGGTCAGTCGGTTTCACGGCGACGAGTCATCACGGCGGCGCGTCGGCCACATGGGGCGCAGGGCACGCCCGGCACCTCGCGCCGTTCTCTCGGGTGGTCCTCTTCCCCGACAACGATCTTGCGGGGCGGGACCACATGACACGGTGTGCGGCGGCGTTGGCCGTGGCGTGCCCCCGTGCCGAGGTCCGCTCCTTGACCCTCAAGAACGAATGGGGGGATACGGGCATCGGTGATGTGGCCGATTTCGTCGCGGCGGCACGAGCGAAGGGATGGGCCGACGCACGTATCCACGACGAACTACAGCGCCGGATCGACGACGCCTTCGCAAGCGCACCGGTTGCGACGGCTGCGAGCGAGGGCGAGGACGGCGGCGAGTCCGTGCCCGATCAATCGGAGCACGAGCAGGAGCAGCGCGCGAACTACGTTCGCACCCTCACCGACGCGGCGCTCTATGGTCCGCTTGGCGCATGGGTGCGTGTGTGGCAGCCGCATACAGAGGCGTCGCCACTGGCGCTGTTCGCCGTGGCGCTGGCGGCGCTAGGGGCAGCGATCGGGCGCGGGGCGTTCCTGCTCGTGAACGCGGACGCGCATGCGCCTCGGTTGTTCGTGCTGCTGGTCGGGCCGAGTGGGCGCGCGCGCAAGGGCGTGACGATCGGCATCGTTTCGGATCTGCTCGCGCGGATCGACCACGAGTTCGCCACAACCCGAGTCAGCAGCGGGCTGTCCACTACCGAAGGGCTGGTGCACCTGCTGCGAGACCCCACGCCTGAGCGCATGGAGAACGGCAAGGTCATCCCCGCGATCCCCGGCACAACAGACAAGCGCCTGCTCGTGATCGAAGAGGAGTTCGCCAGCGTGCTGCGGGTCATGCGACGCAAGGAGAGCGACTTGAGCGCGACCTTGCGGGCGGCGTGGGATGGCCGCCCACTCAGACGGCTCACGAAAGGCGATCCGATGACCGCGACGGATCCGCATGTGGCGATCGTCGGAGCCATCACCCCGTCAGAACTACGGGAGCAGCTGCAAAGCGGCGATGTATTCAATGGCTTCGCCAACCGGCTGCTGCCCATCTACGCCGCGTCAGAGCAGTGCATTCCGTTCCCGGGCTCGCCCGCCCCCTTCGAGCTGAACCCGACGGTGGACCAGCTCGCCGGTGCGGTGAAGTGGGCACGCGCGCAGCGCGGGGAGTTCTCCATGAACGCCGAGGCCAAGTGCCGATGGGAAGCGCTATACAAGCGGCTGCGCCAGTCGAACGCGCAGGCGGAGGCGGTGCGGGCGCTTCATGAGCGGGCCGCCCCCTACGTGCTGCGTGTGGCGCTCCTGCTGGCGATGCTGGACCGCTCTCGTGTGGTCACGGTTGCACATCTCGATGCAGCTGCGGCCTTGTGGCAGCTCGCTGAGGGCGCTTGGGCCAAGGTCTACCCCGACACCCCGCGCGAAGGGCTCGCCGGGAAGATCGAAAGAGCTTTGTGCGAGGCGGGCCCCGCAGGCCTCACGCGCACCGGCTTGCGCGACTGTCCGGGCATCGGCAACAGCGTCAAGGGTGCCGAGATATCACGCGCCCTCACGCAGCTGGCAGAGGAAGGATTGGCCGTGAAGCTCCCACCCCGTCCCCGTGAGACCGGCGGGCGTGCGGCCGAGGTCTGGGTGCATGCGTGGCACCAGCCTGCCAGCTACGGAGATCCTGGGAGTGAAGGAGATACGGGAGAGAACGGAGATAAGCCCCTCTCATCCATATCTCCCATTCCTCCCATTTCTCCCATGCTCCCATTCGCTGAAACGGAGCAGGATGAGCGAGTCGAGGGGGAAATCTCCCAAGACTCCCATATCTCCCATGTTTCTTCACTCCGTGAGCGTGACGAACAGCTTGATCGGGAGTGGGGAGATGACGCCGCATGAGCACCGCCGGTCTCACGGCGACGCTCGCGTCGCTGCACGCGGCCGGGGTGCGCTGGACGCTCACCGGAGGCGGCATACCCGTCCCCGGTGTGCGCCCCGGTCGGACGCTGACCGACGCTACGCGCGCGCAGCTCGCCACCCTGCGGCCGTATCGGCCGCAGCTGGCGACACTCGCCCGCACGGGCCGGTGCCCCGGCTGCGGCGTGCATGCGCTGCCTCCGCTCATGGTCTGCTACTGGTGCCAGCGGGGACGGTCATGAGCGGTCGCAAGAGCAAGCGAAAGGGCGACCGCATCGAGCGCGAATTGGTCGCCCGTCATCGTGCCCTCGGCCTCGCGGCGCAGCGGGTGCCGCTGTCGGGGGCTGCCGGTGGTCTCTTCGCCGGGGATGTGCTGGTCCCCGGCGTCGGTCGCATCGAAGTGAAGGCGCGCGCGCAGGGCAGCGGCTTCGTCACGCTCACCAGGTGGCTCGGCACGGCCGATGCGCTCGTGCTGCGGCAGGACCATGCCGAGCCGCTCGTGGTGCTCCCGTGGGCCACGTATAGCCGTCTGGTGGCCTTGCTGGCGGACGATCAAGCGTCCGGCGGCGCTTCTCCCTTGTCGTCGTCCTGAGCGGGCTTACGCGGGGGTTTCACCGTGGGCGACGGATTCGTAGAGACGCTCGGCCTCACGTACAGACTCGCGCCAGTTTCCTCCGCGTACTCCGCTGCGCTCAACGAGCGCCATGTACCCTTCTTCCCCGACCTCTTCGGCGTGGTTTCTCTCTCAGGTTCGGGTGTATCGTCCTTGGGACGCGACATGATGTGTGCTCCGGGATAAGGGGGGGTCAGCGCAGCCACCACACGAGGGCTGCCACGCTTGCCGCCAAGCATGACCAGCACCCGACGCGGATCGGCTGCCACGCGGGTGGCCGGGGCGCATCCTGGCGGCGGTTCTCGCGGTCCTTCCACGCCTCGTAGCGACGCCGGGCCTCTTCGCGAGTGACCGGCTTTGGCCTGACATACGCGCGAAAGCCCGGCAGCCCGGGTTCGTCGTCATCCGGCTCGCGACGGTGCCTATAGCTCATAACCCGTACCTCGTCCGGGCATCGAGCACTACGGAATACAGTATGGGCAACCTAGAGCCGATGGGCCGCGTTAGGAGCTTTACCACTGGGTTCATGGGATCACGCAGTCCGCCGCTTCGTCATGGTCAGGCAGCACTGGCACAACACCCCGGCAACTCCGGGTCCGGTGGGAAAGATACCGTACTGCCCTGACCGCGCCCGGAGTGCGCCGCCGTGACGTGCCACGGGATGTGACGCTTTGCCACGCCGGTATCCGCCCAAGCGCAAGGCTTGCCCCCGCCGTTCCACACGTCCGGCCTAAGGCGCGCCTCCTCTCCCCGGCGCTGGGGACGATGCCAAGTGTCGTACCGGGATGTAATCTTGCACACTTCCACCGCCCCGCTCGCCCCCTCCTTGCTTCGGAGGGTGAACACGAGCGTCCCATGAATGTCGAAAACTGCGCACAGAGGCACTATGGACTTTGTCGATCAGCTCCGGCTTCTCTCTAGCCGCATTGCCGCCACTCGTTCGATGGTGCAGACGGAAGAGGCGACCAAGA
>JALOPS010000055.1 GCA_025453745.1 Gemmatimonadaceae bacterium
CACCAGGCTCGATCCGCCCGCCGTGGACACGCCAATGCCGCCCGTGTCTCTGGCCGGCATGGGCGCCGTGCGCCACGCGTCCTTCAGCGACTCGGGGAGCCGACGCGTGAGCTCACCGACGTTCCACGGTCCCGAGACGAAGAAGACAAAGCGACCACGCGCGAACTCCTGGTGGAGATTGCCCACCTCGTTGCTCCCGATGCGCGGCGCCAGGGAGTCGCGGAAGAGGCTGAGGTAGAAATCGTAGGACGAGCGAAACGCCGAATCGCGAAACGCGCCACGGGACGCGCGCACATCCACGAGCGACGCGTTGGCCTGCATGCCCAGAATCACCGGCAGCTCGAACTCGTTGACCGGAAGCAGTGCGCCATGGCGCGCGCCGGCCGATCGCGCGCGCACGGCGCGCATCGCCGCACGCCACTCGGCCCACGTACGCGGGGGTCGAGGCCAGCCCGCCTCGGCCAGCAGGTCGCGACGATAGAAGAGGAGCCGCGTGTCCACGTACCACGGCACGCCCACCAGTGCGCCGTCCACGCGATTGGTGGCCCAACTGCCCGGAAAGAACGCCGCGGAGCGCACCACGGCGGAGCGCGCCACGAACGAATCGAGCGGCGCGAGCGCACGCAGCGCGCTGAACTCGGGCAGCCATGTGTTTCCCATCTGCGCCACGTCGGGGAGTACGTCACCCACGTGCGCGGTGAGCAGCTTTTCGTGCGCGGCCGACCACGGGATCTGCTGCACGCGCACGCGTACCCCCGGGTGCTCGCGCTCGAAGGCGGGCACGAGCTCTCGCAGCACCTCCCCTTCGCGGCCGATGCCCCACACGCGGAGTTCAATGGCCGGCGACGGTCCACTGCGCGGCGCGCAACTCGCGAGTGCGATCATCGCGGCGATCACTCCTACGCCACGCGTCGTTGCGCGCACGCGAGATGCAGTCGCGATCACCTCACCCGCTATCGCCCGAGCGGCGACGTGTCCAGCCACCCGCCAGCGAAGCCCGCGCGCCGCAGTCCACGCACGATGTACACGTTGCGTCGCATCACGCTCCACACGAAGTCGCTCCGCCAGTTCTCGAGCATGAGCAGGATGGGTCCCTGGTCGATCCCCAGGTAGTCGCGCCCTACCCATCCGAGCTCCCGGTCGACCGTCCCCTGCTGCGTGCGCAACGCGGGGTCGCGGAGCGACGGGTTGAACGCATCGCGGAAGCCATAGCGGTCGAAGATGATGCGGCCGTACCGTTCGCGCATCGTCCGCATGGTCGGGAGCACGATCTCCGGAGCAAAGGCCACGCTGCCGATCGCGGCCGTCGGAGCGATCGTGCCGTCATCACGCTCTTCCGTGTCGCCGTCCATGTCGGCATTGGCCGAGACGCCGCGCGCCCAGTACGTGCGCAGGCGTACCGTGCGACCGTTGATGGTCACGGTGGTGTCGGCCGGACCGTCGCACGCGGTGAGCCCCCACGTGAGGCTGTCGTAGCCGGTGAAGCCGCCCGGATTGGCGATGGCGTACGCACGCTGGCTGTACGTGGCGCGACGCGCGTTCTCGAAGTAGTCGATGCCGCGCCCGCGCATGTAGGCATCGCGAATGCCGCGAAAGTCGATCCACGCGTGCGAATACTGGTGCCCGAAGAGTGGGCTGAAGTTCACGTGCGGCTGACCGCGATACGTCCGCCACTTGTACGTCGACGTCCAGGCGGTCCACGCCTCGGGGCCGATGGCGTGCGTGGGCGAGCCGAGCGCGAGCACGTAGAGCAGCATCGCCTCGTTGTAGCCGGCCCAGTCTGCCTGGATGAACCCCTTCTCCGGATGCCACCCCATGGAGACGCGCGGCGGACGCGGCATGATCCACGGCCACTCCACGCGGCGATAGAGCGAGTCGGCGTAGGCGCGAATGGTGCGCTCGGTGGCGCCGTCGCCGTCGTAGTAGCTCTGCGCAAAGAGTGCACCCATCAGGAGCAGGGATGTGTCGATGGTCGAGAGCTCGACCGTCTTGAAGCGTGAACCGTCCGTGTAGTTGAGGAAGTGGTAGAAGAAGCCGTGAAAACCACTCACGCCGGTCGCGGCGGGGCCCTGCGGCAGTTGCCAGAGATAGCGCAGCGTGGTGAGTGTCCGCTCGGCCGCTTGCGTGCGCGTGATCCATCCACGCTCGGCGCCAATGCCGTAGGCCGTGAGGCCAAAGCCGATCGACGCGACGGAGGAGAAGTCGAGCTTGGGATACCGATCGTGTACGAGCCCCGTCTCGGCGGGCGTCGTCTCCCAGAACCAGCGAAACGTGCGCTCAGCGACCGTGTCGGCCAGCGCGACGTCGGCCGCCGTTGCCCGATAGCTCGCCGCGCGCGGCGCCGCACTCGGCGACGACGCGCGCGAACAGTTCGTCAACAGCAGCGCTCCAACGCCACCGCCGAGCGCACGCAGCGCGCGACGGTGACGTCGGAGCGTTCGCACGACCATCAGAAGTCCACCTGGAATCCGGCCTGGAAGCGCCGGGCGTCGCTGGCCACGCCGTTGGCGCGCCCGAAGTTCGCGTTGGTCGCCGGCAGCGTGGGAATGAAGCCGTCGAATCCGCTCAGGTTGACCGTGTTCCACATGTTGAACAGCTCGGCCTGCACGCTGAACCGGCGCTGCTGCCACCAGAACTGCTTGGAGAGCCGCAGGTCCTGGTTGCGGAAGCCCCACAGCGCACCCGGAATGGGGAAGAAGGTGTAGCGCGGCGGCTGTCCCGAGTTGCGACGCACCTGGCGCAGGTCGGGGGTGTTGCCGCGCGACTCGTCGGTGATCCAGTAGCGATCACCACTGTGCAAGTTGACGAGCGTCGAGACCTGGATCCCCCAGAGATAGGGGACGTCGAGAATGAAGTTGCCCACGAACAGGTTGCGCACCGACTGTGGGGTGGGCGAGCGCGGGTAGCGTGCGATGCTCGGGAAGTCGAGCGCAAAGAAGTCGCCGCCCCAGACGCCCTGCTGTTCAGCGTGCTGCACGGTCCACGTGACGCCGCCGCCCCAGTTCCACTTCTCGCGCCCGCGGTTCTGGTACGGATGGTCGACGCGGAACGCCACGTTCTGATACCACACGCGGCTGTCCGTGGTGGAGAGCAGCAGATTCTGATACGGCGCGACGCTCACGCAGCAGCCCCCGGCGGCGTTACGCGTGCCGAAGATGAAGGCGAAGCCGTTCTGGCTGTTGACCTGACCATAGGTCACGGAGTACTCGGTGCCGCGCCAGAGGTGACGCACGCCGAGGTTGATGTGGTCCGAGCGCGGGAGCTCGAGATCGTTCTGGATGAGGAAGACCTCGGGGCGCCCGGCTGCACCGCTGGCGGCGAATGCCCGCAGGGAGTCGGGATTGAGCAGCGACGGCCGCCACTGGATGGTGGGTGAGCCGCCGCGCGGCAGTCCGTCGGCCGAGAACTGCAGTGTGCGCGTCTGCCGCTGCAGGCGATCGCGCTCGTCCAGGCTCAGGTTGTAGTTGAAGCGATCGTAAAAGAGCCCGTAGCCGCCGAAGATCGTGGTCGCCTGCGACTTGCCGAGGCTGTAGGAAAAGCCCACGCGCGGCTGGAAGGCGCGGGTGAACGGGCGACGGCCATTGCCGTCGTTGAAGTAGTCCGACGGATTGAAGCCGCGGTTGCGCAGGATCGTGTCCATCACCTGCCGGATCGCGGGCGCGGTGACAAACGACCGGTCGAACATGTTCGACTCGTAGTCGTAGCGCAGGCCGAGATTGAGCGTGAGCGCGCGCAGGGGTGACCAGTCATCCTGGATGTAGCCGCCGATCTGGTCGTTGTCGAGCGGGAGGTCGGCGGTACCGGTCGCGATGCTCGCCGTCCACGGGAAGGCGAAGCTGTTGGCCGAGTTGTAGCGATAGACGGGCGTGCGGAAGAACGACTTCTGCACGCGATAGGCGAGCCGGTCGTAGTTGGCACCGATCTTGACGACGTGATCACCCGCCCAGCGGATGTTGCTCCACGTGAAGTCGTGGCGGAGCGAGACGCGCGTCTGCTGGAAGGTCTGGCCGCCGCCGTCGCGGCCACCGAACCGTCCGATGCCGTCATACACGATTGGCAACAGGTCGGGGTTCGCCGGTGTGGGGTTCCAGTCGAGGTACGAAACGTTGAGCAGCGTTTCGTGGAGCCCGTTGTTGCCCGCCCACGTACGCTTGGCATTCACGTTGTGCGTGGCATTGCGCACGTTCTCGGCGGCTTCCAACGGTCTCGTACCACCGAAATCACGCACGTCCGTTTCGAACCGACCGCTGTACGAGAGTTCGTAGTTGGTCTTCTCGCCCGGCGTCCAGTTGAGCTTCGCGAAGGGCAGATACGAACGGAACGGCGACGCCCCCGTGCCTTCCAAGCTGAGGAACCGCTGCCGCACGTCCGGCGTGAGCTGGTTGAGCCCGGCCGTGTTCGGAAACGCGATGACATTGACCCGATTCTGCAGGTTCATCTCCATCGCGCCGAAGAAGAACAGCTTGTCCTTGATGAGCGGGCCGCCGGTGCTCCCGCCGACGAGCTGCCGATTGAACGCGCCTACGCGGAAGGTCGCCGGGTTCTGCACCCGGTTCCGCCGCTGGAAGCTGTCGAGCGCGATGAAATCGCGCGTCTGGAAGTAGCTGAACAGATTGCTGCGCCACGTGTTCGTCCCGCTCTGCGTGGTGGCCGTGATGATCGCCGAAGACGCCTTCTGATACTCGGCCTTGAAGTTCTGCGTGATCACGCGGAACTCGCCCACCGCATTGAGCGGAAAGGGATTGCCACGACTCGCTTCCTGCCCCGCCACGCCGCTCGGCAGCACGTCGCTCTTCTGCGAGGCACCATCGATGAACACGTTCACCGCGGCGGCGGGCGCCTGGTTGGCGGCAAAGGTCTTGGTCGTCCCTTCGCTGCGATCACCCGTGATGCGCACGCCCGGCGCGAGCGCGGCGAACCCGAGGAAGTTGCGATCGACCGACGGGAGATTCTTGATCTGCTCGGTGGTCACGTTGGTCGCGACTTCCGACGTACGCATCTCCGCCATGCGGTCCGCATTCACCGCGACGGTCGAGAGCGTCGTCGCCGCGTCGTCGAGCCGCAGGTCGAGCGGGACCGCCTGACCGATCCCCACCGTCACGCGGCGCGACTTCGGTGAGAGTCCCACGCGGCGCGCCGTCAGCTCGTACTCGCCCGGCGGCAATCCCGCGAGCACATAGAAGCCGCGGTCGTTTGCGACGGTCGATCGCGTGAGCCCGGTCTGCGTGTTACGGGCGGAGAGCGTCGTCCCTGTCGCCGGCGATCCATCGGTTGCGGTCACATAGCCGCGGATGGACCCGGTGCTCGTCTGTGCCTCTGCGCGTGGCACAAGCGCGGCGATCGCCAGCACCGTCGCACAGAGAAGACGGCCCCACTGTCGGAACTGCTGCCCTGCGGTCATGCGACACCTCTCATGGTGACGGGATCGGCTGGCGCGCCGGTCGAGGCGCGGTGAACGAGCGAGGTGGGAACGACCTCGCGAAAGACGGTCGCGTGCGTACCATGCCGCACGCCGTCGAGGAGCCGCTGCATCGCGCGCTCGCCGAGTGCGGCAATGGGCACATGGACCGTGGTGAGCGACGGCGCGAGAAAGCGCGCCATCGGGATGTCGTCGAAGCCGGCGACGGCGATCTCGTCGGGAACACGGACCCCCGCGTCGTGGAGCGCGCTCAAGGCGCCGATCGCCATCGCGTCGTTGGCGGCAAAGAGCGCACGCGGGCGCCGCGGGGCGCGGAGGAGGGCGCGCGCCGCGTCCCAGCCGGCCTGCTGATTGAAGTCGCCCGGCAGCTCGATGAGCGTGCGAGCGGCGGCCGACCCGCGCAGGGCCTGCAGAAAGCCGCTCCGGCGCGCCGTGGCGTCTGCGTTGCCGCGCGGCCCGCCAATGAAGGCGATGCGGTCGTAGCGGCACGCGAGCAGATGCTGTGCCATCGCGCGGGCGCCGCCGCGATTGTCCACCACGAGCGCTGGAAAGGGAACGGCCCGATCGGACGCGCCCACGACCACCGTGGGCGTATGCGCCGCGAGCTGCGCGAGGGCGGCGCGCGCGGCGGTGTGCGGCGCCATGACCAGGTATCCGTCGACCCGTCCGCGCATCGCGCCAATGGCGGCCACGAGCTCCTCGGGCGCGCTGTGCGCCCCGGCGACGAGCAGTTGCACACCGGCGGCGCGCGCGGCGGCGTCGGCGCCGCGCAGGAGCTCGGAAAAGAACTCGCCGAAGATGTCGGGGAGGAGCACGCCCATCGCCCCGGCACGGCGCGTGATGAGCGCGCGAGCGCCGCCATGCGGGACATAGCCCAACTGTCGGGCGATCGCGCGCACACGCTCCGCGACGGCCGGCTCACCGCGAAAGCGGCCGGTCAGGATGCGCGAGACGGAGGCCGCGGAGACCCCGGCATCGCGAGCGACATCGTGGAGCGTGATCGAGCGGGCGGAGAGCGCCATCGAGCCACCGCGGGAAAGGGAGCGGCACCCAGTGGTGCAAACGTTTGCACGCGTTGTCCGGACGTCAAGAGGGGGACTGCCGATAGACGGTGCCGGACCGCCCGCCCCGCGCGTCAGTGCGCGGAGTCCGCGGCCTCGGAGGTCTCCTCGATCTCGTCGAGCAACTGCTGCCGCCGGTACAGCGCCGCGTAGTGCCCACCGTGTGCAATCAGCGCGTCATGTGTGCCGCGCTCCACGATCGCGCCGTCATCCAGCACGAGAATCTCGTGCGCGTCGCGCACGGCACTCACCCGATGCGCCACGATGATTGCCGTGCGCCCGGCCAGTGCGCCGCGCAACGCGCCAAGGATCGCCGACTCGGTCTGGGTGTCGACGGCCGACAGCGAATCGTCGAGCAGCACGAGCCCCGGATCGCGCGCGAGCGCCCGCGCGATCGCGGTGCGCTGCTTCTGGCCCCCCGACAGCGTGATCCCCCGCTCGCCGAGCATGGTGTCGACACCCGATGGCATGCGCTCGATCGTCTGTGAGAGCTGCGACACACTGCTCGCCCACGCCAGGCGGCGCGCGCGGGCGTCCGCATCATCGTCTGCATCCGGTGACGCGCCATAGAGGATGTTGTCGCCGATCGTTTCCGCGAAGAGCAGCGTGTCCTGCGGCACGTAACCGATCTGCGCGCGCAACGCGGTCAACGGCCACGCGGCAAGCGGTACGCCGTTCAAGCGGAGCTCCCCGCGTTGTGGTTCGAAGAGCCGCGGGATGAGATCCATCAGCGCGCTCTTGCCGGCGCCGGTGGTGCCCACGATGCCGAGGAGTTGCCCCGGGGCGAGGTCGAAGGAGATGTCGCGGAGGACCCAGCGCGGGGAATCGCTCGTGCTGGGGTAGTGGAACCAGACGTGTGCGAAGGAGAGCGAAGGGCCGGGGATGGTGGCGCCGGCGAGCCGCGGCGCTGTCGAGGTCGGGGGGTCCTTTGACTCGCCGTCGCGCGGCTCGCTCAGGATGATGGGTGGGTGTGCGGGAGCGCGGGGGTCCTTCGACTCGCCGCTGCGCGGCTCGCTCAGGACGACGGGGGGGTGCGCGGGAGCGCGGAGGTCCTTCGACTCGCCGCTGCGCGGCTCGCTCAGGACGACGGGGGGGTGCGACGGCTCGCTCAGGACGACGTCTGCGGGCGCGTCGAGCACTTCCGCGAGTCGTGACATCGAGGCGAGGCCGCGCTGGAACAGATTGGTCGTCCAGCCGAGTGCGATCAGCGGCCACGTCAGCATCGCGAGGTAGATGCTGAACGCCACGAACGCACCAACGGTGAGCGTCCCGCGGATGAGCAATGAGCCGCCGTAGCCAATCGTGATCGCCATCGCGAATCCGGCGAGCAGCCCGAAGCCGGGATTGAGGATCCCGTTGAGCGTCGCGAGCTGCACGTTGCCCTTCGCGTACGCCGCGCTCAACGCATCGAACCGGTCGAGCTCTGCGCGCTCCTGCCGAAAGGCACGCACCACGCGCACGCCGGAGAGGTTCTCCTGCGCGCGCGTGGTGAGCGAGGAGAACTGCTCCTGCACCGCCTCGAAGCGCTCGTGGATCCGCCGGCCGAGCATGACTTCCATGACAGGGATCGCGAGCAACGGCACGAGCGCGGCCGCGGTGAGCCGGCCATCGATGCTCGCCATCATCACGATCGCAAAGCAGCCACCGGCCATCGTGTTCACGAGGTACATCACCGCGGGGCCGCAGGCCATGCGGACCGCGGAGAGATCGTTGGTCAGTCGCGCCATCAGATCGCCCGTGCGCCACTGGCCGTACCATGTCGCGCTGCGTCGGGTGAGCGCGGCAAACGCGATGCGGCGCAGATCGGTCTCGATGCGCCGGCTCACGCCGTTCATCATCTCGCGCATGAGATAACGCAGCGCGCCGCCGCCGACGGCCACGGCAAGCATCACCAGGGCGATGCGCCAGATCGTCTCGCGCGGCGCACCGGCGCGCATCGCATCGAGCGCACGCCGCAGGAACCATGGCAAGAGCGACGCGACGCCCGCGGAGATGACGGTCAACGTGATGCCGATCGCGTACGTGGCGGCATGCGTGCGCAGGACGGGGCGCAGCGCGCCAAGGGCGGCACGCCGTCCGATGCGATTGGTGCGCGCCGTCACTGGCACGTTTCGCGACCGCGGGGTATTTCGCAACGGACGGACCGTGCACGTGCGTTCGTGCGCCTGAGGACTGCCACCCTTCGACTCTCGACTCTCATGATGCGTCGTTCACGTTCTTCCCGCGTCGCGCTCGCTCTGGCGAGCCTGACGGCGATCACCGCGTGCGGCGGGACCAAGGAGCAGGCCGCCACCACGGACTCCGCGCTGACGCGCGACCTTGCGATCGCACAGCAGGACAGCATGGCGCAACCGCGCCTGCAGGATACGGCCGCCGCCCCTGCGCCGCAGCCCACTCCGGCGCCCACGCCACCGGTCGCGGAGCCCACGCCGGCGCCAACGCCCGCACCCGCGCCGGCACCACGGCCACGCCCGCGGCCGCGCCCCCGTCAGGCCGCGCCGTCGCCCTCCACACCTGCGCCGACGCCCGCCCCCGCGGCACCCGCGGAGCCCCCCGCGCCCAGGTACGGCAGCGTGGCCTCGGGCACCACGCTCACGCTGTCCACCGGCGCACGTGTGTGCACCAACACGCACCAGGCCGGTGATCGCTTTTCCGCGACGATCGCCAACGCCGTCGACGGCAGCGACGGCGTGAGCATTCCCGCCGGAGCCAAGGGCACCTTCGAAGTCACGGCGTCACGCCGCGCTAACAACTCGCGCGGGACTCCGGTGCTCGAAGCCAAGCTCGTCGCGCTCAGCTTCGGCGGTGAGAGCTACACGGTGGACGCGACCACCGAGTCGATGCCGGTCAGCAAGCAGCGCGGCTCGACAAAGGGGAACGACGCCAAGAAGGTCATTGGTGGCGCCGTCGCTGGTGCGATCATCGGCCAGGTGCTCGGCAAGGATACGCGAAGCACCGTTGGCGGCGCCGCAGCGGGCGCCGCGGCGGGAACGGCTGCTGCGGTCGCCACGGCCGACTTCGACGGCTGCGTGGATGACGGTGCGCAGATCGCGGTCCGTCTCTCGGGTCCGGTCCGCATTCGCGCGAACTGAGTCGTCGCGTGGCGCGCATGGCACGCCGCCACCACGCGCGGCGCGCCGTGTCGTGACGCGCCGTATCAACGCCCCGGCTGCGCTCGTGCGCAGCCGGGGCGCGGCGCATCAATAGCCGACGGCGCCGTTGGTCAGTGGGCGCCGCGGCTCGCTGACGCCCTGCCATCCGCCGCGCGGACCACGCATGATCGCGTTCACGTTCACCAGGGCCGAGGTGCGCCGCAGGCGGTGTCCCATGCCCGTGAGGGCGGAGAGCTGTTCAGCGCTCAATCCGCCGTCTTCATACGTCAGGCTGTCGGGCAGCGCCTGATGATGAATGCGCGGGGCGCGCATCGCATCGGCGAGCGACATGCGGTGGTCGATCACATTGAAAATCACCTGCGACGTGCCGGTGATGATCGTCGGGCCGCCCGCGGCGCCGACGACCAGCAGCAGCCGGCCCGCCGGATCGAGCACGATCGACGGCGACATCGACGAGAGCATGCGCTTGCGCGGTTGCACGGCGTTCTGCTCGCCTTCGACCAGGCCGAACATGTTGGGCTTGCCGGGTGCGGTCGCGAAGTCGTCCATCTCGTTGTTGAGCATGAAGCCCGCGCCGCGCACCCACACCTTGGCACCCCATGATCCGTTGAGCGTGGTGGTCGTGCTCACGGCGTTGCCCATCGCGTCCACCACGGAGTAGTGCGTGGTGTTGTCGCCGTCGTTCATGGTGCGCGTCTCGAGCGCACTCGTGGGTGTCGCGCGCGCCATGTCGATGCCGCGCCGCCAGCGCGCGCCGGCGTCCGGACTCGTGAACTTCTCGAGCGGCACCTTTACGAACGCCGGGTCGCCGAGCGACACGTTGCGCTCGGCGAAGGCCCGCTGGTACGCGGAGCCCAGCAGGTGCGTCCACGCTGCAGTGCCGAACGCGGGCGCAGCCCCATCGGCAGCGAGAATGTTGGCCGTCAGCGTGATGGTGGCTCCACCCGAGGAGACCGGCGGCATGGTCAGGAGCGTGTGGCCGCGATACGCGGAACGGATGACCGTCCGCCCCTCGGCGCGATACGCCG
This sequence comes from Gemmatimonadaceae bacterium, assembly GCA_025453745.1. Taxonomy (GTDB): domain Bacteria; phylum Gemmatimonadota; class Gemmatimonadetes; order Gemmatimonadales; family Gemmatimonadaceae; genus JALOPS01. The sequence continues at coordinate 10,622 of JALOPS010000055.1, forward strand.
CCAGATCGGCCTTGGTGATGATGCCGCCGCCGCGCGCCATCTCCGCGACGAGCGAGTCGGCAATCCACCCGCGATAGAACGCATCGGGGCCCATGTCGGCGATCGCCTGCAGCGTGCGCCCCAGGTCGGCCTGCACGAGGCGCGCGCCTGCGGCCATCGGGGTGCCGCCGGGGCAGAACACCGCTTCGCCGCCGGTCTTGAGGAAGTTGCAGCGCGTCCCGGCAATCGATTGTGCGAGCGCGGAGTCGACCACGAATCCGTCGCGCGCCAAGCGGATGGCCGGCGCCATCACCTGCGCAAGCGACATCGTGCCGCGCTCGCGCAGCGCCTGCGCCATGCCGGCAACCGCGCCGGGTACCCCGGAGGCGAGGTGGCCGAGCGTGCTCTTGTTGGTGCGCTGTCCGTTGCCGTCGAGATACATGTCTCGCGAGGCCGCACCGGGGCCCATCTCGCGATAGTCCACCGCGGCCGTCTGCCCGTTGGCCATGCGCATGAGCATGAAGCCGCCGCCACCGATGTTGCCGGCCTCCGGCCACGTCACCGCCAGGGCGAAGCCCACGGCCACCGCGGCATCGACGGCGTTGCCACCTGCGCGCAGGATCTCGACCCCCGCCTCGCTCGCCTGGCGGGAGTTGCTGACGACCATCGCCTGTGCACCCTCGGTGGCCACCTCGCCCGTCTTGAAGCGCCATCCGCTGGGAAAGCTCGGCGTCGCGCGCTCGGCCGTCGCGGTCGATGGGGTGGGCGTCGCGGCGCCGGCCGACGGGCGCGCGCCACAGGCCGCGACGCCGACGAGCGCGGTGGGGACCGCGAGGAGAGCAAGCGACGTGCGAGTGGAGGCGCGCATGCGATGCCGTCGAGGACAGAGGAGGGCCGAGGTGCGAACGGGGGCGCGTCGCACGCAACAGCTCGCTAAGATACTCCGGCGTGTCCGTGCCCGCCCTGCTCGCGTCGTGACCGACGCCCTCTCGCCCGCGCCAGGCGCTCGCGATCCGCGAGTCACCGAACAGCGCAATCCGCGCACGATCGCCATCGATCTCGCCGAGCCGCTCGGTATCGTCGACCTGATGCTCGCGGATGATCGGCTCGTCCCCGAGGCGGTCGCCACGCAACGCGAGCCGATCGCGCGCGCGATCGCGCAGACGGAGCGGACCTTTCGTGCCGGCGGGCGCCTGTTCTACATCGGGGCGGGGACGTCGGGCAGACTCGGTGTGCTCGACGCCAGCGAGTGTCCGCCGACCTTCGGTTCCGATCCGCGCATGGTGCAGGGGATCATCGCCGGCGGCGATCATGCGTTGCGCAATGCTGTCGAAGGCGCCGAAGATCGGGCGAGTGACGGGGCCGCGGCGGTCGATGCGGCCGAACTCGATGCGCGCGACTTCCTCGTGGGGATCGCAGCCAGCGGCACCACGCCCTATGTGCGCGACGCCATCATCCGCGCGCGCGCGCGCGGGGCCGTAACGGCGATCGTGGCGTGCTCGCCCCCGCCGGCCGCCACGCTGGCACACGTGGACATCCCCATCCTGCCCATCGTCGGACCCGAAGTGGTCACCGGGTCCACGCGGCTCAAGGCCGGCACGGCCACCAAGCTCGTGCTCAACATGATCACGACCGGTGCGATGATCCGCATCGGCAAGACGTACGGCAACCTCATGGTCGATGTCCGCGCGACGAACGTGAAGCTCGTCGATCGCAGCGAGCGCATCGTGATGGAGGTGACGGGGGTCGATCGCGACGCCGCTCGTGCGCTGCTCGAGGCGAGCGGCGGGTCGGTGAAGACCGCACTCGTCATGCAGTTGCTCGGCGCCGATCGCGCGACCGCGGAGTCGCGGCTCGAGGCAGCCGGTGGTGTGGTGCGGCGCGCCGTCCCTGGTGCGTCACCGCCACCGGTGGTCGCGTGAGCGTCACGGCGCGTGTCGGCGAGCCGGGCACCTCGCACGTGCTCATCGGCATGATGTCGGGGACCTCGCTCGACGGCATCAGTGGCGCGGCCGTGCGCTTCACGGCCACCGACGATCATGCGCCCCCGTCGGTCGAGCTGCTCGCGCTGCGGCAACGCGAGTACTCGCCCGAGGAACGCACGCGCCTCGCGGCCGCCATGCAGGGTGGCACGGCGCGCGAGTACTGCCGGCTCAACGTGGATCTCGGCGAGGCGTTTGCGGCTGTGGCGCTCGACGTCATGCAGGCGGCAGCGCTCACGCCGCGCGATGTCACGGCGATCGCCTCGCACGGTCACACGATCTGGCATGAGGTCGGCCATTCCACCTGGCAGATCGGCGAGAGCGCGGTGATCGCCGAGCGGTCGGGGTGCGACGTGATCGCCGACTTCCGCGTGGCGGACGTCGCCGCCGGCGGGCAGGGCGCACCACTCGTGCCGATCGCCGACGTGCTGCTCTTCGCGCCGCGCGAGCGGGGCGCGCGAGCGCTGCAGAACCTGGGAGGCATCGGCAATGTCACCGTGGTCCACGCGGCCGGCATGACCGACGCACCGGCTCCGTGGGCGTTCGACACGGGCCCCGCCAACGTCATCATCGACGCGGTGGTGCAGACGGTGCGCCCGGGGATGCGCTGCGACGTCGACGGACGTCTGGCCGCCGCGGGCACCATCATCGCCGAAGTGGTCGACGAAGCGCTGGCCGATCCGTACTTCGCCGCGCCGCCACCAAAGAGTACGGGGCGCGAGCTCTTCACGCCGGCCTACGTGGCACGCTTCATCGAGCGCTGTCGGCGCACGCGCCCGGCAGCGAGTGACGAGGACGTGATCGCCACGGCCACTTCGTTCACCGTGCGCAGCGTGGCCGATCAGTACGCGCGCTTCGTGCGGCCGCGCGTGGTGGCCCCGCTTGCCGACGTGGTGCTCGCCGGCGGTGGCGCGCGCAATCCGACGCTCGTGGCCGGACTGCGTTCCGCCCTCGCGCCAATTCCGGTGGTCACGTTCGATGAACGGTTCTTCGATGCGGAGGCCAAGGAATGCGTGGCCTTTGCCTTGATGGGCTGGTTGCATCTCGCCGGGCGGCACGGCAATGTGCCGTCGGCCACCGGCGCGCGCGGCCCGCGCCTGCTCGGCAAGCGCTCGCCCGCCGCTTCGCGATGACGCAACCTCCCGTCTCCGTGACGCATCCGACTCCCGCCGCGCGCCCGGCGACCAACGTGTACGCGTCGCTCGTGATCGCCACGCTCCCGTGGGATCGCGAGGGAGGGTTTGCGGCCGCGCGCGCGCGCATCACCGACTATCTCGCGCTCGGCGTGGGCGGCGTGATCGTGCAGGGCGGCGAGCAGGACGCCGTGCGCGCGCTCGCCAAGGAGTTGCAGAGCAAGTCGCGGCATCCGCTCCTCATCGCCGCGCAGCTCGAGCGCGGAGCGGGGCAGGCGTTTGGCGGAGCGACTGGACTGCCTCCGTTGGCGGCAATCGTCGCGCTGGGCGATCGCGAAGCGTTGCGCCGCGCGGCGCGACTCACCGCGCGTGAAGCGCGCACGATGGGCGTGAACTGGAACCTCGCGCCCACGTGCGATCTGGATCTTTCGCCGGACAACCCCGTCATCGGCTCGCGCACGTTTGGCAGCGATCCCAAGACCGTCGCCGCGCTGGCCGCCGAGTGGGTGGATGCATGTCAGGCCGAAGGGGTGCTGGCGTGCGCGAAGCACTTCCCCGGACTCGGCCGCGTGACGACCGATCCCAGTCTGGTGGCCACGCGCATCGAGGCGACCGCGGATCAACTCAAGGAAGTCGATCTCGTGCCGTTTCGCGCGGTGATCGATGCCGGCGTCGCCTCACTGATGACTTCGCATGCGACGTACGCCGCGCTCGATCCGAGCCGCACGCCGGTGCCGGCGTCGCGCGAGGTGTTGCAGTGGCTGCTGCGGCAGCAGCTCAAGTACGACAACCTGCTCGTCACGCAGCACGTCGCCAGCGCAGGGTTGCGCGCGGGGCTCGAGGCCGCGGGGCTCGGCGCGTCGCTCGATGAGGCGCAGGTGGCCGTGCTCACACTGCGTGCGGGGTGCGACCTCGTGCTCGCACCGGATGATCCGGTGGCCGTCGCCTCCGCGATCGAACGCGCAGTGGGCGACGGCACGCTCGACAAGGACCGCCTGCAGCAGTCGATGCGGCGTCGTCTCAAGTGGGCACAGTGGGCCTCACCGCCCAACGACTGGCGCCGCCCGTCTGGGGCGGACACGGCGTGGGGTGCGCTGCTCGCCGACCGCGTGACGGGGCTCATGGCCGGCAGCGCGCCACCCATGGGGACGGTGCTCGAAGTTGCCGTGGCCGATGACAGCGATCGAGACGGGATTGGTGGCACGCAGGAGCAGCGCGTGCGTGCGCTACTGGCGGCGCTGCGGGCGGGCGGTGGTGACGCGCGCTTCGTCGAGCAGCCCACCCGCGCGAGCGGCGGGCCATTGCTCATCGCCGTCTTCGGTGACATTGGCGAGGGGGAAGATCGGCTCGCGCTCGATGCACATACTGTGGCGCGCGTACATGCGTTGCGCGACGCGGCGCGTGTGCTCGATCGGGAGTCGGTGGCGTTGCACTTCGCGCATCCGCGATTGGCCACGCCACTCATCGAGAGCGGGCCGACGGTCGGTGCGTGGAGTGCGGACGCGGTGATGCAGCAGGCGGCCGCGCGCTGGGTGCTCAGGCAGCGGCGCTAGGAAGGCACGGCGGAGGGAGATTCGGATCGTTGCGGCGTACGACACCGTCGACGGTTAAGCGCTGAAGAGGCGTGAGCTGCCGCCTGAAGAAGCTGCGAATACGGCGGATCTTGACGTGGAGTCGCACTGTGCGTTCGGTCACGAACACGTCTGATTCAGGAGCACAGTGAGTGGCGTCGCCCATTGACGGGCTCGCCGATCGCTGGGTACCGTGAGAATGGCGACTGCGATGCCGCAGGACTGGCCGGCGCGCACCGCTCCGTTGCCCAAAGGGCGGTTGGCATCTCGCTCTAGGCCAGCTCGACGCGCGTCAGACACGAGCGAATCCCGCAGTCCCGTCGAGGAACACGGTTATGTCTAACCGGCACTTCACGTATCCCTTACCTGCTCCGAGCGCGTAGCTTCACCCGAACGCTCGCACTCGGCGGCCTCGCCCTCGTCGCTGGTGCGTGCGGTGATCCCGCCGCCCCAACTACTACGCGCGGCGAGCGGCCCGAGGCTCCTGGCCCAGCGGTTGCCGCGAACCGAGCCAGCTAGTGGGAGCGCGCGCAACAACCGCCGCCCAAGCGCGGTGACACGCCATGGACGAAGATGACGACCGACGAGTTGTTCTCAGCCATTGAGCGTGGCGGAGGGAGGGCGATCATCGGACTCAAAGATTCAATGGCCCCTGGTGGGTTTGACGAGCGCGGCATCAAACTCGCCGATCGTGCCGCGACCAGCCGCGCTAAGTCGCGCCTTCGGGCGCTTGGGGTGTCGTTTGACTACGAATTCAAGCTCGACGACCCGGTGGTGATCGCCCGAGTATCTCGTCCTCTCCTCGAGCGCCTTCGGCGACATCCGTTCGTAGACTATGTGGAACCGAATGTCTCAGTGCAGGTGGCCAGCGACAGCTTGCCGTGGAACATCGTTCGCGTCAACGCCGGTCTGGCGCAGGCGTACAGCCAGGGAGCCGGCGTGAAACTCCTGATCATGGATACTGGCGCGGACCTAACGAATCCTGACCTGCACTACTCCGTATCATGGCGTTGTGTCGATGGTTCAAGCGTGTCGGATGCGACCGGGCACGGCACGCACGTCGCCGGTATCGCAGCGGCACAGGTAAATGGTAGCGGTATCGTCGGTGTGGCACCGCAGGTCACGTTGATGAGTGCCAACGTGCGACGCTTGGGCACCGTAGGCGAGATCGATCTGAATGAGGTCGCGTGCTCCATCAATGTGGCGCGCGCCAACGGGGTCTTCGCAGTAAACATGAGTTTCGGCGGGCCTACTTCCGTGCAGACTACGGCGGTCAATGACCAGATCGCCGCAGGATACAATCAAAATGGAATGATCTTCGTCGCTGCGACTGGCAATACGGTCAGCAATGGCGGACCGGTCTACTGGCCCGCGAGCCGGCCGGAG
>JALOPS010000324.1 GCA_025453745.1 Gemmatimonadaceae bacterium
TCGACATTCGGCGCGCTCAATGCCGTGCTGATGACGTCGCCGCGCATCTTCTTCGCGATGGCCGACGACGGCGTGCTGTTCAAGCCGGTTGCCAAGATTCATCCGTCGTGGCAGACGCCGTACGTGGCGATCGGGCTGGCGTCGGTGCTCGGTATCGCATTCGTCATGTTGCGCGACTTCGAGCAGTTGGCCGACCTGTTCGTGACGGCGAGCATCCCGACGTACATGCTGAGCATTGCGGCGGTGTATCGCCTCCGGCAGCGGCCCGGCTACGCGCCGCCGGTCAGGGTGCCGTTCTACCCGGTGGTGCCGGCGCTCTTCCTGTTGGCGACGGTGTTCCTGCTCGGCAACGCCATTCTCGACCCGGCCACGCGGTGGGGGACGCTCGGCGTGTTGGCGGTGGTTGCGGCGGGTGCGCCGGTGTGTCGGATCGCGTTTCCGGACCGGCGGCCCGCATAGCGTCGTCCGAGTTCATGCGGGAATGCGCGGCCGTTACGCCTCCGTGACGGGGACGTAACGGCTTCGGGTGACGGAAACGGCCAGACTTGCGACGGCTCAGCACGCGATGACGCGGCGGGCATGCAGGTCTTTGGCCGTCGGCCCCTCCCCCGATTCCCATGTATCGTCTGTTTCGTGCCGCGCCCGTCGCGGCGCTCCTCCTGACCGTCGTCACCGCGCTCCCGCTGGCGCGCGCGGCGGCGCAGGGCAATACCACCGGTGCCATCTCCGGCGTCGTGCGCGACAAGGATGGCAAACCCATCGACGCCGCCACCGTCGTGGCAACCAATGCGGCGACGGGCTTTCGCGTGGGAGTGCAGACGCGCGAGAACGGCTTCTACACGCTGCAGGGGCTCGAGTCGGGCAACTACACCGTGCAGGCGCGCCTGATCGGCTACCGCCCTGAAGTGCAGCAGGCGGTGCCGGTGCGCGTGTCGCAGAACATCCGCATCGACTTCTCGCTCGAGCGACAGGCCGCCGTCCTGTCGGACGTGATCATCACGTCGTCGCGCAACGCGGACGAATTCAACCCGGGCCGGACGGGCGCACAGACGAAGGTATCGGACACGCTCGTCTCGCGGCTGCCGAACATCAATCGCAACATCACGACGTTCATCCAGCTCGCGCCGCAGGTGGCGACCAATCCGCTGAGCGGTGGCGTGTCGAGCTTCGCAGGGCAGAACGCGCGTTACAACAACATCCAGGTCGACGGCCTGACGGCGGTCGACCGCTTCGGCCTCAACAGCGATCAGCAGTTGGGCGCACAGGCCAACGGTCGCGGGCTCACGCTCGAGGCGGTCAAGGAGTTCCAGATCCTGCTCTCCCCGTTCGACGTGCGGCAGGGAAACTTCACCGGCGGACTCACCAACGTCGTCACCAAGAACGGGACGAACACGTGGACCGGCTCGTTCGTGTTCAACTCGCGCAATGAAGCGCTCGCGCGCGACGATCCGTTCATCCGCACGCGGCCGTTCGATCAGCAGATGTATGCCGGCTCGCTGGGCGGGCCGCTGATCAAGGACAAGATGCACTTCTTCGTCGGCGGCGATGTGCAGCAGGCGCAGACCCCCGCCGGTGGCCCGTATGTCGGGCAGGCAGCCAACGCGCCGGTGCCGGTGCCGGTGGCGCAGAGCTCCATCGATCGCTTCAATGCGGCCTTGCAGCGCTTCGGCATCGCCGGCGGCAGCGGCGGGCTCGTGACCAATCGCACGCCGCTGGTCAACCTCTTCGCGCGCGTCGACTACCAGCTCGGCGAGCGGAACCGCCTGGTGGTGCGCAACAGCTTCAATCGCAACCAGACGCAGGACTTCGGCCGGTCGAATGCGCTGACCAATCCGATCTTCAATCTCGATTCGTGGCGCTTCAACCGCCGCGACGTGTCGAACTCCTTTGGTGTGCAGCTCTTCACGACGTTCGCGGGTGGCGCGTCGAACGAGTTCCAGGTGGGGCTCAACTCGCAGCGCTTCGAGCGCATTCTCCCGCAGACGGCGCCGGCGATCCTCGTGGAGAACGTGCCGAATCCCAACGGCGGTCTCGCGCGGCTGCAGGCCGGGTCGGAGAACTCCTCGCAGGGCAACAGCCTCGATCAGGACATCCTCGAGATCGTCAACAACTTCACGCTCCCCATCGGCCGGCACACGCTGACGTTCGGCACGCGCAACGAGATCTACCGCTGGCGCAACGTCTTCACGCAGAACTCCTTCGGCAACTGGGTCTTCTCGAACCTCGACAACTTCGAACGCGGAGTCGCCCGGTCGTTTCAGGTCGGCGCGCCGGTGCCCAACGGGGGCAGCCCAATCGCGGAAGCGACGGCCGGGCAGTTCTCGCTCTACGTGCAGGATCAGTGGGCGGTCAGCGACCGCGTGACCATCAGCGCCGGCATTCGTGGCGACGCACTGTCGTTCTTCGATCAACCGACCGCGTTGCCGCGCCTCCAGCAGGACTTCGGTCTGCGCACCGATGCGCTGCCGACGTTCCGCGTGACCGTCTCGCCGCGCGTCGGCTTCAACTGGGACGTGACGGGCGACCTGAAGAATCAGATTCGCGGCGGTCTGGGGCTCTTCCAGGGGCCGCCACCGTTCGTGTTCCTCTCGAACAACTACACGAACACCGGCAACAACTTCTCGCAGCTCACCTGTGACGGTGCGGCCGGTCGTCCCGCACCGCCGACCTTTGCCGGCGGTGTGCCACCCGCAGCGCGCTGCGCGGATGGATCGGGAATTCGTGAGATCCCCGCGAGCGGTCCGCTCCCCGCCGGCGTGACCGTCGGGACGGTCAATGCGGTGGCCGACAATCTGCGCCTGCCGCAGGTGCTGCGCGCCAGCCTGGCGTACGATCGCTCGCTCCCATGGGACGTCATCGCGAGCGTCGAAGGGACGTACACGTACGGCTTCAACGACTTCTTCTACACGCGACCGATTCTCGGGGCGCCGGCCGGCACCGATCGCAACGGGCGCACGCTCTACGGCACCCTCTCCACCGGCGCGACCGGCGGGGTGGCGGCACCGGTGCTGCGCTCGCGCGAGTACAACGACATCGTGCTCGCCAGCAATGTGTCCGGTGCGTGGAGCACCACACTCACCACGCAGTTGCGCAAACGCTTCTCGCAGGGGTGGGAAGGATCGGTGGCCTACACCTACCAGCAGGCCCGCACGGTGCAGGACCTGACGTCGTCCGTGGCCCGCTCGAACTGGAACAATGGACGCGTCAATGCGGGCGATCAGCTCGACGAGCGCATTGGCATCTCGGCGTTCCAGATGCCGCATCGCGTGGTGCTCACCGGGACGTACACCACGCCGTTCAAGGCGCTGCCCACGGACATCTCACTCGTCTACACCGGTCAGGCGGGGACACCGCTGACCTTCACGGCCACGGGCGCCGGCGGACGTGGAGACCTCAATTCCGACGGGCAAGGCGGCAACGATCCGATCTACGTGCCGCGCAATGCGAGCGACGCCGCCGAGATCCTCTTCCGCGATGCCACGTTCACGATCGATGGCCAGGCGCGCGCGGTGACCGCTGCGGAGCAGGCGGCGGCGTTCGATCGGTTCATCAATGCGCAGTCGTGTCTGGCGTCGCAGCGCGGCCGGATCATGGACATGAACAGTTGCCGCAACCCGTGGTGGAGCACGCTCGACCTCACGTTGCGGCAGCAGTTCCCGCAGTTGCTGCAGGGGCGCTTCTCGATCGAGGCGCAGGTCTTCAACCTGCCCAACCTGATCAACGAGAACTGGGGGAAGATCCGCACGCGCGGGCAGTTCCCGCAGTCGGCGGTCCTGACGCACGTGGGGCAGGGGGTGGACACGCAGGGGCGTGCGCAGTCGGTGTTCAACTTCAACCCTGCCGAGGCCGCGACGCCGTTCCCGATCGCGCTGTCGCCGATCAACTTCTACCAGATCCAGATCGGGGCCCGATTCGGCTTCTGATGGCCTTATAGTGGCGCCATTACGGCGCTTGTTGGCGTGGTGGTGAGTTCTCGACACCCGTCCCGGGATACCGGGGCGGGTGTCGTGCGTTGAGGGGGCGGTGCCCGATACGCATGCGTGATGTCCTCGGCGTCAGGGGGGGCACCGTCCCATCGGTCTCCCGGATGTCCTACCTTTCAAGGCTGGTGATTCCCATCACCGCGCACGCGCGTGCGCGGAGTGAGGGATCGCCGGCAGACCGCGCCGGTGCGGTCGCCTCACTGTGGCTCAGGAGAATGTCATGTCACGCTGGATGCGTTGGGGTACGCGAGCACTCTCGCTGCTCCTCGCTGGTGCGCTCGGAGCGATGTCGCTCGACGCGCAGGTTACCACGTCGTCGATTCGCGGCGTCGTCACGGGGCAGGATGGCAAGGGGGTCGAGGACGCGCGGATCGTCGCGGTCCACGTGCCGTCCGGTACCCGATACGCGGGGGTGACTCGCACGGATGGTCGCTTCTTCGTCCCCGGCATGCGCGTCGGTGGGCCGTACACGGTCACCGCGTCGCGCATCGGCTTCGAGCCGTCGACGCAGCGGGATATCACGCTCGCGCTCGGCGTCACCACGGACCTGGCCTTCAAGCTTGGCGCCGCCGCCGTGCAGTTGAGCGGCGTGCAGGTGCTCGAGCAGACGGGTGCGGTGAGCACCAACCGCACGGGTGCAGCGACGGCGGTCTCCAAGGAGTCGATCGAGCGGCTGCCCACCATCTCGCGACGCATCGGC
>JALOPS010000325.1 GCA_025453745.1 Gemmatimonadaceae bacterium
GGTCGTCGCGCGTGCGGCGTCGTCGGTCGCGCGGGAAGTCGAGAGTGTGCCATCGATCAGTGCGAGCACCTGCGCCAATTCGCGCTCCAGGCCATGCAAGGTGTCGCGATCGAGTGCCAGTCGGGCCTGGGCACGCAGTGTGACACCGCCGGCGCGCCGGTGATCGTCGAGCTTCTTGCGCGCGCCTTCGATGGTGTACTTGTCGGTGTAGAGCAGGTGCTTGACGAGCAGGATCAACTCGATCTCACGCCGCGCATAGACCCGGTTGCCGGAGCGGTTCTTGGCGGGATTGATAAAGCGGAACTGGCTTTCCCAGTAGCGCAGCACGTGCGCCTTCAGATCGGTGAGATCGCAGACTTCACCGATCGAGTAATACTCCTGCACGGGTTCGCCGCGAATGCCGCTCATGCGTCGTCCTGTTCGGCGCGCAGTTCGCGGCGCATCAACTCCGCGACCGCCGTTCTGGGCGCGACGCCGTCGAAGAGAATGCGGTGCGTCGCATCCACGATTGGCATCTCCACACCGGCGCGCGCGGCGAGGGCCTGTGCGCTCTGCGCATTGAGCACGCCTTCGGCGACCGTCTCCTTGCCGGCGAGCGCCTGCTCGAGCGTCTGCCCCTCACCGATGGCGAGCCCCACCGCGCGATTGCGCGACAACGCGCCGGTGCAGGTGAGCACGAGGTCGCCCAAGCCGGCCAGCCCCGCAAACGTCGCGGCCTGCGCGCCGAGGGCGACGCCAAGCCGTGTCATCTCGGCGAGCCCACGCGTAATGAGCGCAGCGCGCGCGTTGAACCCGAGGCCGAGGCCGTCCACCACGCCGGTGGCGACGGCCATGACGTTCTTGAGCGCGCCGCCCAGCTCCACGCCCACCACGTCCGACGCGGTGTACACGCGGAACTCCGGCGACGACAAGAGCCGCTGCGCGAGGCTGGCGTGCGAACGATCGCGCGCGGCGGCCACGAGCGCTGTGGGCTGCCGCCGCGCGACCTCCATCGCGAAGCTCGGGCCCGAGAGCGCGACGACATCGTCGTGCGCCACCGCGTCGGCAACCACATCGGTCATCAAGGCGAGCGACTCGCGCTCGATCCCCTTCGTGGCCACCGCCAGCACCGTCTCCCGTGCCAGATGCGGCGCACAATCGGACGCAACGTGGCGCAGCACGTGCGACGGTGCCGCGAAGATCACGAGCGCCGCGCTGGCCACCGCGTGCGCCATGTCCGCGTGCGCCACGACGCCAGCATGGAGCGGCACGCCGGCGAGGAAGCGCGTGTTCTCGTGCGTCGTGTTGACCGTCGCCACCACGTCGTCCTCGCGCGCCCAGAGGCCCACGTCGTGTCCGTTGCGCGCGAGCACGTCGGCCAACGCCGTGCCCCACGCCCCGGCACCGATGACTGCGGCGCGCATCAGGGCACCTCCTTCGCTGCGGTGGGCACCGCTTTCGCGCGGCCAATCTTCGACTCCGTGCCGGCGCGCAGCCGCGCGATGTTCGCCCGGTGCGTCCACACGACGAACGCGCCGACCGCGACGCTGATGAGAAAGACCGGTGTCGCGCCTTGATCGAGGTACACGAACACGGGGAGCGCGAGTGCGCCCAGCATCGAACCCAGCGAGACGTACCGTGTCAGCGCGACGATCAACAGGAAGAGCACCGTCACGCCGGCCGTCGCAGCCGGCGCGAGCCCGAAGAACACGCCGCTCGCCGTCGCCACCCCTTTGCCGCCGCCGCGAAAGAGCAACCAGATGGGCTTCACATGCCCCACGATGGCCGCGACGCCAAAGGCGATCGCCCACCACATCGCCACCGGCCCGGCGAGGCGACAGGCGATCGGGAGCCACCACGCCGGCAGGAACCCCTTCAGGCAGTCGATGACGTACACCACGAGCCCGACGGGCCAGCCGAGCACGCGCACCACATTCGTCGCGCCGAGATTGCCCGAGCCGTGCTGCCGCAGATCGATGCCGTGCAACCTCCCGGCGAGATACGCCGTCGGGAGTGCGCCGATGGCATATGCCAGCCCCAGCGCGACCCACGGGTTCACTCGCGCCCTGCCTTGCGCCGCATGAGCACGCGCAACGGCGTGCCGGCAAAGCCCCACGCATCGCGAAAGCCGTTGTGCAGGTAGCGGATATAGTGCTCCTGCACGAGCTCGGGATGATTGCCGAAGACGGCGATCGTGGGCGGCTCGACTTCCACCTGCGTCGCGTAGTTGAGCTTCACTTCCAGCCCCGCGGCCTGCGGCGGCTGACGCCGCGCGAGCAGCGCCTGCAAGGTGTCATTGACTTCATGCGTGGAGATGCGTTTGCGACGCGCTTCATCCACCTGCACCACGAGATCGAGCACCTTCTGCACGCGCAGCCCCGTCTTGGCCGACGTGAAGAGCATCGGTACATGCTCGAGATAGGGAGCCTTCTCGACGGCCTTCTTCACCCACTGGTCGGCCGTCTTCCCATCCTTCTCGACGAGATCCCACTTGTTCACCACGAGGATCAGGCCACGCCCCGCGTCCCACGCCATCGTCGCGATCTTCAGGTCCTGGTTGTGCAACTGCCCCTCGCTCGCATCGACGAGCAGCAGGCACACATCCGCCGCGTCGATGGCGCGTCGCGTCCGCAGCGACGAGTAGAACTCGAGCCCATCATCGATGCGCGTCTGCCGCCGGAGCCCCGCGGTATCCACGAAGATCAGGTCGCGACCGTGGTACGTCGTCGGTGTGTCGATCGCGTCGCGTGTCGTCCCCGCGACCTCCGAGACCACGAGCCGCTCCTCACCGAGCAGTCGATTGACGAAGCTCGACTTGCCCACATTCGGTCGGCCGATGACGGCCACGCGCAGCGCCGTCGAATCCTCGGGCTCCGCTTCCGGAATCTGCGCGACGAGCGCGTCGAGCAGATCGCCGGTGCCGCGTCCGTTCGACGCCGACACCGGATACGGATCGCCCGCACCCAGCTCATAAAACTCGTAGAAATCCGTGGAGTGGACCTCATCGGACTTGTTGGCGACGAGCATCCACGGCTTGTGTGCATCGCGCAGCAGGTCCACCACGCGGCGGTCGATGGGGTGCAACCCCGCCTTCACGTCGACGACCAGCAGCGACAGGTCCGCTTCGCCGATCGCCACGGCCACCTGCTTGCGGATCTCGACATCCATCGGCACGGTCGGGTCATCGGTGATGCCACCGGTGTCGACCACCCAGAAGGCGCGACCATTCCACTCGGCCTGGCCGAAGTGCCGATCCCGCGTCGTCCCCGCTTCTTCACTCACGATGGCGTCGGAGCCGCCGACGATCTTGTTGAAGAGCGCGGATTTGCCGACGTTCGGCCGGCCGACGATGGCCACGACGGGAAGACGCATCAGGCCGCTCGGCGTGCCGGGGTGGTGCCCTGCCCTTCGTGGATCAGGACGTCCACGAAGTCGTACGAGGGAAAGACGGGCATTGGCAGCGACTCGCGCACGGTGATGAAGGGATCCTCGTCGAGGAACAGCCCATCCCCGTTGATCGACTCGGCCGGAATGAGCGCGAGATCGAGGTCGGTGCGACCCGCGAGTGCGCGGCGGATGTCGGCCCCGACGAGCAGGCCGGCGGTGGTGGTCGTGGGCCCGAAGAGTGAGTTCTCCGTGGGAATGACGACGAACGTGGCCCCCGTCTGCGCTTCGAGCTGTGCGATGAGCGGCGGCATCAGCGGCGCCATCGACGTACCAGTGACCACGCCGATGCGACGCCCGTCGAGGCGCGGCAGTGTGGGCACTCCTTCCGCCACTCGCATGCGCAACGAGGTCACCGCGCCGACCCCATTTTCGATCTGCGGGAAGTCTCCGTAGAACGCCGCATCGGGCAGCTCGTGCCCGGCGAGCAGGTACAGTTCGTCCGATCCGTACACCCACCGCTCGCCCCGCTCCGCGAGGGCGCGCGTGGCCCACCGATCGACGTGCGCGAGCAGCTCCGCCGAGGCGGCCGCGTCCATCGACTTGCCCGTGTACAGGTGGGAGAACTGCGTGAGCCCCACCGGCACGATCGCCACCGACAGCACCGCATCGCCGAGCGCCCAGAGATCGGCAAACGACTCCTCGAGCACCGCACCGTCGTTGAGGCCCGGCACGATCACCATCTGCGCATGGAACTGGATGCCGCCAGCCGCGAGGCGCGAGAGCTGGTCGACGATGTTCGGCACACGCGGATTGTTGAGCAGCACCTTGCGCGCCTCCCACGGCGTCGCGTGCACCGAGACGTAGAGCGGCGAGAGCCGGTACTCCAGAATGCGCGCGATGTCCTTGTCCTTCACGTTCGAGAGTGTCGCGAAATTGCCGTAGGCGAACGAGAGGCGGTAATCGTCATCGCGCACATAGAGCGGCTTGCGGAGCCCCTTGGGCAATCCCTCGATGAAGCAGAACTCACACCGGTTGGCACAGCGACGAATGGTCGGCGGCTCGAGCTCGACGCCCATCGGCTCGCCGAGCGCGCGCTCGACCGTGATTGCCCGCTCGCTACCGTCGGGCAGGCGCACGTCGACGACGAACCGCTCGTCCGCGGCAAGAAACTCCCAATCCAGGAAGTCGTCGAGTGTGCGTCCATCGACGCGCAGCAACTGCGCACCGGGGACGAGCCCGATGCGTGCGGCGACGGAATTGGAGTGGACCTTGGCGACGCGGACCATGCGAGAGCAA
>JALOPS010000326.1 GCA_025453745.1 Gemmatimonadaceae bacterium
CCCGCAGCCGTTCGACGAGCTCGTGCACGGGATAGCCCAGCCCGCGCTTGCCGAAGCTGCCGAACGACGAGAGGTCCTTTCGCACCTGGGCCGAGGTCGTCCCGCTCAGCGCCGCCAACTCCTCGCTCGACGCGGAGGACCGGCCGATCGCGTCGAGCTCCTCGAGGTACCGGAGGTACATCGAGAGGCGACGGACGGTCGAGTCGGCGATCCGGCGATCGGCGGTGCGGAGGTCGGAGACCACGTGCGAGGCGGCGTCGGGGAGGGGGCGGTCGGGCTTGTGAAATCGTTCACAAGCAAGCTAGGAGGCCCTACCCCTGCCTTCCACTGGGGGGTCCACAGGCGAACAGGCACACGGTGCGGTATCCTCCCCCGCCATGCTGGCCAACCCCGTCACACCAGTGGCTCTTCGCCTCGACCCTGCGGCGCCGCTCGCTCGGCTGCGCTTTGCCGTCGTGGACGTCGAGACCACGGGGACGCGCGCAGACGGAGAAGACCGCGTCACCGAGATCGCGGTCGTGCCCGTCGATGGGCTCGTCATCGGCGCGGGGTTCAGTCGGCTCGTCAATCCCGGGCGCGGCATTCCGTGGTTCATCACGCAGCTCACCGGGATCGACGATCGCATGGTGGCCGACGCCCCCACGTTCGCGGCGCTCGCGCAGCCGATCGCCGAGCAACTGACGGGGCGGATCTTCGTCGCGCACAACGTGGCCTTCGACTGGCGGTTCGTGTCGAGCGAGTTCGCGCGCGCGGGCGTGCAACTCGGCGGGGATACGCGTCTGTGCACGGTGCGTCTCGCACGTCGCCTCGTCCCCGAACTGCCCCGCCGATCGCTCGACCACCTCGCACAGCACTTTGGCGTCGGCAACGCGGCGCGGCACCGCGCATTGGGCGACGCGCGCGCGACGGCGGAGGTACTCGTGGCGATGCTGCGACGCGCGCAGGCCGAGGGGATCGCGTCGTGGGGCGACCTGATGACCACGCTCGCGCCGCGGCGACTCGCACGCACGCGCGTGCTGCACCCGCCACCGGTTTCAGGCGCATGACGACGTCGATGGAGCGCCCCGCGAGCGCACACGATCTGCCACTGATCGAGACGCGCCAGATCGGCGCGCTGCGCGTGCATGCGATTCAGGCCGGGCGGCAGCGGCTCGACGGCGGGGCGATGTTCGGCGTGGTGCCCAAGGTGCTCTGGCAGCGGAAGATCGCCGCGGACGAGCGCAATCGCATCGAACTGGGCATGCGCTGCCTGTTGGTCGAACATGCCGATGGTCTCGTGCTCATCGACACGGGGAGCGGCAACAAGGAGACGCCGAAGTTCCACGACATCTACGGCATCGAGAACGCCGGTGCCGAGGGGCGTACCGCACTCGAGGACGGCGTGCGCGCCGCCGGCTTCACGCCGGAGGACGTCTCGCTCGTCATCAATACGCACCTGCACTTCGATCATGCCGGCGGCAACACGTGGCGCGACGCGGACGGGACCATCCGTCCGGCGTTTCCGCGGGCGCGGTACGTCGTGCAGCGGGGCGAGCATGGCTGGGCCACGCACCCCAACGAGCGCACGGTCGCCAGCTACTTCCCGCCGAACTTTGCGCCACTCGAAGCTGCCGGCGTCCTCGACCTGATCGACGGGGATCGCGTCCTCCGGCCGGGGATCTCCGTGCGTCGCACGCCGGGGCATGTGCCGCACCATCAGAGCGTGGTGATCGATGGCGGCAGCGAGCGGGCGATCTTCCTGGGCGACGTGATGCCCACCTCGCACCATGTGCCGCTGCCCTGGATCATGGGGTATGACGTGGAGCCGCTGGTGACGCTCGAGTCCAAGCGGGCGCTGCTCACCGAAGCGGTGGCCGACCGGTGGCTTCTGGTCTTCGAGCACGACGCGCAGGTCGCGTGGGGGCGGGCCGCGCACGACGGGAAGGGGTTCGCCTTCGAGCCGTTGGGGTAGGGGGCGCGCGCCGCCCGTCACGCGCCGGGCACCGGGGTTGACCGGGACCCGGATTCCGGTAGCTTTGCGCGTTCAATTCGCCAAGTGACCGGGCGTCGCCGCTCGGTCCACCCTCCGGCCCGGGCGCTTCGCCATCGGTGCTGCAGGTGTCCCCAGCCCACGCGTCGGGTCAGCCCGAACGCCGTGAGCGAGAGCGCCGCCCTCGTCGGGCGGCCTGTCGTGCTGCGCGGACTCCGTCGAGGGTCCGCGCTTTTGTTTTGCCCTCTTCTGGAGCTGCCTATTCAGGATTCGACCAAGCGTCCGCCGCGTGTCAACCGACAGATCCGCATCAGCCCGGTGCGCGTCATCGGTGCCGATGGCGCCCAGTTGGGCATCATCGAGACGGACCAGGCGTTGCGGATGGCGGAAGACCTTGGCCTCGACCTCGTCGAGGTGGCTCCGATGGCACGGCCGCCGGTGGTCCGCATCATGGACTTCGGCAAGTTCAAGTTCGAGCAGGCCAAGCAGGCTCGCCTGGCCAAGAAGAAGCAGCACGTCATCCACCTCAAGGAAGTGAAGTACCGCCCGGGGATCGACGAGCACGACTTCTCGACGAAGACGCGCCACGCGCGCCGCTTCCTCGAGGAGGGCAACAAGGTGAAGGTGACGTTGATGTTCCGCGGCCGGCAGATCGCACACCCCGAGTTGGGGAAGGCGGTGGTCGATCGCGTGGGAGTGGAGCTCGCCGACATCGCCAAGGTCGAGAGCGACGCGAAGATGGAAGGGAAGTCGATGACGATGATTCTCGCGCCGAAGTGACGGCGCGTTCGCCTGCGGAGGGTCTATGCCGAAGATGAAGACGCACAGTGGCGCTGCGAAGCGCTTCTCCATTACGGGACGGGGCAAGGTCAAGCGCAACCGCGCCTTTCACAGCCACATCCTGACCAAGAAGGACCCGACGCGGAAGCGCCGCCTCGGCCAGGGCACCACCGTCCAGTGCAACGGCGACGCGAAGCGCCTGAAGCGCCTCCTCACCGTCTGATCGCGGAGCCCCGACCATGCCACGCGTCAAGTCCAATGTGGTGCGCCTGAAGCGCAAGAAGCAGATCATGAAGGCGGCGAAGGGCGCCTTCGGAGCGCGCAGCAAGCTCTGGCGGCCCGCCAAGGAAACCGTCGAGCGCGCCTGGCGCTACGCCTATCGCGATCGCAAGAACAAGAAGCGCGAGTTCCGTCGCCTCTGGATCGTGCGCATCAACGCGGCCGCGCATCTGCATGACCTCACGTACAGCACGTTCATGCACGGCTTGCGGCGCGCCGGGATCGAGATCGATCGCAAGATCCTCGCCGATCTGGCGGTGCGCGATCCGCAGGCGTTCGGCGCGTTCGCCGACAAGGCGCGCGAGGCGCTCGCCGCCACGGCGTGAGCCCTCCGGGGTCGCCTGGCGACCCCACCCGGCGTGCGGCACGGACTGCACGCTTGCGCGGGCCGCGTCGTCTCCGCTGGAGATGACGCGGCCCGCTGGCCATTGAACTCCCTTCGCCCTTCCACGCACCCACGTGCTGGCCGACGACTACCGCCGACAGGCGGATGCACTCACGACGCACGGGCTCGCGCTCATCGCCGAGGCGAACTCGCCCGAGGCGCTGCGCGACGTCCGCGATCGCCTCTTCGCGCGCAAGAGCGGATTGCTGACCGCGCTGCAGCAGACGCTCGGTACGGTGGACGACAAGCGCGCCGCCGGGCTCGCCTTCAACGGCACCAAGCAGGCCCTCGAGTCGGCGTTCGAGGCGGCCACGGCGGCGATGGCCGCCACCCGCGGCGGTCCCGCGATCGATGGCACGCTCCCCGCGCGTCACACCTGGCGTGGCACGCGGCATCCGGTGTCGCAGGTGATCGACGAGATCGCGGAGATCTTCCGCGAACTGGGCTTCACCATCGCGCTCGGGCCCGAGGCGGAGCACGAGTGGTACAACTTCGGGGCACTCAACTTCCCCGACGACCATCCGGCGATGGACATGCACGACACGCTCTACCTCGGCGAGCGGACCGTGCTGCGCACCCACACGTCCCCCGTCCAGGTGCGCACGCTGCAGCAGTACGCGCCACCGGTGCGCGTGCTCGCGCCGGGCAACGTGTACCGGCGCGACTTCTTCGATGCCACGCACGCCCCGGCGTTTGCACAGATCGAAGGGATGGCCGTCGATGAAGGCATCTCCTTTGCCGATCTGCGGGCCACGCTCAACCACTTCGCGCGCCGCTTCTACGGCGCCACGCGGCGCACGCGGTTCGGGCCCTCGTACTTCCCGTTCACGGAGCCGTCCGCGCAGATGGATGTCGAGATCGATCTGGGCGACGGACGCGGGATGCGCTGGGTCGAGATCCTCGGCTGCGGTCTCATGCATCCGGCGGTGCTCGAATCGGCGGGGCTCGACAGCCAGCGCTACAGCGGTTGGGCGTTCGGCATGGGCCCCGCGCGCATCGCGATGGCCCGCTATGGCATCACCGATATCCGACTGCTCTACGACTCGGATGTACGGTTTCTCCAGCAGTTCACCTGATCGCTCGCCCTGATGCTCGTTTCGTACGACTGGATCCGTGCGTTTGTCCCGCATGCGTTGAGCCCCGACCAGTTCGCCGCGCTGCTGTCGACGCATGTGGCGACGGTGGATGATGTGCGTGCGCTGCGCGCCGACCTGGCGCCGATCGTGGTCGCGCGCGT
>JALOPS010000327.1 GCA_025453745.1 Gemmatimonadaceae bacterium
GGTGCGCGACGTGAGTGGCGATCGCGTGGTGACGGTGCCCACGCTGCGGGGCTATTCGGCCAGCTTCCTCGAGACCACGCTGGCGCCGCGCGCGACGCAGTTGCTCGCGCTGCGAGGTGGCGCGGGCGCCAATGCGGCCGGTGCGCTCCCCGCGTCGATCCGCCTCGCCGTGGTGCGGGTGAAATGAGGCGCGCGCGGGGAGAGGTGATCGGGCGCGCGGTGTTGCCGACGGCGCGAGGCCGGGTCCCGCGCTGGATGCGGCGGTGGTGGCGCAGCGTGCGAGCGCGGCTTGCGCCGCACACACCCGATGTGGTTCGCGTGACGCGAGCGCCTGCGCCGGCTGCCGTCGAGGCCCGTGGTGACCTCCACAAGGACCATATCCAGGCCGTTGAAGCGACGGGCGAGTGCGTGGCCGTTGTCGATATGGGTCAGTTGGACGTGACGTGGCGGATCGCTAACGTCAGGGTGTGATCGCCGCCGCTCTGCTCTTCGCGCTCTCCATCGTCGCGATTGGTGCCATCTGGCTGGGTTATCCCGCTCTCATGCTGTTGTGGGCGGGCGTTCGGTCGCGTGCGAACGTGCCGCACCTGCCACCGTTTCGCGCCGCGTGGCCGCGAGTGACCGCCGTGCTCGCCACGCGCGAGTCGCCAGCCGTTGTTCGTGCGCGCGTCGCCAACCTGCTCGACACCGAGTGGCCGGCCGATGCGCTCGACGTGATCGTGACCATCGACGCCGAGGCGGCAGCGTGCGCGCCCGCCGACTTGGAGGGCACGTTCGTGCGGGCGGACGGAAGCGCGGCCGATAACGTGCGCGTCATCGTGGGTGACGGACCAGGCGGGAAGGCGTGCGCGCTCAACGCGGCCGTCCGGATCGCACGCGGCGACCTGCTGCTCATGGCCGATAGTCGACAGCGCTTCGAGCGCGACACGCTGCCGAAGCTCGCGGCCGCGCTCGGCGACGCGCGGTTTGGCGCGGCGAGCGGCGCGCTCACACTTGGTGGGGACGGTCGCTCGCCGGTGCATCGTTACTGGGCACTGGAAAAGCGACTGCGTCACGCCGAATCGCTCGTGCACTCGTCGGTGGGTGTAACGGGCGCCGTGTACGCGTTGCGTCGCGCGCTGTGGCCAACGTTGCCGGCGGGCACCATTCTCGACGATGTCTACGTGCCCATGGCATTGGTGCTCGCGGGCCATCGCATCGCGTTCGTGCCCGACGCCATCGCCACCGACGTGCGGGACTTTGACGCCTCCGCGGAGCAGGGGCGCAAGGCGCGCACTCTCACAGGGGTGCTGCAGCTCTGTCGTCTGCTCCCCGACGTGTTGTCGCCCGCCCGCAATCCCATCTGGGGGCGATTCATCGCGCACAAGCTGCTGCGGCTCACGACGCCGCTCTGGGCGGTGCTCGGGGCCGTGTCCGGCGCGTGGCTGGTGGCGGCACTGTTGCTCGAGTATCCGCGGCCCACGCTACTCGCGTTGGGCGTCGCGGCGCTGGTGCTGGTGCTCGTGCCGCCGCTGCGTCGGCTCACGCTGGGGGTACTCCGCTGGGGGCTCGCGATGCAGGTGGCTACCGTGAAGGGCGTGCTCAATGGCGCGCGCGGACGCTGGGCCGTGTGGACGTCACGTTAGCTTCTGTCCTCATGACGGTAACGATCTTGATGCCACAGGTGGATGAGCGGGCGCGCCGAGCGCACGTCGAGCAGCAGCTGCGCGACTTCCAGAGCGTGCTGGTCGCGTGCTCAGGCGGCGTTGATAGCGTGCTGGTGGCGGCGGTGGCCGCCCGCGTGCTGGGTGATCGCGCGGTCGCGGCCACAGCGGTCTCGCCGAGCCTGGCGGCGTCGGAACTCGAAGACGCGCGCGCCGCGGCGAGCGCCGTGGGCATTCGGCATCTCGAAGTGCCCACAGACGAGCTGCACAACCCGCAGTATGTCGCCAACGCGCCCGATCGCTGCTTCCATTGCAAGGACACCGCGTATACAACCTTCACGCGGCTCGCGGCGCGTGAAGGCATCGCGGTGGTCGTCGATGGCACGAACGCCGACGACCTCGGCGATCATCGCCCGGGGCGCCGCGCGGCGCGCGAACATGGCGTGCGCAGTCCGCTCGCCGAGGCCGGGCTCGGCAAGGACGCCATCCGCGCGTGGGCGCGGGAGTTGGGCTTGAGTGTGTGGGACAAGCCGGCGGCCGCCTGCTTGTCGTCGCGTATTCCATACGGCTCGCCGGTAACGGTGGAGAAGCTCGCGCGCATCGAACGAGCGGAGCGCGCCATCAGGGCGCTCGGCTATCGACAGTGCCGTGTGCGCGATCACGAGGGGGCCGCTCGCGTGGAGTTGGAACGGACGGAACTCGAACGCGCATTCCACGATCGCGAGCGTATCGTGGCGTCGGTCCGCGACGCGGGCTTCCTCTTCGTGGCGCTCGACCTCGAGGGTTTCCGTTCGGGCAGTCTCAACGCAGTACTGCCCGTGCATCCGTCGCAGCCCTGACATCACCGCACGCGCCCTGATCCGACATGTCGCTTGAACACAGCACGCTCGACCCGGAGCGTCTCGCCCGACAGGGCTTCCCTGAGGTCGTGTACTGCGAGGGGAAGGACGACGCCGCCGTTGCCGACAATCTCCGCGCGCTGGCGGCCGCCAATGGTCGCGCGCTCGGGACGCGCCTTGCGGTCGATCGTGCGCCGGCCGTGCTCGCACGCCTCGACGATGCGCACTACGATCCGGTGGCGCGCACGATGCGTGTGGGCGATTCCTTCGTATCGACCGGTCGACGCGTCGCTATCGTCACCGCGGGGACGTCGGATGCGCCCGTGAGCGCGGAAGCGGCGGCCACGCTGACGTTTCTGGGACACGATGTGCATCGCGTCCAGGATGTCGGGGTGGCGGGCATTCACCGCATTCACGCGCGATTGGACGAGCTGCGTGCCGCCGAGGTGGTGATTGTCGTGGCGGGCATGGAAGGCGCGCTGCCAAGCGTCGTGGGCGGCCTTGTCGGCACGCCAGTCATCGCGGTGCCCACGAGCGTTGGCTACGGCGCAGCGTTTGGTGGACTTGCTGCGTTGCTCGGCATGCTCAACTCGTGCGCCGCGGGCCTCGTCGTCGTGAACATCGACAACGGCTTCGGTGCCGCGCTCGCCGCGCATCGCATTCTCTCGACTCGCGGCTGAGCGCCGCTGCTCATGACACTCGCGTACATCGACTGCATTGCCGGGGCCAGCGGCGACATGCTGCTGGGCGCCCTCATCGACGCCGGCCTGCCGCGCGCCACACTCGAGGCCTCCCTCGCGCAACTCCCCAACGCGTCGCACTTCCACCTGCATGTGAAGAAGGTGTCGAAGAACGGCTTTGGCGCCACCAAGGTGGACGTGCACGCACACGACCACGCGCCCGAGCGGAAGCTCGCCGATCTGCTCGAGGTGGTGGCCACCTCGTCGCTCTCGGATCGCGTCAAGGAACGCGCGTCACGTGTGTTCCGTCGCGTGTGTGAGGTCGAAGCCGGCATTCACGGCATGCCGGTCGATGAGGTCCATCTGCACGAGGTCGGAGGCATCGACGCGATCGTCGATGTGGTGGGTGTGCTCGCGGGCTTCGAGGCCCTCGGCGTGGATCAGGTGGTCGTCTCGCCACTCCCGATGGGGCGCGGCTTCGTCACGGGCGCGCACGGACAGATCCCATTGCCCGCACCGGCGACCCTCGGCCTGCTGCGTGGGGTTCCGCTCGTGGGCTCCACGATCGACAAGGAGCTGGTGACGCCGACTGGTGCGGCGCTGCTCACCGAACTCGCGACGGCGTGGGGGCCACTGCCGGCCATGACGCTGCGCGAGGTCGGCTACGGCGCCGGGACGCGTGATCTGCCCATTCCGAACGTGTTGCGCCTCATGCTCGGTGACGCCGCGGGGGGAGGCGTGCACGCGGACGGCGTGCGCGCGCCGTGGATCTCGGAGACGGTGACCGTGCTCGAGACCAATCTCGACAACGAGCGCGGCGAGTCCGTTGGTCACGTCACACGCCGGCTCATGGCCGAAGGGGCGCTCGACGTCACCATCACGGCGGCGCAGATGAAGAAGGACCGACCGGCGCAAATCCTCAAGGTGTTGGCGCGCCCGGAGGATGCAGATCGGCTGGAGCGACTCGTCTTCGAGGAAACGAACACGCTCGGCGTTCGTCGCACCGATACGCGCCGCGATGCATTGCCGCGCGAGCTTGACGCGGTTGACACGAAGTACGGACGCATTCGTGTGAAGCTGATTACGCGCCCGGACGGTTCGCGTCGTGTGGCCGCCGAGTACGACGATTGTGCGGCGGCCGCCGAGGCGCATGGCGTACCGCTCGCGACCGTGACGCACGCAGCGGAACATGCGGGGCAGCATCGGTTCGGCCTGCCGCACTGACGAGGGTCACCGCGAGCTTCGCTCGGAGCGTATCGCTTACGTCGCTGCGAGTGCGTACCGATCAACGTGAGCCACTTCTGTTCTCCATTACACCGCTTCTCTGCGTCGAGAGGGAGAGGAGTAAAGGGCCTGCCAGCAGCGCGCCCCACAGGAGATCCATGATGGCAATGGTTCGCAGGGAGAGCGCGACCTGCCCCGGCAGCAGTGCCGTCCACCCGCGCAGCACCGATGGCGCTGCGAGCGTGACAACGTCTGCCGT
>JALOPS010000328.1 GCA_025453745.1 Gemmatimonadaceae bacterium
CTGCACGAGCTGCGCCCCCGCACGCTGCAACCGGGCACTCTCGGAGCAGAGCCAGTCGAACGCCGTCGCCGATACCTGCGCGACATCAAGCGATGCCGCAGGTACGGGCGCCGTGGTCAGCCGAGCGAACTCGCGGACGACGATGGACTGCACGTGCTCAGGCCACGGGGGTGGCGATGATGCCGCGATAGCTCTGGGGGTTGTCGAACGCGGCTTTGTCCAGGCGCCACAGCCTGGCTTTGGTGTCCACCGTCACCCCGTCGCCGAACATCGCCGCGCCGTTCAGCCCCTGCTCCACCACGAACCGGCATCCCTCCGGCTTGCGATGGTCGTTCAGCACCCAGCCAATGCGCTCCCAATCCTCGAAGAAGTATTCCTGCAGCAGCGGCACGATCTGCTG
This sequence comes from Gemmatimonadaceae bacterium, assembly GCA_025453745.1. Lineage (GTDB taxonomy): Bacteria > Gemmatimonadota > Gemmatimonadetes > Gemmatimonadales > Gemmatimonadaceae > JALOPS01. The sequence goes on from JALOPS010000328.1 coordinate 401, forward strand.
CTCGATGCGGTGGTTCATGACTGTGAGCAGCTGGGCAAGGTTGACCCCGGTAATCGTCACGCCGTTCAGGTACTCAGGGCGCGGCGGCATCTCCACAAACTGGAACCGGCGGCGCAGCGCGATGTCCACACCGGCCAGCGACCTGTCGGCGGTGTTCATGGTGCCGATGAGGTGCACGTTCGCCGGCACCGAAAAGCGCGTCTTGGAGTACGGCAGCGTGACCGTGAGCGCCTCGGCCGCGCCGGCGCGCTTGCTGGGCTCGATGAGGGTGATGAGTTCGCCGAAGATGCGAGAGACGTTGCCGCGGTTTATTTCGTCGATGATGAGGACGCGCGCACGGTCAACGTCCACTACGGACTGCTGCGGCTGAAGCAGCGTCTGCAGCTTGGCCAGGTTGATCGACCCTTCGCGCAGTTCGTAAATGGTCGCCTGACTGAACCGGACGTCCATCAATCGCTCGATCGGCAGTGCCGTGCTGTACACCCGGAGCCAGCGCACATCGCGGCACTGTGCGTAGGTGTCGCCTTCGGGGCGAGTGAGGTGCCGGTAGTCGCCCGTGACCTCACCGATCGCGCGGAACTTGAGGTTCCCCTCGCTCACCACCATCAGATCCCCGGGCTTCACCTGCAACACGAAGGCGTTGGCGGCGGTAACGGCGAAGTCGGTGGATTCGGCACTCTGACCCGCCTGTCGCAGCACCGTGCGAATGTCGTCTCGTGTTGCGCATCCGGAGAAGTCGAGGCCAGCCCCGTAGCCGAGGAGCGCGTACCCGTTGTCGATGCACTCGCGATAGATGTGCTGTTCGGTGAGGGCGTCTCCCAGTGACAGCTTCCAGATCCTTCGGCCGGTGACATCGAATGGCACCGGCGCGTCCTGCACCACGCGAACCTGCGCCGCTTCGCAGAGGCGCTTGAAGACGCCGTCAACCACCTCGTATCGCAGCGCACCCGTCTCGCTATCCGACTCCGCCCGAAGCCCTTCCACGAAGTCCTCGTAGCTGAAGCTCTGGTGGAAGGTGACGAACTGCACCAACCCTTCACCGGCCAGCGTGTCGAAGCGCGCCTTGAGCGCCACGCGGTCGGTCGCGTGGGTGCGCAGGTACGCCGGGTCGAGAATTTCCAGCGCCTTGTCGATGGCGTGGAAGGTCTTGCCGGTACCGGGCGGGCCGAAGAGGATCTGGTTGAGCGGGGGGCGAACGGTCACGAGCCTCACAGGCGGCAGCGGGCGGGGGGGATCGACAGGCGCCGGGCTGACAGCGGTCGGCTTCGCAGGAGGCGTTCCCTTGCGCCGGATCGAGAAGCTGCCATCCGCTTCAGGTGTGATGACGATGACCGTCCCGGGCTCCGCTCCAGTCTCCCTGAAGTAGTCCGTCAGATTGCGGCGCAACACCCCCTTCCCCGGCGCCTTCACCCGCACATCCGACTCGAACGTGAGCCCGGTATCGGTCCTGAACAGCGCTCGATGCGGAGCCGGCGTGTCCTTTGTTCCGTGCATGGACTCCGGGAACGGCGCACCGCTGAGGCCGAAAGGAATGAAGCCGCTTCTGACGGCGGGCTCGGGAAGTCGGATCTCGCACGGGAGGGCAAGCGCTGCCTCGTGCCAAACTCTGCCACTGAAGTCGAAGATTGACTCTTCCGCAGACCGACGTGCGCCCAGCTGCCGATACAGCGTGCTGAGCGGGGTCTGTCGATCGTTGAGCGGCAGACCGAGCGCATGGAGCAGCGGCTTTCGCTGGAAGATGCATGGAATGCTCGGGGACTCGATCGGCTGATAGTGGAACGCGATCTTCCACTTGTAGGTGTCTCCCAGATCCACCGCATCGATATCGGCCAGCCGACCGGCCCGTGCAGCTTCGGCGACCTTCACCACCAACGCGCGCACCGCTTGGAACGCCTGCGCCGACGTCTCGCCGAACTTGCTGTACCAGCCGTACTCGGCATCGTAGGAGAGCCCCTTGACGCTTCCATCCTTCGCGATGTCGGCGTTTCTGGCGAAGACTCCGAATTTGAACGCCGAGCCTCCCTTGATACTACCGAACTCCTGGAGTCTGAATTCAATCCAGTATGCGAATGCTCCGCGATCACTGGCGGACGAGTACTCGGGCAGCGTCATGGTACGCAGCCGCTCGATGGGCCACGTGGCCAGAAACTCGCGGCAGAGGTCGTCGTCGTTGCTGAAAGACATTCGGGGAATGCGAGAGAGGCGAGAGCGGAGACCCGATGTGTACCCGCGTGGCGCTTACCAAACGGGCACGGCTTGAGTGACTAGGACTATGTGGCCTGCGGAGCCGGTTCCAACGCCTGCCGGAGCAACGCATCAAACAGTCGACTGCGAGAAGACTCGCCGACCGCGAGCGACCCCTCAAGCTGGTCGCAAAGGGCAATCAACTGGTTCACCTTGGCGACGATGCGGCGTTGTTCCGACAACGGTGGAACCGCGACGGAAAGCCGTGAGAGAGTCTCTTGATTGATCTTCGGCATAGCCACGCGATTGTCCTCCGCAACAGACTGACGCACAAAAAACGGCGACAGCATGAAAAGTTGAAGGTATCGCGGTTCGATCAGCGGTTCGATCGGATACATATCAGCGCTGCAGAGCCCATCGAAGTCAACGATTACCACCTTGGCAAGTGCCGGTCGAATCTTGGAATACAGCAAGCTTCCGGAGCGAAAACGGTGCTTGGCACTGAATACGCCGGACATGGAAACAGAACCGTAGGGTAGTAGCCTACCGGTGCCCGCTTCAATGTTGTCCGGGGCGATATGCGGCGAAGACTGAAAGCCGCGAGGATCCACAAGGTTTGCCCGGATCACCGCCACCCTCGCGAATGAGGCGCATTCCCAATTCGGCGGTAGCTCATAAGGGATAGGATTGACGGGCGGCGAGAGGTCCGCCTGCCGGTTCCGACTCCCTTTGACCCTATCCGATTCGCTAGCCGAATCGCGCAACCGTTGCAATAGAACTGCGGCTGACTCTTCCCCATTGTCTTGCGGCACGAGCTTCCCGCGCACCGCGAGATTGAGGACCGTCTGGCGAAGCTGCTTGACCTGCTCGGGCCGCGTGCTGAGCGCCGGAAGCACGTTGAGCGCGAAGCGCGCGTCCGACTGAAACGTGTCCGGGTCCGGGGTATTGAGACGCGCCAGACTCGCCGCCGCGAGCCGGTCGCGCGTGGCCTCGCGTTCCGTGCGCGCGGCTTCGAGCTGGTCGCACAGTGCCATCAGCTCGTCGACCTTCGCGACGATGCGGTGCTGCTCGGCGAGCGGTGGAACGGGAAACCGGACCTTCTTCAGACTCGACGCGCTGATGCCCCAGTTACCGACAGTCGTGGCGCACAGCGCTTCAATCTGAGATCTCACGTAGGCAGAATCGGCAGCGAGCCTCACGAACTCTGCGATCACAGCACTCGCATCAACCCTTACCCGAATCAACTTATCCGGATAGAGCGGGCGCAATCCGAGGTAGTCCTTGAATATCGTCAACCTTCCGACGAATGATTTGTTGCCGTTGAATCGGCAGGCCAATAGATCACCACGTCGCACCGAGTACTGCTCACGTGTCACTTCCTCGATTCGCCCAATGAGCTTGTGCTCCTCCTCGGCAACAACCCCGTCCGCGCGTACGGTTCCAGCGCTGATGCGAAGTATGGGCACACCGTCCGGAGCATCATCGGGCTTCCGCGAAAGTCCGTTCCGGGTGTCTTCAGCGATGAGCGCTTCGAGGCTCGAGTTACGCCAATGCTGCGGCAGCTCATGCAGACAATTGGTCGCCCTATCGGGCCTCAAATCCACAAGCGCCTCTTCTACGACGGGCTCCACCAAACGCCCCCGCACCGCCAACTCCAACACGAACCGCCGTAGCTTCGCGACGGCATCCGGCGCATCCGCCACCCGCTCGTACATCGCCAACAGCTCCGCCGCCTTCATCGCGTCAGCGCCTCAGCGAGAATCGCCTTGAGCTGCTCCCGCAGCCGCGCCGTCTCCGCCTCTGCCGCCTCTAGCTCGGCCAGCAGCACCACCGGATCACCATGGTCGTCCGCCACGGTGTGCGGGTTCTTGATGTCCAGGTTGTAGCCGCGCGCCTTCACCTCGTCGGCAGTCACCTTCCACGCCTGCTCGGTCTCCACGCGGCCGGCGCGCTCGGCGCCGCCCCACCACGCCACGCACCCGGCGAAATGCTCCACGCGGATGGGCTTCGTCATGGAGTACGCTTTCTGCCCCGCCGGCACGCGGTGCTCGTAGTACCAGATGTCCTGCGTGGGCGTGCCTTTCTCGAAGAACAGCAGGTTGGTGCCAATACTCGCGTAGGGCTTGAACACGCTGTTGGGGAGCCGCACGATGGTGTGCAGGTTGCACTCCTCCAGCAGCGCTTCCTTGAGCCGCGTCTTGACGCCCTCGCCGAACAGTGAGCCGTCGGGGAGCACC
>JALOPS010000056.1 GCA_025453745.1 Gemmatimonadaceae bacterium
CACGCTTCACCAGGTGCGCTCGAACCGCAGTTGGAAGCCGGCCGGATTGGCGATCCACTGCAACCATGGGTCGCGCGGAGACTTGTCGAAGCGCATGCCGAAGGCGGCGGTGGTGCCACCGTCGGAATACACCAGTTCCGGGATCGCGCGCAGCAATTGCACGTCGAGCGCCCCGCGCGCGGCCACGGGGACGCCGGTCGCACGCACGCTCCGCTGCTCGCCGAGGAGCTGTGCGCCGAGTTGCAGCCCCACGATGGCTGGAGTCAGCACTCGCGCCCGCCAGGCCCACGCGCGATCACGATGATCGGTCACGCCTGTCACCCGCTCCCGGCGTGCCACCTGCGCGATCGACGCGGTCGTGTTCCATCCGTTCCCCACATAGTACGACAACAGCAGCCCGGTCTCGAACTCGTCTTCGCGACGAGTGGAGATCGTTGGACCGTCAGTGGCCCGTCGGGTGGTGTGTGCGTGCACCCGCGTGGCGTACAGCACGATCGTCGGCACCCAGCGATTGCGCTGTGCGTGCGACAGCAGCAGCCCGCCCGACGCAAGCGCGTCCTGCTGACGGACCGTGGCCCGCGTGTGCACATCGATGATGTCGAGCCGCTGCGCCGGCAGCAGCATGCCATGCGCTTCGGCGCCCCAGCCCCTGATGAGACGCCGCTGCGCACGACCACGCCACACCATCGGCTGGCGCCCAGGCACACGCGCCATCGTGTCGAGACCAGCCGCGCGCGTCGCGGCGAGTGACGGATAGTTGTAGTTGTTGGCCACATCGAGCGCCGCAACCGTCCCCTCCGCCACCCACGAGAAGGTCGACCAGCGCGCGGTGAGCTGGAGGTCGGCATCGCCCTTGCGCGGCGGTAGCGTTGCGGAGAGCGAGAGCGACCGGTCGCGCGCACCGCGCGTCAGCCCCACCTGCACCAGGGCGCGGTCGGCTTCCGGCGACTGCTCGACGTCCACGCGTGTGGCGAACTGCATCGTCCGCGACAGCGAGTCGGCGAACTTCGCGGCGAGCAGGAGTTGCAACTCGGGGCGTGACACACTTCCGGTGCTGAGCCGCACGCCCCGAGCGGCGGTCGTGAACGCCACGTCCTCGAGCAGCTCCGGCCGCGGCGAGCGTCGATCGAGTGTGTACACGCGGCCGATGCGGCGATTGAAGCGCCGGAGGATACCCGCATCGCTGAAGCGCCCGCCCACGGACCCCGACCGATCGAGCACGCGCAGCCAGAGCTGGTCAGACCACATGTCGAGCGTGGCCGTCGGAGGACCGTAGAGGATGACGGTCGTCGGCGATGCGGCGTGCGAACTGCTGCCAGGAGCGCGCGCCACGTCCTGCGCCGCCGCCACGCGCGTGGCAGCGACGCCCGAAAGCAACGCGACGCTATTTCTCCATCGCCGGCGCCACATCGATTCCGCCGGCCATCGGCCCCACGTCGACCCGCGCCAGCGTCGCCAGCCGGACCAGATCGATGATCTCGACCGTTCCGGGCTGACTGCCGATCCCCTCGACCGACACGAATGCATACCGATCATCCGGCGACACGGCGATGCCATGCACCACCTTGCGCAGCGTCGGCAGTCGCACGAGCTCCTTGCCACTCTTCGTGTCGATCACCGAGACCGACTGCCCCCGCTTGTTGCTCGCGATGAGCTTGGTGCCATCGCGCGTGACGGCGAGGTTGTACACGCCGTCGCCCGCGGGGATGCGACGGCGCATCGTCCACGAGGCCACGTCGATCTCCACGAGATCGCTCGTCTTGTTGCACGCCACCCAGACGGTCGCGCCGTCGGCCGAGGGCTGCGCCCACGTCGGACTGCACGAGGGATCACCCGCCTTGGGCGCCTCGAGCCCGTGCCCACCCATGTCGTGCCCCGCGTGCGCATCGGCGGACATTGCGGCGGGCGCTCCCGGCATCCCCCGCTCCTTCCCCTTCGTCAGCAGGAAGTGCCGCGACACGCCGAGTTCACGCGTGTCGATCTCGACGAGCAGCTCTCCCATCATGCACGCGGAATAGTGCTTGCGGCCGTCGGGCGAGAGCCGGGAGCCATGCGGCATCGCACACGTCGGAATGCGCGCGATCTCCGTCATGTCGTCGGTGCTCACCACCGACACATCGCTCGGCACCATCTCGCCGTGCAGGTTGAAGTTCACGACGTACGCGAACTTCGAGTCGGGTGACAGCTGCAGCGTCGCCGGGAAGTTGCCGAGCATCACCTTGCCGACGTAGCTGTCATCGGCCGCGCGGAACTTCCAGAGCCACCCGTACGGTGTGCCGTGCGCCGTGGAGACGTAGTAGAACTGCCCGTCGGGCGAAAAGGCGAGGCCGTGCGGCCCATCGGGGTCGGCGAGCATCATCCCCACCGGCGTGGTGTGCTCGACCTTCGCGCCGTCGGGGCCCAGGCGAATCGTCGCGATCTGATCGACCGCTTCGGCGGCCACCAGTACGCGATAGCTCTTCGTCGGCCACGGCGGCGGCGCGGTCGCCGGGGCCTGGGCACCAGCGACCGACGCGACGACACAGGTCGTCAGCGCGAGCGACGCGATGCCCCACGCGGTGTGCAGCATGTGCATCGCTCCGCTATGGCGTGACGGGGGGCGACTTCTTCGGCTCCATCCGGACGATCCAGAGGCCGTTGTACATGTCGTTGACGTACGCCAGCCCGTCGCGCACCACCACGCCCCACGTCATCGCCGCGTTCTTCACGTTGCCGTTCATGTCGGCCGTGTTCACGTGCGCCATCTCGCGCTCCTGCGCGCGCAGGTCGCCGCGCAATTCGCCGGAGATGTCGAAGGTGCGGAAGCCCGCGTTGTAGGCGCCCATGTACAGCGTGTCACCGGCAATCCAGATGTTGTGCACGCCGCCGTACTCGGGCTCGTAGAAGGCGACCGACCTGGGCTCCTCGACCTTCGAGATGTCGATGACCTGCAGGCGCCCGTACGCACGGAACGCCGAGGCGTCGCGCGCGCCCTTGACCGGCCCGGCGGGGAAGACTTCATCGGCGATGAACACATAGTTCTTGTGTCGCCACGCCGTGTGCGTGCCACGAATGAAGCCGGGGCCCGCTGCAGCCTCGACCTGCCGGTAGAGATCGTTGAGGTCGTACTTGTATTGCGACACGAGCACCGGATTCGACGGCGAGCCGCCCTTGACCCCGTTGCCCACATCGAGAATCACGAGCCCGTCGTTCCAGTAGCTCAGGTACGCGATCCCGTCCTGCACATCCACGTCGTGCAACGTGCGCCCCGCTTCGGGGCGCGGCGTCTTCCACATCGCGACCTGCTTGGGCTGGCACGGGTCGGCGAGATCGAGGATGTGGAACGCGCCCGTGCCGTCATTCGTGAGATAGACGTGCGTGCCGAACTTGGGCTGGGCGTAGACGAATGCGGAGTGCACGCCCGACGTGACGCCTTCGGTGAAGTCGCCGCACTTCTTCGGGTGAAGCGGATCGGCGAGCGAGGCGACCACGATGCCATTCTTGCGATCGGCCGCCCCTTCGCGCGTGAAGACGAGATACGCGCCGTCCGGCGTGGTCATGATGTCGTTGACGCGCCGCGTGTTCTCGACGATGGAGTCGGTGACAACGGGGGACGCCGGGTTCGAGATGTCGATCGCATACATGCGATCCCCACCGCTTCCCGTACCGAGATAGGCGATTGGCTTGGTGGGGTGCAGCCACACTTCTTCCGTGGTGAAGAGCTGTCGCGGCAGGCGGCCCACCACTTGCGCTTCGCGCCGCACGTCGCGGCGACGCAGCGTGACGATCGCATCGACGCTCCGCGTGCCGAGTGACGCGGTGACGGTGTAGCTCCCCGGCTCGTAGCCAACGAAGGCGCCATCCTGCTCGATGAGCCCCTGCCCGGGGGAGAAGCTCCAGGTCGGCGTCAGGCCGCCGATCGCGCGGCCAGCGCCATCCGTGGCGGCGAGCTGGAAGCGGATCACGTCTCCCGTGCGCGCTTCGGTGGTCGCTGGCGTGAGGGTGAGCGACGCGATGGTGTTGGCGACGACCTGCACGGTGTGCGTGGTCGACGCCTGTCCGGCGGTGGCGGTCAGCGTGACGCGACCGGGCGCCTTCGCCTGCACGAGGCCGTCGCTCGTCACGCTCGCCACGGCGGCACTGCTCGAGCCCCACTTCGCGCGTTCAGCGCGCTTGTCACCGGCCGCGCTGAAGACGGCGGCATCGAGCCGGACCCGCTGCCCGACGACGAGTCGGCTCGGTGGCGCGGTGAGCGCGATGCGCGCGGCCGGTCCGGCGACCATCTGCACTTCGATGCGCTGGTTGATCGGCGAATACCCCTGCACCGTCGCCACGGCGACCACGGGGATCGTGCCCGTCGCGCCCGATTCCACGAGACCGTCCTGCCGCACCGACCCTTCGAATGCGCCACCAGCGCGCATCCAGCGGACGGTTGCCTGCGGGATCACCTTGCCCTCGGCATCGAGCACTCGCGCGCTCAGCCGCAGCGTGTCCTGCGCGTACATCACCGGCTTGGCCGGCGCGATCTCGATCTTCGCCGGTCGCGGCAGCGGCGTGGCGGGCGGCTGCGCGGGTGCCGCCGGAGGCGGCTGCAGCGCGGCGAGCAGGGCGATCAGGAGCATGAGGCAGTGAGGCGATGAGGGTGTGCGCGGGCGCGTGCGGGCTCGCGCCGCGATGCCGGGAGCTTGGGCACCCGGGGCGCGCAACGCAATCGAGGGGGCAGCGCCGTGTGTTGAGCGGGGCGGTCGCGGCCCTCGCCGTGTGTTGAGAGGGGTGCTCGCGGCCCATGCCGTATGTTGAGCGGAGCGGTCGCGGCACTGCCGTGTGTTGAGCGGAGCGGTCGCACAGCGACCGCGCAGTCGAAACACCGCCGGACCCGCGCGAAGCGCGGGTTCCGGGCCCCGGTGGCGGTGAAAGAACGACCGCCGCGAAGGGCGCTCCGCGCCCTCGCGAGGCCCTTCGCTCCGCTCAGGGAACGGCGTGCCGTGTGTTGAGCGGAGCGGTCGCACAGCGACCGCGCAGTCGAAACACCGCCGGACCCGCGCGCCGCGCGGGTTCCGGGCACGGGTGGCGGTGAAAGAACACGGCCGCGAAGGGCGCTCCGCGCCCTCGCGCGGCCCTTCGCTGCGCTCAGGGAACGGCGGGTAGCGAGTTGCCCCACGAGAACGTACCGTCGCTCCGACAGTCTTCCCTCCCCATCTGCCCCGGACGGCGACGATGCCTTCCCCGCGCGTCCCACGCCGAGCATCCGCGGCGCTCGCCGCGTGCCTCGCGCTCGCGACATCAGCCGCCGCACAGCCCTCGCGACTCGCGCTCGTCGGCGGCACGCTCATCGACGGCTACGGCGGCGCGCCCCTCGCCAACAGTGTCATCCTCATCGAGGGCGAACGCATCACCGCCGTCGGCCAGGTCGGTCAACTCGCCGTGCCGGCCACACATCGCGTCATCTCGACCGAAGGCATGAGCGTGCTCCCCGGCCTCTGGGAAATGCACGCCCATCTGATGCTCGCCGGGCACGGCAACTATCCGCACTGGGATGCGCTCTACCCGCCGCTCCTCGAGCGGACGATCATCCCCGCCACCGCGAAGCAACTCCTCATGGCCGGCGTCACCAGCGTGCGCGACTTGGGCGCCCCGCTCGAGCCGATCATGGCGGTCAAGCGACAGATCGACAGCGGAGCGCTGCTGGGCGCGACGATCTATCCGTCCGGCCCGTTCATCCAGCACGCGGCCTACCCCGGCACCGGCTACTTCCGGTGGGGGGTCAATGGCGCTGCCGACGCGCGCGCGAAGGTCAAGCGCCTCGCCGAGGCGGGAGTCACGGTCATCAAGCTCATCGACCAGGACGAGATGACGATGGAGGAAGTGCGCGCCGTCGTCGACGAAGCGCACGCACATCGTCTCCCGGTCGTCGCGCACGCACACCGCCCCGAAGAGGTGCGACGCGGACTCGCCGCCGGCGTCGACGACTTCGAACACACCGGCATGGCCACCGCCAACGAGTACCCGGCCGATGTCATCGACCTGCTCAAGGCGCGCACGGCGCAGGGCGCCAAGGGACCGCTCTTCTGGACGCCCACGATCGACATCCTGTACCACTATCAGGATCGCGCGGCGCACCCGGAATTTCTCGACGATCCCGCGTGGCATGCAGGGCTCCCCGATTCCGTCGTGCGCGACATCCGCGCGTCGCTCGCGCGACTCGACACGCTCACGTACTACCGCGCGATGCCGTACCGCAAACACACTCTGCAGCGGAAGTTCCAGCAACTCCGCGAAGCGGGCGTGCAACTGCTCATCGGCACCGATGCCGGCGTCCCCGCCGCGTTCCACTCGGGGATCACCTGGCAGGAGATGCGCACCTGGGTGCGCGACCTCGGCATGGACCCGATGCTCACCATTCGCGCAGCCACCTTCTGGCCTGCCGTGGCGATGGGGGTGGAGCGCGAGGTCGGCACGGTGACGGTGGGCAAGGTTGCCGACATCATCGCCGTGCGCGGCAACGTGCTCGACGACATCGCCCTGCTTCGCGACGTGCCGCTCGTCATCAAGCGCGGCGCGCGCGTGAAGTGACTACCGCGCCGGCTTGACCTCGCGCAACGTCGGCGTGCTCGTGGACAGATCAAAGGTGCACTGCCACGTCGTACGGCGATTGCGACGCACGGAGACCAGCGCGGCCTCCCACTTCGTGGTGCTGCCGGCTTCACGCTGAAAGCTGTCGATCGCCTCGATGTCGAGCTTCTGCTTCTTCGCGGCGTCCAGACAGCCATCGCGCGTCCGCGTCATTGCAGCGCGGGCCACGGTATCGGGGACCCAGCTCAGATCCTGCGCGAGGCGGCGCTCTGGTGGAGCCGCGGGCGCGGGCGACGCGGGCTTGGTCGCTGCCGGCGCTGGGGCGGGCGCGGCCGACGACGATGACGGGGGAGTGGACCCGACGCCTGTGGCACTCGTCCCACTGGGTGTCGCGGCTGCGGATGGCGCGGCGGGCGACGCCGCACGTCCTGCGACCGCGCTCGCAGGCGCTGCCGCCGTCACCGACGCGCTCGGCAACGGCGGTGGCGATGCCGGATCGTAGAGCACCGCGCGCGACGAGGTCACGTCGTAACGGCAACCGATTCGCGTGAGCTGCCCCTCCTTGCGGATGCGCACGCCCACATCCCACAGCGAATCGGTGGGGCGGCTGTACGTGGCGAACGACACCACCTGCGCCGCCTCGCGCTCGATGAGCGCCGTACACGCCTCGCGAGTGGCCAGTGCCAGCGATGCCACGTCACTCGAGGCAGACGCCGCGGCAGGGGCGGGCGCCGGGGTCGCCTTGGCGCCACCGCAACCGGCCACCATCACGCCGCCGGCCAGTACCGCGAGTGGCGCGGCCAGGACACGCGAACGACGGATGACGCGGACGAGCGAGGGCACGGGCAGTCGGCGAATCGACGGTGAGGGGGAGGTGATGCGCGGCATGCAGTATGCTACACAGGCGTCGGACTCGCACGATGCCCACGAATCCGGACGGGAACTGGCCCGACCGGCGACTGCCCTGCACTTTCCTCCCCCGTGAGTGAACTGCCAAAGGTCTGCCCCCGCTGCGGGGAGCAGTATGAAGCGTCCGTCGCGTTCTGTGCAAAGGACGGGACGCGCCTCATCGCGGGCGGCTCCCGCGACCTCGTGGGGTCGGTCATCGCCGAGCGCTACCGCGTAACCGCCCGCCTCGGCGAAGGGGGGATGGGGCAGGTCTGGCTCGCCGAGCATGTGCGCATGAAGCGCAAGAGCGCCATCAAGGTGCTGCGCCCCGCGCTGGTCGGCGACCTCGATGCCCTGCAGCGCTTCACGCGCGAAGCGGAGAATGCGAGCCAGATCTCGCATCCGAACGTAGCGCAGATCTACGATTTCGGCGAAACGGCCGACGGGCTCGTCTACCTCGCGATGGAGTTCATCGACGGCGAGCCGCTCGCCGCCAAGCTCAAGCGCGAATTCGCGCTCCATCCCGATGTCGCCGCCGACGTGATCGGACAGGCCGCCGACGCGCTCGGCGCCGCGCATGCGCAGGGCATTCTCCATCGCGATCTCAAGCCCGACAACATCATGCTGTCGCGGCGCGGCGACGGCACGTTCCACGTCAAGCTCGTCGACTTCGGCATCGCCCGCACGATGGACCCGGGCGAGTCGCGCGTCACGCGCACCGGCTTTGCCGTCGGTACGCCGGAGTACATGAGCCCTGAGCAGATCGCCGGCGAAACGCTCGACGCGCGCAGCGACCTCTACTCGCTCGCGCTCGTCGCGTTCATGACGCTCACCGGGAAGGACGCGTTTCCGAACGCGGGCTCCAAGGAGAGTCTCATCGCACGCCTGACCAGCCGGCCGCAGACGCTGCAGTCGGCCAAGGACGACGTGAGCTGGCCCGAAGCGCTGCAGGATGTCTTCGATCGTGCACTCGCGCCCGAACCCAACGAGCGGTTCGTGAGCGTCGAGCTCTTTGCCGCGGAGTTGGGCAATGCGATCAGCGCGATGACGCCATCGCAGACCGCGGCGCTCTACCGTCGCGCCCTCGAAGCGCGGATCATGAGCGTTGCCGCGAAGACGCCGCACGGTGGTGACGTGGCCATTGCCACACCCGCGACACCGCAGCACGCCACACCGCTCCCGCCGGAATCCGAGCGGCGTCGCGTGCGCGCGCCGTCGGGCGAAGGGCCCGCCATTCGCCCCACGGGGGCAGCGAGCGGCGCCTTTCCTCCGGTCGCGGCCCCGTCCGGGGAAGGCGCGGCGTACACCGGGAGCGCCTCGACACAGCGCGCGACCGTGACGGTGACGGACGAAGCGATCGCCACCGATGCACCGTCGGGCGCTCGTCCCAATCGCACACCGCTCATCGCCGGTGGTGCGCTGGTCGCGCTTGCATTGGTCGCGGTGCTCGTCATGCGCGGCGGCAAGGATGATGCAGGCACCGTGACGACCGACGGCGGTGCGCCATCGGCCCGCACCGACTCGGTTGTGACGCCATCGGTCGCCGCTGCACCACCGCCAGCGGAGTCCGCGACGGTGGCACCCGTCGCGGCGCCAACGACCGACAGGAAGAAGACCGATACGCTCGCGATCGCCGCATCGGGGAAGACCGCACCAGTCGCGCGCGGCACGCGCACGGCAGATTCGGTGCGTGCGACTCCTGCCGCGCCGCCGCCGTCGGTGGCGCCCTCGGGCGGTCTGCCATCGACATTTCCTGAAGACGCCATTCGCAGCGCCTTCGCCGGGGCAGCGCCCGACTATCGCGCGCACACCGCACGCGCTGGCAACGTGCGCGCGCTGCTCATGACGCCCACGGTGCTCGCCTGGCGCGCGCGCCAGGGCTCCGCGTGGAAGCGCAGCAATCCCCGCGCCGATCTGGGCATCCCCTACGACGTCGTCGATCCGATCGAGGCATGGGTGGGGTGGCAGCGCACGCTCACCGGCCGTCGCCCGGTTGTGGTGATCGAAGTGGCGCCAGTGGATGTGGCCTTCCCGCGCTTTGCCCCGGAAGACGCGCCCGATCTCACCAAGGGTGATGTGTCCAGCGTACAACTGCTCCGGAATGGCACGCCCGTCGCCGCGAGTGACATGGACCGGATTCCCGCCGTGGTGAACGAGGATGGGGTCACGCAGGCCGGCAAGACGGTCGCCAATCAGGTGGTCTTTGCCGTGCCTGCCGATGCGTTCGGTGGCGACGGCGGTGCAGCGGGTTCGCTCGAACTCAGCGTGACCACCAACGGCAAGCGCACGCGAATCAAGCTCGACAACGGACTCGTGCGGCGGATTGCCGACGAGTTCGCTCCCTGGCGCGAGGCGAAGAAGTAGCGCGCTACGCCGCGCGGATGTCGGGCTGCTCGTGGTGCTCGGCGAGCACGGCGGCGAGCGCGTCCAGCACGTCGCCATCGAAGTGCCGTCCACGATCGGCCTCGAGCCGCGCGAGGACGTCCGCTTGCGGGAGACCGGCACGATACGGACGGTCCGCGGTCAATGCTTCGAACACGTCGGCGACACTCAGCACGCGCGCCCAGCGTTCGATCGTGTCGGCGCCTCGCCCCCACGGATAGCCCGTCCCGTCGAGCTTCTCGTGGTGCAGCGCGGCGAGTTCCGCGATGTCGGCAAACACCGCGACGCGCGAGAGGATCTCGAAGGTGAAGAGGGGATGACGTTCGATCGCGGCACGTTCGTCGGGATCCAGTCGACCCGGCTTGTCGAGAATGCGATTGGAGACACCGAGTTTCCCGATGTCGTGCAAAAGCGCCGCCCGGCGCACGCGGTCGCGCGTGCGTGCGTCGGCCCCGAGACGTATGGCGATGCGGTCGGCCCAGAGCGCCACGTTGGTGGAGTGGCGATACGTGAACGGCGACTTCGCATCGACGATGTCGGCAAAGGCCTCGGCGATGGTGTCCACCGCCGCGCCGCTGACGGCGTGCCGGGCCGTCGGCGGGATGAATGGCGCCAGCAGCACAGTGGGCTCGGCCTCCGCGAGCGACGTCCACCACGCCCGGTCTGTTCGCCAGCGCAGCACGCAGTCCACCAGATGTGGATCGAACCAGCGCGCCCGGCGCTCACGTGCAACACGCAGTGCCGCCTCGCTGCCGTGGTGCGTGCAGAACACCTCGAGCGTCTGTGCGAGATTGGCGATCCGCGCGCCGACGGGAATGTCGGTGCCCGCGCATCCGGACGGATGCCCCTGTCCATCCCAATGCTCGTCGAGCGCGCGGATGGCGTCGCTCGTCGCTGTGGGGAACCCGAGACGCTGCGCGATTGCGGCCCCACGCTCGCAGCGAATCTGGATCAACTCGCGCGTCACTGGTCCGCCGCGCGCGATACCGAGCAGGGTCCGCATGCGAACGCGCAGCGGCTGCCCCACCGACGACACCGCAAACGTGTGCCACGCCATGCGCACACGTTGCCGTGCATCGTGCACCTTGAGCTGCGGCTTGACCACGCGGTCGTCCGACCCGAAGAGCGCGCTGACCTTAGCGGCGTTGCTCGAACAGCCGGCATCCTTGAGCAGGATCGCGTAGTAGAGCGCCACCCGGTCGGCATCATCGAGCCCAAGCTCGGTCGCCAGCCGCAGTCCGCTCGCTGCGCTGCGCAACGAGTGGCCGAACGGCGCCCCCTCCGTGAGATCGAGCGCGTGCGAGAGGGCACCAAGGATCGTATCGAGCGATGCCACGGGCTCGAGTACCAGGCCAACCGCGGGAGTACGAGAGGGCGAGCGCATCGTGCTTCGGACGATTGGGCGCCCCTCGACGCCACGCGCCCATCACTCCGCTACCTTCCCGCCGTGCTCCGTCGGGTATCGCGGTGAGCCCCCCGCTTCGCGTCCTGCTCGCCTTCGTCCTCGGACTCACCGGCGGCGTGGCGGTCGACGTCCCGACCGTCACGCGCGCGATCGAGCCGATCGGCCAGCTCTGGGTCAATGCGATCCGCCTGCCGATCATCCCGCTACTGATGGCGTTGACCATCAGTGGTGTGGCCAGCGCACCCAGCACGCGCGAGGCCGGGCGCCTGACCACGCGCGCGTTTGCGGTGTTCCTCGCGATCCTCACCATCAGTGCGGCCATCGCCACGCCGTTGGCGGTGCGCGCACTCGATGGACTCGCCTTCGACACCGCGGCGACCTCCGCACTGCGGGCGGCGGCCGGCGTCGACGCCAGCACCCTCACGCGCGCGACGGCGCGCGACTGGGTCCTCTCGCTCGTGCCGGCAAACCCCTTTCGCGCGATGGCCGATGGGGCATTGCTCCCGCTCGTCGTCGTCTCGATATGCTACGCGCTCGCGCTGACCCGCGTGCGCGCGGACGTGCGAGAGGCCCAGGTGCGCGCCGCGCGTGGCGTGGCCGATGTCCTGCTCGTGCTCATCGGCTGGGTACTCGCCCTCGCGCCCGTCGGTGTGTTTGCCCTCGCGTGGACGCTCGGCGCTACCATCGGCCTGCCTGCGGCCGGCGCGGTGGTGCGCTATCTGCTCTGGACCACAGCCACGGTAGGCACCGCAGCGATCGTGCTGCTGCTCGTGACCGCGCTGATCACCAGGAGTGCCGTCGCCACGCTCGCCCGTGCACTGGGACCGGCGCTGCTCATCGCGGCCACCACGCGCTCGTCACTCGCCGCACTGCCCGCCGTGCTGAGCGCGCTGCGCACCACCCTCCGCGTGCGCGAGCGGGTGATCGGTGTGGTGGTCCCCATTGCCGCATCGCTCTTCAAGCCCAACTCGCCGTGGACGTGGCCATTTGGTGCGATGCTCATCGCGCGGCTCTACGGCGTCGAGCTCGACGCCACGGCGTGGAGCGTCTTTGCCGTCGGCTCGGTGGCGCTCTCGTTCACCACGCCGGGCATTCCGAGCGGCGGCTTCTTCGTACAGGCACCGCTCTACACCGCCGTGGGGCTCCCACCTGAAGGCCTCGGCATCCTCATTGCGCTCGATCTCGTACCCGATATCGCGAAGACCGCGCTCAACGTCACGAGCTATGCGAGTACCGCGCTCCTCGTCGATCGATGGGAAGCGCGTACCGCCGAGCCCTGATCACGAACTGCACGAGAGCATCGAACAGCCCGCCTTCTCGCGCGCCCAGTCGGGACGATTGCGCGTGAAGCGTTCGAGCCCCGGCCGCTCTGCGTACGGATGGCGCATCACGTCGAGCAGCGTGTGCACGAGCGACGCATCGCCGGCTTCGGCCGCGTCGATCGCCTCCTGCGCCAGGTAGTTGCGCAACACATACGTGGGGTTCGCGGCGCGCATGCGTGCCACGCGCGCTGGTGCGGACTCGGCGCCGTCGATCAGGGCGGCCGCGTACCGTGTGAGCCACGCGCTCCACGCCTCGCGCGCGGCATCGAAGTTCGCGCGCTCGTACGAGATGGCCGCCAGCGCGTCCAGCGTCGTGTCGTGCGCCACCGCGTGCACATCGAACGCGCCCAGCGCCAGAAATGCATTCGTGTAGTCCAGATGCGTGCGCTGCAGCAGCGCGTACGCCTCGCGCACGAGCGTGCGCTCCCGCTCGCCGAACTCGGCAAAGCCGAACTTGCCGCAGTTCATCGCCTCGAGTTCCGCGTTGGCCACCACGAGGTAGCGCTCGAGCCCTGCTTCGAGCGGTGCCACGTCACCGAACACCGGGACCAGCGCCTCGGCGAGCTGCGCGAGATTCCACTGCGCGACCGCGGGCTGCTGTCCGTAGCGATAGCGCCGCCCCACCGCGTCGGTGGTGTTGGGCGTCCATGTCGGGTCGAACTCCTCGAGCCACCCGTACGGGCCGTAGTCGATCGTCAGTCCGAGAATCGACATGTTGTCGGTGTTCATCACGCCGTGTACGAAGCCCACGCGCATCCAGTGCACCACCATGCGCGCCGTGCGCTCACACACCTCGCGAAACCATGCGGTGCGCCGCACCGATGGCTCCCCCTCCAGGTGCGGAAAGTCGCGGGCGATCGTGAAGTCCATGAGCTGCGCGAGCTGGTCGTGCGCCTCGCGTGCGGCCAGCAGCTCGAAGTTGCCAAAGCGGATGAAGCTCGGACTCACGCGACAGACGATCGCCCCGGGCTCTTCGCGCGGATTGCCGTCGTAGAACATGTCGCGTACCACGGGCTCCCCCGTCCCCACGAGCGTGAGCGCGCGCGTGGTGGGCACGCCCAGATGGTGCATCGCTTCGCTGCAGAGAAACTCGCGGATCGACGAGCGCAGCACGGCGCGACCATCCGCTCGGCGCGAGTACGGCGTGGGTCCTGCGCCCTTGAGCTGCAATTCCCATCGTTCGCCGCGCGCATTGACCGTCTCGCCCAGCGTGATCGCCCGCCCATCGCCAAGCTGCCCGGCCCACGATCCGAACTGGTGCCCGCCGTAGTTGGCCGCATAGGGGCGCATCCCCGGCAAGAGCCCATTGCCCGCCATTGCCGCCACGAACGCGGAATCAGTCACCTCGCGCTCGGCGAGGCCGAGCAACGCGGCACACTCCGGTGACCACGCGAGCAGCGCGGGCGCGGCCACAGGCGTCGGCACCACGGGTGACCAGAGCGCACCCAGCACCTGGCGCGGTCGGATCGACGTGTCGGGGTCGCCGGGAAGTTCCGCCGTGAAGCGGTTGTCGAACGTGAGCATCGCGGCGTCTGCGTGTGCCGTCACGACGTCACCCCGCCAATGACCACGAGCCGTCGCTCGAGGAACTCGTCGAGACCATGCCGCGAGCCTTCCCGGCCGATGCCCGACTCCTTCGTACCACCGAAGGGCGCGACTTCACTCGACACCATCCCGCTGTTGAGCCCGAGCATCCCCACGTCGATCGCGTGCGCCAGCCGCCACGACCGCGCGAGATCGTTGGTGTACGCATACGCGGCGAGCCCCGCGGGGCTCGCATTCGCAAGCGCGATGGCTTCCGCTTCCGTATCGAATGGTATGAGTGCGGCCACTGGGCCAAAGGTCTCTTCACGCGTGAGCACGGCATCGGCGCGCACATCAGCCAGCACGGTGGGGGCAAAGAAGGTGCCGCCCAGCGCATGCCGCCCTCCACCGGTGAGCGCACGTGCGCCGGCAGCCAGCGCATCGTCGACATGTCGTGCGACCTTCGCGAATGCGGCATCATTGATCAGCGGACCATGATCCGTCGCACCCGTCAGCCCATCGCCCACCCGCAGCGCGCCCGCGCGTGTCGCCAGACGCTCGGCGACCGCGTCGTACACGCCGCGCTGCACGTAGATGCGATTGGCCGACACACACGTCTGCCCCGCATTGCGGAACTTGCTCGTCATGATGCCGTCGACCGCGGCTGCCACATCCGCATCGTCGAAGACGAGAAAGGGCGCATTGCCGCCGAGTTCGAGCGACACGCGCTTGACGGTCGACATGCAGCGCGCCGCAAGCAGCTTGCCCACGGCGGTCGACCCGGTGAAGGTGAACTTGCGCACCCGCGGATCGGTGGTGAGCACCTCGCCAATCGCGTGCGGTGCGCCCGTCACCACGTTGAACACACCGGCGGGCACCCCCGCCTCCTCCGCCAGCACCGCGAGTGCCAACGCCGAGTACGGCGTGAGCTCCGACGGCTTGAGCACCACGGTGCAACCGGCCGCAAGTGCGGGCGCCACTTTGCGCGTGATCATCGCCATCGGGAAGTTCCACGGCGTGATCGCGCCGACCACGCCCACCGGCTCGGCGAGCACGATCAATCGCTTGTCGCGCTGATGCCCGGGGATGATCTCGCCGTAGGCGCGCTTCCCTTCCTCGGCAAACCACTCGAGAAAGCTCGCGCCGTAGCCGATCTCCCCACGGGCCTCGGCCACGGGTTTCCCCTGTTCGGCGGTGAGGAGTCGCGCCAGGTCCACGATGTGCGCGATCACGAGCGCATGCCACCGCATCAGGATCACGCCGCGTTCGCGCGCGGTGCGCGCCTTCCACTCCGGCAGCGCGCGCTCCGCCGCCGCCACCGCGCGACGCGTCTCCTCGGCGCCCAGATCGGGCACCGTGCCCAGCACGCCACCGGTGGCAGGGTTGCGTACCTCGATCGTGCGATCGCCGGCGATCCACGCACCGTCGATCCATGCGCTCGAGCGCAGCAGGTCGGTGCGCACGAGCGCGAGGCGGTCGCGCTCGCTCCCGGGTGATGCGGAAATCGCAGTGGCCATGGTCGGAAAATGACGCGGGCCCCGATGCGGCGTGCATCGGAGCCCGTGGCAATCTACCGCCGCCCGGCGCGCACGCGCGCGCGGCGTTCCCGCCCGCGGCGCTACCTGCGCCGCCGACGCGCGGCGACCAGCAACGCGAGCCCCGTGGCCACGAGCGGCACCGCACCCGGCTCGGGGATGACCGTCGTCGGCGTGTAGGTCACGCCGGTGGGCAGGTTCACCGTCAGGAACGAGAAGCCGAACGAGTTGGCGTAGTAGTCGATCTGGAACGTGTTCGCCGGCCCTGCGGCGAGTGTGGCGTTGAACGAGTACGTCCCGCTCTGGTCACCCCAGGACGAGCGCCAGTTCGTTCCGCCGATCCAGAACGAATTGCCATCGTCCGCCGAGCCCGTGAAGGTGAATGAGCCCGCGCTCGCGGCGGTGAAGGCGCCGGTGAAACGCGCGCCAAAGCTGAAGCCGTTGAAGCCGGCCGGCGCGCCCGGACAATTGCTGCTCACGAACGTCGTGAAGTCGGTGACGCTCGTGAACTGGATCGACGAGATCGTCCGCGTGCAGAAGGCCGTCAGCCCGCCAAACGACCCACCGAGCGCCGGCGGTGCGGCGGGGATCCCGTTGAAGAACTGCACGGTGATCTGCGCGGCGGCGGGTGAGGACACCGCGACCGTGGCGAGCACGGCGAGACGGAGGAGAGCGGGGCGAAGCATGCTGGCGGGAGTTGAGGTGACGAATCGCACACGCCAATCATCGCTATGGCGGCCCCGGAGAGAAGTGATGT
>JALOPS010000329.1 GCA_025453745.1 Gemmatimonadaceae bacterium
GACCGGGATCCGGTCGACCGAGCGAATGGGGGTGATCTCCGCCGCCGTCCCCGAAAAGAAGATCTCATCGGCGACGTAGAGGAACTCCCGCGGCATCAGCCGCTCCTGCACTTCGTAACCGAGCTCACGCGCAATCGTGACAATCGAGTCTCGCGTGATCCCGCTCAGAATCCCCGCCGAGAGCGGCGCGGTGAAGAGCACACCGTCGCGCACGACGAAGAGGTTTTCCCCGCTGCCTTCGGCGACATGGCCGTCGACATCGAGCATGATCCCTTCGCTGAACCCGTCGAGCCGCGCCTCCATCTTGGCGAGCTGCGAATTCAGGTAGTTGCCGCCCGCCTTGGCCATCGCCGGAAAGGTGCTCGGTGCCGCACGCCGCCAGCTCGAGATGCAGACATCCACCCCGTTGGCCAGCGCCTCTTCGCCGAGATAGCGCCCCCAGTGCCAGCAGATGATGAAGGTCTCGACGGGCGCATTCATGCCGAAGACGCCCATCTCCTCCCCCGTGCGAATCACGATCGGGCGCAGATAGCAGGCCTTGAGCTCGTTGGCCTGCATCGCTTCGATCGACGCCTGCACGAGCTCATCGGCCGACCACCTGAGCGGCATCCGGTAGATGCGCGCCGAGTCATGCAGTCGCCGCATGTGTTCGCGCGCACGAAAGAGCGCGCCCCCCTGCGGCGTCTCGTACGCCCGCATCCCCTCGAAGACGCTCGACCCGTAGTGCACCACGTGACTCATCACGTGGATGCGGGCCTCGTCCCAAGGCACGAGTTCGCCGTCGCGCCAGATCAGCGCGGTGCGGCCGGATGCGGCTGCGGACATGCGAGATGGTGTTGGAGCTGGTGACGTCTACGGTCGCAAGGTAGTTGGTCGCGACACCGCCGCGCCACCACCGCACCTCAGGGGTCGCGCGTGGCCCGCCATAGCTGCAGCCGGTCTGCGGCCGCCTGGACGACCGTGGTCGCCTCACCCACGCGCGGGTGGACGCCGCCCTGCACCAGGCGAACGCCGTCGACCCAGACCTCGCGCGCGCGCGCCCCCGGCATCGCGAAGATCAGCGCGTCTTCGGGCCCGGCCGTCGGGCACGAGCGCAGATCGTCGAGCGGGAACGCCACCAGATCGGCCGCCTTGCCCGGCGTGAGCGACCCGATCCGGTCGTCCCACCCCAGCGCGCGCGCCCCGCCCAGCGTGGCGAGATACAGGGCGTCTCGCCCGGTGAGCGCATCTGCGCGCGCGCGCCGTACGCACTGCATCAGCACCGCCGTGCGCGCCTCGGTGAGCAGATCCATCTGGTTGTTGCTCGCAACCGAATCGCTGCCGAGGCCCACGGCGATGTCGGACGCCAACATGACATCGAGCGGGGCGATGCCGTGACCGAGCTTCGCGTTGGACACCGGACAGTGCGCGATCGACGCGCCATGCGCAGCAATGCGATGGGCATCCTGCTCGTCGATGCGCACGGCGTGAATGAGCAGCGGTCGCGTCGCGAGCACATCGGTCGCGTCGAGCAGCGCGATCGAGGAGCGTGCGAGTGGGGCGACCGACAGGCCCCGCCCGCGCAGGAACTCCGCCCAACGCCCGTCTCCGTGCTGCACGAGCCGCGACTCGTCCTCGCTCTCGGCGATGTGGACGGCGACGGGAAGCTGCTCGGTGCGCGCGTAGTGCGCCGTGCGCGCGAAGAGCGCGGCGCTCACACTGTACGGCGCGTGCGGCGAGACCCCCACGCGCACGCGCGGCGGCAGTGCGCGTCGCGCAGCGTCCACGCGCTGCGAGAGCTCGGTCACGGCGTCACGCGCGTGCGCAGGATCGGGGCCGAACACTTCGAGATACGCGATGCCGCGCACCCCCATGCGCCCCATCGCCTGCAGCGCCGCGTCGGTGGGCGCGGTGTCAGCGAAGGTGGTGATGCCGGCCGACAGCCCCTCGGCAACGCCCACGATCGCCGAGGCTTCGAATTCGTCGGTCGTCAGTTGTGCGCGCGCAGCGGTGAGCGTGCGAATCCACTCCCGGAAGTCGAGCCGTTCGAGAAAACCGCGCAGGACCGTGAGGTCGAGATGCGCGTGGACGTTGACAAGGCCCGGCAGGAGCACCACCTCGCCGAGCGATTCCGTGTGCGGCGTGGGTGGTGCGTGCCGTGCGGCGCCCACCCATTCGATGGTGTCGCCATCGAGGACGACCGCGCCGTCGGGAATGGGCGGTGCGTCGATCGGCACCACCCATCGTGCCTCGAGCGTCGTGCGCACGCCTCGCGTGTCAGCGCGGAGGTGGAACCGCTGCCGCGGAGTCCACGACCGGTGCGGCGGCGCAAGGCTGCGTGGGCTCGGTGCCCGAGACGAAGAACTCGCTGTACGTCTTGCCGCCAGCGCACAGCGGACCCGGCAGCATGCCGCTCGACGCGTCGATCTCGCGCACGAGGATGCCATCGGGGCGCGGCCAGTCGGGGGGCGCGGGCTTGCGCGAGTAGACCTCCTTCATGAACGCGGTCCAGGCAGGCGCGGCCAGCTCACCTCCCTGCGCGTTCTCCTTGATCTTCTGCGGTTTGTCGAAGCCCATCCACACGCCGGCGACCAGGTCGGCAGTGAAACCGATGTACCACACGTCGGCACCGTCGTTGGTCGTCCCGGTCTTGCCGCCGCTCGGCACGTCGAAGCCGGCGCCGGTGACGGCGCGATACGCGGTGCCCCGCCGCACGACATCCTTCATCATGTCGACGAGCAGCCACGCTTCCTCGGTGGACATGGCGGCCTTGCGCTCGTACTCGGGGTTCCAGACGACCTGTCCGTCGGCGGTCTCGACGCGCAGGATGCCGTGCGGCACGGTGCGCATCCCGAGATTCGCGAAGGCCGCGTACGTGTTGATCATCTCGAGCGGATAAACGTCTGCCGAGCCGATGAACACCGACGGGTACGGCGGAACCGGTGTCGAAATGCCAAGATCGCGCGCGAGCCGGCGTACATCGCCGACCCCCACCTCCTGCCCCACGCGAATGGCGATCATGTTGCGCGAGAGGAAGAGCCCGCGCCGCATCGACATGCCGCCCTGGAACTTGAGATCGTAGTTCTGCGGGGTCCACACCGTGCCGTCGGCCTGGGGAATCTCGATCGGATCATCGCTCACCGGGTACGACGGTGGGCGACCGCTGCGGAGCGCCTGCGCGTAGACGATGGGCTTGAATGTCGAACCCGGCTGCCGGAGTGCCTGTGTCGCACGGTTGAACTTGGAGTCGCCGTAGTCGCGCCCGCCCACGAGCGCCCGCACGCCCCCAGTCCGCGGATCGAGCGCGACGAACGCGCCCTGGAGATACGGCGAGTTCGCGCCGCTCGGCGCGTCGTCGCCCGCCGCATTGCGTGCGAGATACTGCTCGTAGGTCGCGTGCTTGTACGGACCGAGCTTCCCGCTCTCGACCTGCCGCAGTTGCGCCTCGAGCGCACGCTCGGCGGCCGACTGCATGTCCACGTCGAGCGAGGTGAAGACCTTGAGCCCGCGTTCGTAGAGCGACTTGCCGAACTTCTGATCGAGTTGCTGGCGCACCCACTCCACGAAGTAGGGCGCCACATCGCCCGACTCGCTCCGCTGTGCGAGGGAGAGCGGGTAGGCCTTCGCGAGACTCGCCTCGTTGTCGGAGACGGCGCCGCCGCGGCGCATCAGCTCGATGACGGTGTTGCGCCGCTGGATCGCGCGATCGGGAAAGCGACGCGGGTCGTAGCGCCCAGGCGCCTTGGGAATCGCGGCGAGCGTGGCGGCCTCGGCGAGATTGAGCTCCTTGACCTTCTTGCCGAAGTAGCGCTGCGCCGCCGTCTCGACACCGTACGCGCCGTGCCCGAGGTAGATCTGGTTGAGGTAGAGCTCGAGGATGCGCGACTTGGGGTACTTCGCTTCGATCTCGAGCGCGACGCGCATCTCCTTGAGCTTGCGGACGATCGTCTTTTCGCGACTGATGCGCTCGGGAAAGATGTTGCGCGCGAGCTGCATCGTGATGGTCGAGAACCCCTGCGCGAAGCCGAGCGAGCGCAGATTCGTCAGCACCGACCCGAAGATGCGCACGATGTCGATGCCGCTGTGCGAATAGAACCGCTTGTCTTCGGTGAGCAGGAACGCGTCGGTGACGACCTTGGGCACCTCCGCGAGCGGTACGAGCGTGCGACGTTCGAGGCCCAGCTCCGCGATGAAGCGCCCGTCGGCGGCGAAGAGCTTGGAGGTCTGCCGGGGCACGTACCCCCCGAGCGCCGCGACCGACGGGCACGCGTCACCACGACAGACGAGGAACCACGCCGACAGTGCGCCGCCGATGCCGGCCATGCCGAAGAACACCGCCGCGAGCAGCAGCGGCTCCCACCAGCGGCGTGCGCGCCGGGTCGTCGCCGGCGGCGGCGCGGGCGGGCGAATGATGCCGTCGTCGCTGGTCACGGGGGAAACGTACGCGGCGGGATGGTATCTTTCCACGAATGACGACGCTGCCCGTGTCCGCCGACGACGTGCCCACGACCCCGGCCTACTTCACCGAGCTGGGATGGCGGGAGCTCCTGCACCAACAGACCGAGGGCGCCGCGGCGCACCTCGCGGCCGGACCCACGAGCGGATATGCCGGCTTCGATCCGACGGC
>JALOPS010000057.1 GCA_025453745.1 Gemmatimonadaceae bacterium
CTCAACAACTGGATCCAGAACTACGTCGTCTCCAACGACGACGCGACGCAGGAAGTGAAGGCCAAGCGCCCGCTCAAGGAAGCGCGCGTCGATGTCGAAGAGGTGCCCGGCAAGCCCGGCGTGCTGCGTGCGGTCGCGTTCCTGCGTCCGCATTTCCAGCTCGACGAGCTCACCGTGGCCCTGCGCCTGGTGGCGGAACTCCCCCAGCCCGCGACCCGGTAACCCGCGCACCAGCCGGAGTCGCGCCCGGCACGTCTCCCCATCGCACCACCACCAGCTCGGAGGAAGGGACCAATGGCGTATGATGCATTTCTGGACATCGAGGGGGTCACCAGCGAAGCCACGCGTGAAGGCTTCGAAGGGAAGATCGAGATGATCGCGTTCGACCTCGGCGCAACGAATCCGTCGACGATCGGCATCGGCGGCGGCGGCGGTCAGGGCAAAGTCTCGGTGACGCCGTTCTCGTTCACGAAGCGCACGGACAAGTCGAGTCCGGTGCTCTATCAGGCGTGCTGCACGGGGCGCCACTTCCCGAAGGCCACCGTGACGCTGCACAAGGCGGGCGGCGAGTCGGCGGTCGACTACCTGGTCTACAAGTTCAGCGACGTGTTCATCGAATCCGTCCGTTGGGCGGGGCGCTCGGGCGACAACAACGACACGCCGCTCGAAGAGGTGCAGTTCACCTACGGCCGTGCCGAGATCGTCTACACGCCGCAGAAGATCGATGGGTCGAAGGACAGCCCGGTCGTGGGCGCCTGGGACCAGAAGAAGGTCAAGGCCGCGTAAGCGGTCGACCGGACGATCGCGGGCGCGCTGCCCGCACCCGCGATCGTCTCCCATCTGACACGGCTCGGCGCGTGGCGCCGGGCCGCCGCTGTCTCTCCCCGTGCGTGCATCGCGCCGCGCGGGATGCTCCTGCGACGCTCACCCGGGGATGACCGTGACGACGCTGCTCGCCGAGCTGGCCGTGCCGCTCGATCACGGGGATGGCGCGGGGCCCGACCTCCGCTACGATCCCGTGTTCGACGAAATGCTCGAAGCACTGCGCGAAGACGACACCGCCGCGCAGGGCGCGTGGACACGCCCGCGCAAGCGTGCGGATCTCGCGCGCGTCGTGCAGCTCGCCTCCGAGACGTTGCGCACGCGCTCGCGCGATCTGCGCATCGCGGGGTTGCTCGTCGAGGGGCTCGTGCGCACGCATGGCTTCGCAGGGCTGCGCGATGGGCTCGTGCTGCTCGAGCACCTGCTCGACGCGCACTGGGACACGGTGCATCCGCGCGTGGACGACGGTGATCTCGGTGCGCGCGCGGCACCGCTCGAACGGATCGGGGCGTATCCGCCGTTTGCGGTCCATCTCGGCACCATTCCGCTGACGGCGCAGGGGCACGGACTCTTCGCCTATCGCGCCTCACGCGAGGTGCCGCTCGAAAAGGACACGGAAGGGCAGCCCGCGCTGGCCAAGTCGCGCGAGCGCATGCTCGCTGACGGCAAGCTTGCGCCGGAGACCTTCGACGCCGCGCTGCGCGCGACGCCGCGCGCGTGGATGGAACAGCTCGCGCGCGATCTCGCCGACGCGAAGTCGGCACTCGAGCGGCTGCGCGCGCGCTCGGAAGAGCGCTTCGCCGGCATGCGCGACGCGCCGGGCTTCAGCGATCTCGCGCGCGCGATGGATGATGTGGACGCGCTCGTGCAGCGCTTCGTCGAGCGCAAGCGGGAGGAAGAGCCCGATCCGCCGCCCACAGTGGAGGTCACGCTCCCCGACGCCGGCACGGCGAGCGCTACCAGCGTGGCCACCGACGCGATCACGCTCGCCGCGCTCGGTGACGCCGCAGCCCTGCCGGCCGATGGCCGCGCAGCGCTGCACGCCGTGGCGGCCGCGCACGCGCTGCGTGCTGCCAATGCGCACGATCCGGTGCCCTACCTCGTGCTGCGCGCCATTCGCTGGGGCGAGCTGCATGGTCGCGATGGCTTTGCGGCCAGCCGGCTCGAACCGCCCTCGGGCGCGGTGCGCACCCGACTCAAGCAGCTTGCGCTCTCGCAGGAGTGGGGCACACTGCTCGAAGAGAGCGAGCGGGCGATGGCCACGCCGGCGGGTCGCGGATGGCTCGACCTGCAGCGCTACACGGTGACCGCGTGTGCACACCTCGGCACCGGTGCCGCACGCGTGGCGCATGCGGTGCAGTCGGCGACTCGCGCATTGCTCAGCGAGTATCCACTGTTGCTCGACGCCACGCTGCTCGACGATACGCCATGCGCCTCGACCGAAACGCGCGAGTGGCTGACGGCGCGCGTCGGGTCGGGCGACCCCCGCCCGTCGTCCGAGGGCGATGTGGCCGCTGCCGTCTACGACACGGCGCTGCGCGAGGCGCGCCTCGGACGCACCGCGCGCGCGATCGCGCTGCTCTCGGCGGACATCGAAGGGGCGACGAGTCTGCGTGAGCGCTTCCTGCGCCGCACGCGTCTGGCCACCGTGCTCATCGATGCCGGACAGCCGGCCGTCGCGCTGCCGCTGTTGCAGCAGCTCGTCCGCCAGATCGAGCAGCAGCAGCTCGAGACGTGGGAGCATCCATCCGTGATTGCTGCACCGATCGCGCTGCTGCACCGCGCGCTCACGCAGCTCGATCAGGACGCCGCGCTCCGCACGCAACTGCACGAGCGGCTCTGTCTGCTCGACCCGGCCCGCGCCATCGATCTCGCCGGGAGTGCGGCGACATGAGCGAGCCCGCGCGCGCGCTCCCCTTGCCGTCGGTGTTCGATCGCCTGCGCCAGGAGGCGCGATCGGTCACCACGCCGCGCCGCGAGCTCGTGCCCCGCTTCGAACAGGCGCGCGCGATGGAGCAGTATCGCGCGCAGGTCGTGCGCGATGTGCAATGGCTGCTCAATACCCGACGTGTGCATGCGCTCGACGCGGTCGCGTATCCGGAAGTGCATGCCTCGGCGTTCTGCTTCGGATTGCCCGACTTCACCGCGCTGCCGGCCGACGGTATCGACACGCCGATGCAGCTCGCCCGCTGGATCGAGAAGGCACTGACACTCTTCGAGCCGCGGCTCTCGCAGGTGCGCGTGCGGCCGATCGCGCGCGAGGAGACGATCCCGCGCCGCTTCCGCTTTGGCGTCTCGGCGATGCTGCGCGTGGAAGACTGGACCGTGCCGGTGGCGTTCGACACCTCGCTCGTGCCCGGGGACCAGCAGTGGCAGGTCACGGAGGTCGCGGCGCATGCGTGACGACGTCCTCGAGTACTACGAGCGGGAGCTCGCCTATCTCCGGCGCAGCGGGAGCGAGTTCGCACGGCAGTATCCCAAGGTGGCCGCGCGGCTGCAACTCGAGCCCACACGCTGCGAAGATCCGCACGTCGAGCGGCTCCTCGAAGGGCTCGCGTTTCTCACGGCGCGGGTGCACAAGCGCATCGACGACGATGTGCCGGAGATTGCGCAGGCCCTGCTCGATCTGGTGCATCCGAACGCCACGCGTCCGCTGCCGAGCATGGCGCTGGTCGCGCTCCAGCCGGACGTGGAACAGGGGCAGTTGCTGAGCGGATACGCGGTGCCGCGCGGCACGGCACTCTACACGCGCGCCTCGCACGGTGTGACCTGCCGATTCCGCACGTGCGCCGACGTCACGCTCTGGCCCATCACCGTCCAAGCGGTCGAGTGGCTGCCGGCCGACCGCATTCCCGGACCGTCGCGTGGCGACGCACGCACGGGTGCCGTGCGTGTGGTGCTCGAGACCGGTGTGCCGGGGCTGACGTTCAGTCGCCTGCCGCTCGACCGGCTGCGATTGCACTTCACCGGCGATCCGCGCGTCGCCGCAACGCTCTACGAGTTGGTCCACGCGCGCTGCGTGCGGGTCCTCGTGAACGATGCCACGGCGATCGATCCGGTCTATCATGTGCTCGAGCGATCGCGCTTCTCGCCCATCGGCTTTGGCGCCGACGAGACGATGCTCCCCACCACACGGCGCGCGCTCGTGGGCTACGAGTTGCTGCGCGACTACTTCGCGCTGCCCGAGAAGTTCTTCGGGGTGGATGTCTCGGGGCTCGATCTCGTCGCCCGCGAGGCGATGGGGACACGCGTGGCGCTGACGTTCGTGATCGATCGGTTGCCGCGCGAGGAGTGGCGCACCCTGCTCGAGCGCGAGCTGCGCGCGGAGCATGTCGCCCTCGGCTGCACGCCGATCGTCAATCTCTTTCCGCAGGCGTCCGAACCGATCGTGGTGACGCCACAGCGGCTGTCGTTCCGCGTCGTGCCCGACACGTATCAGCGCGAGCACCTGGAGGTCTTCTCGGTCGATGAGGTCGTGGCGGTGGAGCCGTCGCAGCAGACACCGCGGCGCTTTCGCCCGCTGCACCTGCATCGGCACGGCGAGCTCGCGCCGCAGGGAGACGAGAGTTACTGGCTCGCCTCGCGTCGGCACGCGCCACTTCGGCCGATGGGCGGCGGTGACGTGTGGCTGACCTTCGCCGATCGCGATGCGCGCCCCGTGCGCCCCTCGGCGGCGGCGCTCACCGCGCGGCTGACGTGCACCAACGGCGACTTGCCGCATCGCCTCGAACTGCTCGGCGACGGGCGTGACTTCCTGGTGTCCGGTGGCGCGCCGATCGCGGGGATTCGTGCGCTCGTGCTGCCCACGGCGCCGGCGCCAGCCGCGGCACGAGGCGCGCATCTGTGGCGACTCGCCTCGGCGCTGTCGCTCGCGCACGTGTCGCTGATCGACGACGGGCCAGCGGCGCTCCGCGCGCTGCTCGAGATGCACGTGCATCGGCCGAGTGCCGCGGCCTCGCAGCAGGTCGGCGCACTGCTCGGTGTGGAGAGTCATGCCGCGCACGCGCGGATCGCGCAGGGGCTCGATGTGGGTTACGTGCGCGGGCGGCGCGTGACGCTCGACCTCGACGAATCCGCGTTCACCGGCGCGAGTGCCTACCTCTTCGCGGCGGTGCTGGAGCGGTTCCTCGGTCTGTATGTCAGCGTGAACAGCTTCACGCAGGTGACCGCAACGGCACGCGGGCGGACGCAGCCACTGGCCGCCTGGCCACCGAGGGCGGGATGGAAGCCGCTCGCGTGAGTGCGGTAACGACCGTCGAAGTGGTGACGGGCGCGACGTCGGTCGCGCGCTCGTCGCCGCTGCCGGACACGCCACTGCCCGATCTCTCCGACGCGGAAGACTTCGATGTGGTGCCGCTGGCGCTCCTGCTCGAGCGACTGCACCCCGAGCGCGCGCGCGTCGGCGAGGGCACGTCGCCGATGGACGAGGTGGCGCGCCTGCGCATTCCCCCGTCGATCACCTTTCCGCCGGGCGAAGTGCGCGCCGTCTCGCGCGACGATGTGCGTGCGCCGTACGAAGTGCAGGTGCATCTCCCGGGGCTCACCGGGCCGATGGCCACGTTGCCCTGGCACTACTCCGAAGAGGTGCGCGATCGGAGTGCCGAGGGTGACGACGCGCTGCGCGACTTCCTCGATCTGCTGCACCATCGCACGCTGAGTCTCTTCGTGCGCGCAGCGGCACGCGCGCGGCCAACGGGGAGCACGGCGGATCTGCTCGGTCGCACCGTTTGTGCGCTCCTCGGAGCGCCGGATGCGCGCGCGCGGCAGGGGCTGCCCATCCCGGCGGAGTCGGTGCTGTCGTACGCGGCGCTCTTCGTACCGCAGGTGCGGAGTGCCGTGGGGCTCGAGCAGTGTCTCGCCGACTACTTCGATGTTCCGGTGAC
This sequence comes from Gemmatimonadaceae bacterium, assembly GCA_025453745.1. Classification (GTDB taxonomy): domain Bacteria; phylum Gemmatimonadota; class Gemmatimonadetes; order Gemmatimonadales; family Gemmatimonadaceae; genus JALOPS01. The sequence continues at coordinate 5,706 of JALOPS010000057.1, forward strand.
CGTGCGGCAGTTCACGGGCGCGCACTACCTGCTGGCCGATGCCGATCGCACCGCGATCGACGGCGATGACGCACTGACGCTCGGTGCCGGCACGTTGGTGGGGGATTGTGTCTTTGATCCCTCGGCAAAGGTGACGATCGATGTGGGGCCGGTGGACTTCGCGACGTATCGACGCTTCCTCCCCGGTGGCGACGCGGCCGATGCGCTGGCGGGGCTCGTGCGGGCGTACGTGGACGACAGCGTGGAGGCCGACGTGCATCTCGTGCTGGCGCGCGAGTCCGTGCCGGGCGCGGTGCTCGAACCGGATGATGAGACGGTGCAGCTCGGCTGGACGACGTGGGTGACGACGCGTGCGCGCACGATGGATGCGGTCGAGGTGACGCTGCCGCTCGGCGCAGCGACCCGCGTGGCGTCGGAGGGCGCCGGGAGCACGTTGTCTCATGTGTGACCTGCGACACCTCGGCGACTGCCGCCCCTTCGGCGGACACGTCTATATAGAAGGCCGAGGTTGGCGAAGCCGTCGACCTCACCGGGCCCGTACCGCGGGCGTTCGGCGTCTCACCGTGCGTCGGTGCCTGCTACCGCTGACCGTGTGGAGTGCGTTCGACGTCGCCGAGGGAAGCGCATGAGCGATCGTCAGGTACGGACGGCGGCCGAACAGCAGGCGATGCGCGATCTGTTGCAGTACACGCAGGAATTGCGTCGCGGCGCCATTGCACCGGATGCGACGTCGACGCGCGTGTGGCAACGGCCGGGCGCCACGCATGCCCCGTCGGTGATCGCGCCGACCATCATGCTGCGCGATCTCGACTTCGGCCTGGATGATCCCGTCGCGCGCGTACTCCTCGAGCGTGCGGCGAGCGATCCGGCGAGTCGATTGCTCTACGGCCAGTGGCTGAACTCCTGCCCGGCGCCGTCGGCGGCGCCCCCGACGACGACGATCGGTCCGGCAACGGGGCCATTGCGTCCGCTACCGCGTCCGCTCTCGGAAACGCTGATGAACCTGGCGTTCGACGGGTCGGGCAATCCATGGATCGACTCCGCGTTCAGCACGGGCAACATCGGCGGCACCGTGTACTCGGCTGGCCAGATCGCGCACGCGCGTGTCGCGGGTGGCGTCCATGCGGACCGCCTGAATGCGGCGCGCGCGCTCATCGAGTCCGGCCGTCAGACCTCGGCGCGCGTGCCGGGCGCCGGCGTCGAGCTCTACGACGCCAATCACAGGCGGCGCGAACGATTGCGCGCGCAAGGGCGTCCGATTCCGCCCGACGTGCAGCAGGTGCGCATTCGCATGACGTTGCGCGAGCTCCCCACCCGCATGGCAAACGTGCGCGACGTCGAGCGCTTGCGCGGGAGCGTCAGGCACGTCGAGCGACTCGGGTCGAATCTCTCGCCCGAGTCTCTCGTGCGGACCAGCAATGCGGTGATCGAGCAGCGCTGGCAGCAGCGACTCGGTCAACTGGCACGTCCGGGCATGGGACCCGTGCTGGCGTTCGTGCCGTCGATCGCGGTCGATGCGGCGGCCTCCAGCCGTCATGGCGTGTTCGATGGGCGGGAGTTTCTCGTGCGGCAGGCGAGGAGCCAGACCAGCAACCTGGCCGGGTTCGCGGCGGGTGCCGCGGTCGGGCTCCTGCTGGCGCCCTTGGCCGTCGGTGGGGTGACGGTGTTGGCGCTGTCGTTTGGCGTGGGCTATCTCGCGCAGGTGGCGGTCTCGTCGTTCAGGGTGGACGAAGCGGCAGCCGATGGCATGCGTCGTCTGGTGGGGCGCTGAGACATGGCGACGCGCGAGATCACGCATCCGCTTGATCTGTTGCAGCGACCGATCATGACGTTCGCCGTCGCGCCGGCGGCGCTCGGTCTGGTGCTCCTGATGGTGAGCGTGCCGGTTGGACTCGGGTGGGCGTTGCTTCTGCTCGTCGTCGGTGGCGTGCTGGCCGGCCATCTGGCCGCGCGTGCGACGTTCCGCTGGAGCGACCTGCTTGCGGCACGCGGCATGCTGTGGATCGCGCTCTTCGTGAATGGTGGTGCGCTTGCCGCGGGGACCTTGCCGCTCGTCATCGTGTCCGACTCCGCGCGAGGTCGTGCACTCGTGCCGACTGCCGTCGCGGCGTATCTCGCCGTGCTCGGCGCAGTGGTGTGGACGCATTGGTGGGTGGTGCGCCGTCGGGATGCGAAGGCACTCGATGCGATGGTGGCCACGATCGTCGATCATCGCCACCGCGTCTGGCGCATGCCGGGTGATGCGGAACCCGCGGGTGGACCGCCGGCCGCGATGTGGATGGTCTACGCGGCGCTCGGCATGTTGCCCGTCCTCGCAGCCGCGTTGCGCGTCGACCCGACCGTGATGCGGGCGCGCGGCGCGCTGCTGGTCGCGCCTCTCGTGCTCGCGCTGCTCCTTCGGCTCACGTATCACGAAGCGCGTGCGTTCTACGTGCTGCTCGGGCTGCGCCGCGCGGAGCAGGCGCTCGGCACGCCCGTGCCGTTTGCCGACCTGGCGTCGGTCGTGCGGGTGCGCGCGCAGTCGCGACTCGCGCGCTGGCTGGGTCCACGCCCCGTGGCGTCGAAGGCCCCAGGAGGCGTGTCATGACACGCCGTCGGTCCCCGCGCGCCCTGTCCGTGTCCGAGAGGTTGCATCCATGACGGCGTCGCTGCTTGCTGCTCTGCTTCCCTCGCTCGATGTCGCGCAACGTCCGTTGCGCATGGAGAGCGAATGCTTCGGGACCTCGCTCCTGCCGCGTGTCTTCACCTGCACCGAGTCGCTGTCGACCGGCTACGAGGTGACGGTGGAGGTCCTCGCGCGCGAGCATGATCTGGACGCCGAGTCGGCACTGCGGACGCGGATGACGTTGCTGCTCGATGCGGGGAGCGGTGTGACGCGCAAGTTCCACGGGCGCGTGGCGTCGTTCCATCAGATGGGATCGGCCGACGGCTTCACGGCCTATCGGGTGACGCTGGTGCCGTGGCTGTCGCTGCTCGAGCTCTCGACGGACTGCCGCATCTTCCAGCGGGAGACCGTCCGGCAGATCATCGCGAAGACGTTCACCGAACTGGGATGGAGCGCGGGCACCGACTTCGAGGACAAGTGCACGGGCACGTACGAGCCGCGGCGCTTCGTGGTCCAGTATCGGGAGACGCACCTCAACTTCGTCGCACGGTTGATGGAGGAAGAGGGGATCTGGTACTGGTTCGACCATGAGGGTGACCGGGAGAAGCTGGTGCTGGCCGACGCGAACTCCACGACGCCCGAGCATGCGCTGCCGGTGCGCGTGGTGACGCAAGCGGGTGCGTTCATGGGCGAGGATGTGCTGACGTCGCTCTATCGGCGTGCGGACGTACACACGGGGCGGACGCGGCTGGCCACGTTCGACTTCAAGCAGCCGTCGACGCCGCTCAGTGCACAGCGGGCCGGATCGGGGCCCGAGGAAGTCTACGATTATCAGGGTCCCGCCCACTTCGAGACGCCGGAGGCCGGTGCGCGCTACGCGCGGATCCGGCTCGAGGAGTCGACGGTCCCGCGTGTGATCGTCTCGGGCGCAGGCAACGTGCGTTCGTTGCGTCCCGGGCTTCGCATCACGGTTGCCGGCCACGAGCGCGACGCGGTGAACCGGCAGTTCCTGATTGTCGGCGTCTCGCACACGGGAAGTGGCGGCAATCTGCGCGACGAGGACGCGCCGTTCGACTATGGCAACGCCATCACCGCCATTCCGGCGGATGTGCCGTACCGCGCGCCGCGCGTGGCGCGCAAGCCGGTGATGCGCGGATCGCAGACGGCGATCGTGGTGGGGCCGCCGGGCGAGGAGATCTGGACCGACGAGTTCGGCCGCGTGAAGCTCCATTTCCACTGGGATCATCGCAGCCAGCGGAACGACGAAAGCTCCTGCTGGGTGCGCGTGTCGAGTCCGTGGGCCGGCAAGAACTGGGGCGCGGTGCACATCCCGCGCATCGGACAGGAAGTGATCGTCGAGTGGCTCGAAGGGGATTCCGACATGCCGATCGTGACGGGGCGCGTGTACAACGCCGACCAGCCGGTGCCGTACGGGTTGCCCGCCAACGCGACGCAGAGCGGGATCAAGAGCCGGAGTTCGAAGGGCGCGGGCCCCGCGAACTTCAACGAGATCCGCATGGAGGACAAGAAGGGCGAGGAACAGCTCTACATCCACGCGGAGAAGAACGAGGACATCGTCGTCGAGAACGACAAGACGGAGGATGTCGGGCGCAACGAGACGATCACGATCGGGAACGATCGGGAAGAGACGGTAGGGCACGACGAGACGCTGACGGTGAAGAACAACCGCACGCGGCACGTGCACGGGACGGAGACCGTGACGGTGAACCTGCTGCGCTTCCACAACGTCGGGATCAACGAGATGATCAACGTGGGTGCCGCGCAGGAGGTCACGATCGGCGGGTTCCGCAACACGGCGGTGGGGCTGTTCTACAACGAGGTCATCGGGGGCTGGATGAAGACCACGGTGATGCAGTCGCAGACCGTGGACGTGAAGCAGGACATCACGATCACGAGCGGCACGCAGATCACGTTGCAGACGGGCGCTTCGAGCCTGCTGATGAAGGCCGATGGCACGATCGTGCTCAAGGGGAAGACGATCATGACCGACAGCTCCGAGCACACCCAGGTCAAGGCGGGCGGCAACATCGCGCACATCGCGCGGCTGATCAAGAACAACGGCTGATGCGTACACCGGCGAGTTCACCCGCCTCGCACCGCGCATCGCCTGCCGACGATGTGCTCGAGCGCGTCCTCGAGGCGGACGTGTCCCCCGCAGGCGCGCCGGCCGGCGTCCTCATCTGCACGATCTGCGGTGTCGTCGACGGGGACGCGATCGTCGACGTCGCGGCGTACGGCGGAACCCCGGCGTTGCGCGTGCAGACGGCGCTGGTGGCCATCACCGCCGAGGACGTCGGTCGCGAGGCGTGCATCACCTTCGCGCGCGGCGCGTGGGAGGAGGCAGTGCTGCTCGGCCTGATCGCGCGACCGTCGGCGGCGGGCGCATGCGCCGTGCCCACTGCGCGGATTGAACTTGTGGCGGAGCGCGAACTGCTGCTCAAGTGCGGTGCCGCGATGTTGCACCTGACGGCGGACGGCACCGTGCGGATCCGCGGCACGCATATCGTCAGCCACGCACGCGGGACCAACCGCCTGCGCGGTGGTGCCGTGCAGATCAATTGAGCGGCGCATGTGGCAACTGCGCAACGACACGCCCTTCGCGGCGGAACGGACCTTCACGCGAGCGGCCGACGGGACCGAGGTCTTCGTCGTCGCGGTGCGTGCCACGTTCGACGTTGCCGCCGACGGCAGCCTGGTGCCGGCAGCGGAGCAGCCTCCGGTCGTGCTCGCACCGGAGTTCTTCGGCGATCCGGCACACAGCGGCTTGCGCTACGAGTCCGACCTGATCGACGAGACGAGCGGCACCGATCTCGTCGTGCACGGAACGGCGTATGCGCCGCGAGGTCGTCCCGTCCCGTCGCTCGAAGTAGGCCTCTCGCTCGGTGCGTGGCATCGCGACCTGCGCGTCGTGGGTGATCGGCGCTGGCGGCGCGGCATTCGTGACCTTGTGCCATCGGCGCCGGAGCCGTTCGAGCGGATGCCGCTGACGTACGACCGGGCGTGGGGGGGCACACTCGATGCCTCGCGGCGCGATGAGCGCAATCCGATCGGGACCGGTGCGTTTGCGGCGCCCGATACTCCCGTCCCCAATCTCGAAGAGCTCGATGCGCCGGTGACCACGTCTCGGACGCCAATTCCCCCTGCGGGCGTCGCACCGATTCCGAGTCACTGGGAACCGCGACGGAGCGCGGCGGGCACCCATGATGACACCTGGATGCGTACCCGACGGCCGCTGCGTCCCGTCGATTTCCAGCTCGCAGCCAATCGGTGCGCACCGGTGCGTCAGCAACTGCCCGACTTCGTTCGCGGCAATGAGGTCCTGGTTCTGCGCCATCTGACGCCCGATCCGGAGTGGTCCGTGCAACTGCCGCCGCTCGACCTGCTGTGCACCACGGCCTTCGACACAGGGCGCGAACGTCATCGCGGACGCGTGCACACGATCTATGTCGAACCGGATGTGCGTCGAGTCGCCCTGATCTGGGTCAGTCGGTTGCCCTGTCATCACACGCTCTATCGCTTGCGCGAGAGCACGGTGTCGTTGCGCGCGCGGCTTCCGCTGGGGATCTCCCGCGCGCGCGCGCGCCACGCGAGCGCGGTGTAATGCACGAGGGTTCATCCGGCGCGATGGCATGCATCGCCCATGCGGCACAGACCGGCGCGGGTGCGACGGCCGCCGCATCGGTCAGCGCGGCGCGCGCCGGGCTGAGCGTGGCGTGCGAACATCCGCGATGGCGCGATCGTGCCGGGGAGTTCATGGTGCTGGCCTCCGCACCATGGTTGCGCGATGCACGGACGGCGCACGCGCGTGCGACGGCATTGGCTGACGCCTGCGTGCGGACAGCGGTGATGGCTGCACCGCTCGAACGGGCGTTGCGCGCGCGCACGACGCGGCTCCAGCTACACTGCGCGCTGAGCTCGACCGCGTTTCCCGACGTTCCGGATCGCGTGGCGTGGGCCGAAACGATCGCCCACACGGCCGCGCGGGTCACGGGATCCCGCATCACCATCGGAGCCGTCGTCGCCGAGGGGCATGCCGCGGGCTTCACGGCGTTGCGTTCGGCGATGGATGCCCTCGAGCGAGGCGCGGCCGATGTCGCGATCGTCGTGGGCGCAGACTCGTGGATCGACATCGATCTGCTCGAGCACCTCGACGCCCAACACCAACTCCACTCCACGACACAATCGTGGGGATTCACGCCTGGCGAAGGCGCCGGCGCACTCGTGCTGGCCACGACCACGTGGATGGCCGAGCACGCGATACCCGTCGAGGCGTCGCTCCAGGCGATCGCCATCGCCGAGGAGGCGCATTGCCTGGGAACCACCTCCGTGTGCACGGGCGACGGTCTCAGTCGCGCCGCGGCCGCTGTGCTGCCCGATGCGCAGCAACTCGGGCACTGCTACACCGATCTCAACGGCGAGCCGTATCGCGCCGACGAGTTCGCGTTTCTCATGACGCGTGTATCGGATCGACTGGTCGATCCGACGGCATTCAGTGCAGGCGCCGCCTGTTGGGGCGATCTCGGGGCTGCCTCCGTCTTTCTGTCCTGTGCGCAGCCACTGGTGTCGTGGGCGCGCGGCCGGCTCGCGTCGCGCCCCGTGCTGGTGACGGGAAGCAGTGCCGCCCTCCCCGGGCGCGGGGCACTGGTGCTGGCGCCACCTGTCGCCCTCGCCGCTTAGGAGCGCACGCATGGGTACGGTCACCGTCAACATCAACGAGCTGAGTCTGTGTCACCGCGGCAGCGGTGGCATTTCGCGCGCGACGTTGCCGGACGTGTGCAAGACGCCGGGCAATGCGGTGCCGTTGCCCTATCCGAACATCGCGTTTTCGCGGGATCTGGTGCAGGGGACGACGAGCATCACGGCGGACGGCGGGCACATGTGCGCGAAGTACGGCTCACGGTTTGCGAAGAGCATCGGCGATGCACCGGGGTCGCTGGGGGGCGTGAAGTCGGGGACGGTGCTGCACGAGGCGTCGTGGATCACGTATTCGTTCGACGTGACGCTGGAAGGGAAGGGGGCGTGCCGGCTGACGGACAAGATGTGGCACAACAAGGCGAACACGGTCAACGCCGCCGGGCTCATGCAGGCACCGCTCGAGGCGTGGCCGGAGCTGGTGGCGCTCTGCGTGATCATCTGCGCCTGTGATGCAGCGCCCACGACCTCCGCTTCCGGAGCGTCCGAGCTCAAGGAGCAGTGCGTGGAGAACACGCTCCGCACCATGAACGCAGGACTCGACGGACAAGGGGTGCCGGGGCGCATGCGCCCGGAGATTCCGTACAACATGACCACGTCGCCGCCCACGCCGTTGCTGCATCGCGTGCCCGGCGGCAACACGCTGCAGCCCACGGCGCATCTCCCCAGTCGCATGGCAGCGGAGGGGCTTCGTCCTGCGGCGCAGAATGGCGGCATCTACCAGGTGCGCGTGCCCGATGTGGTCATCGCGCGCGCGCCCGACGCGAGCGCAGCGGGCGCGGCGGGGTCGCTCACGGCACCCAACCTCAAGGCCGTCGTGGAGATCAAGTTCAACAACCAGCCTCGCGATCCCGCGCAGATCGCCGCCTACACGCGTATTGCCGGTGGGGATCCGAACCGGGTGATTGAGCTGAGCCCACGGGAGTGTCAGTGTCAGGAGCCGGACCCCCGCAGAGTGCTGGTCCGGCAGTTCAATGAGGAGGCTGCTCGTCGTCGCGTCACGTCGCCGTTTCCGCTCACACCGTCGCCGGTTCCTGCTGCACCGGGGGTCTTCGACCTCAAGTACTGGGAGCAGGTCACCGGGCTGACCGGCATCGCGTTGATTCTGTTGCTTATCGTCTGGCAAGGCTCCCGGCTCTTTCCCCCGCGCAATCTCGTCCCGATATGACCAGCCCCTCGTTCGACACGTATCGTCGCCTCGCCGAGTCCGTGCCGGTGGACGAGACCGGGTCGCCCTTGCTGACCATCGGCTTCTGCGTCGAGCTCAACTTCACGGATGGCATCGAGCCGCCGCAGCGCCAAGCCGGTCACGACATCTACGCCGACTACTTTGGTCTCACGCAGAAGTGGCTCCGATGGATGGTCGATCCGAAGACGAAGCACTACCGGGCGATGACGCCCGAGATGACGCCCGCGCACTGGCTGTCGATGCAGCCAGCGGAGCGATGGGTGTGGTTCATCACGGCGCACGGCGGCGTGCGCTTCGACACGGTGAGCGAGTACGAGTTCGAAGCACTCGGCACCGGGCCGGTCGGCCTTGAGACGAGCTTTCTGGGCGCGACGTTTCCCGCGACGTTCTTTGCGATGGAGCGGCCGGACGTCGATCCCGTCGCACTGGTGCGCCGCTGGGCCACCTGGCTCAAGCCGATGCACGGCACAGCGGGGCTCGGCGTCATCACGCCACTCGATGAAGGGCGCCATGCCGCCGCCGGTCCGGCGCGACGGGCGTTGCTCTTGCGCCATCCGGGTCTCGATCTGCACCGACCGAGCGCCACGGCCGATTGGGAGAAAGGGCTTCGGTGCGTGAACTGGCTGACCGTGTTGGGGGATGCGCTGCTCGCGACGCTCGGCGGCGTGGATGCGATACGCGCGTCGCTGCCCGCGGGGCTGCTGCTGCACGAGTACCCCGGCGGCGCCATTCTGCAAGCCGGGCCGCATCCCGAGGCTGGCGACATGCACTACGACCAGTGGCCGGCGCACTATCGCAACGCCGCGCGGATCGTGCGTCCGGTGCAGGCCGAGTTCACAGGTGCGTTCCGCGGCTTCGACCCCGCAGAGTCCCGCGACTGGCTGCATCGCTTCGACTGAACCCACCCTCACGATTCGCGAGCGCTCCGCGTGGGCCGTGTCACCGTCAACATCAATGATCTGAGTCTGTGTCACCGCGGCAGCGGTGGCATTTCGCGCGCGACGTTGCCGGACGTCTGCAAGACCCCGGGCAACGCGGTGCCGTTGCCCTATCCGAACATCGCGTTTTCGCGGGATCTGGTGCAGGGGACGACGAGCATCACGGCGGACGGCGGGCCCATGTGCGCGAAGTACGGCTCACGGTTTGCGAAGAGCATCGGCGATGCGCCGGGGTCGCTGGGGGGCGTGAAGTCGGGGACGGTGCTGCACGAGGCGTCGTGGATCACGTATTCGTTCGACGTGACGCTGGAGGGGAAGGGGGCGTGCCGGCTGACGGACAAGATGTGGCACAACAAGGCGAACACGGTCAACGCCGCCGGGCTGCTGCAGTCGGTGCTGCCGAAGCTGCGCCAGATGTTGTGCGACTGCGACAAGGAGATCTCGCCCGGACCGAACGACACGTGTGCGACGCTCGGGCAGAAGAAGCACAAGTGCATGGAAGACAAGAAGCGCGACCACAACGCGCGCGGGGGCTCGCCCAAGCTCGACGGGGAGAAGGGGTACAACTACAAGACCGGCAAGAAGATCGATTTCGATCGGGCGACGAATGCGCGCAACGTGCAGAAGTACCGGCAGGCCAAGGGGGCACTGGAAGGCTCTCGCAACGCGCTACAGACGGTCCGCGACGCCAAGGAAGTTGCCGACAAGATGCCGTGGTGGTTGCGCATCACCCCCAAAGGCCTTGCCGCGACCATCCTCAAGGAAGGCATCTCGATGGCCGCCGAGGCCGCGATCGGTGCCGCCATCGATCACTTTGCCGCGAAGGCGGCAGAACTCGGCAAGCTGATCAATGGCAACATCTTCCCCGATGGTGCCGTGCGCGACGCGGCGGGACGCATTGACACCATTCTGGAGTACAAGTTCAGTTGCCCCAAGGGTATCCCGATCGGGACCGGGTACGACTCGAACGGTGGCAACGTCACGGGATGGGGGCCAAATCAGGAGCAGCGCACGAAAGACCTGATTGAAAACATGCAACGCAATTCGCCCGGTGAGATCAGTCCAGATGCCAAAGCCAAGCTCCTTTCCTCCGCCCGCGAGTGCGCCGGCGTCGCCGGTGTCCCGTCTGTCTGAGGGCGCGACGCTCGCCGAGTTCATGCCGCATGTCGACCGGACCATCACCATCGTCCGTCCGGGGCTCGGGCTGGGCTGCTGGATCAGTACTTCGCGATCATTCCCACCGGTGCGATCACGCAGCGGTGCGGCAACGCGTGGGGCAAATTCACACCGGCGGCGCTGACACGGGATCTCAATCGCATCGCAGCCCATGACGATGAATACGCCAATATCGAACTGGGATCCGGCGACGTCCTGGAGTCCGAAGGGCCATACGGGTGGCATCTCAATGGCGGCAACCTGGGGCTCGACGAGCCCGATCCGACGTGGCCGGACAATACCAACATGGTAGTGGCCGAGTTTCCACTCGAGGATCTCGACCGCGTGGGCGCGGATGCATGGGAAGAGTGGGTGATCTCGCAGGTGGAACTGGCGCCCGTCGAGAGCGCACAATTCGGATATTCGTTCAACCAGTTGCAGCGCTCGTACACCAGCGATGCCGACGACTTCGTTGAGGCGCGCGCGCTCCGATGGCAGGGACTCGACATCCTCGAACCGGATCTCGCGCGCTATGCGCGAGGACATCTGCCCAACGTGAACTGGTTGACTGTGCTGGGCGAAGGGCTTGTGACCAGGATCGGCGGCCCATCGGCGCTGCGCGCGGCCCTGCCGTCGGCGATCCGAACGCGCACGATTCGCGGAGGGCTGCTGATACGGTGCGCCGAGCGCCCCCCGATCGGCGACATGAATCGCGACCACGCGGACCTGGAGCCCTTGCGTGCCATCGCTTCGGCGACGCGCACGCTCAGACCGCAGCCGCGGCGCACGTTCTACCAGCA
>JALOPS010000330.1 GCA_025453745.1 Gemmatimonadaceae bacterium
CGCCTTCGCCGCGCAGCGCGCGGACGACGGCCGTGCGGACCACGAGCTCCTGGTCATTCGCGGCCTTCTCGAGCGCGGCGCGCCCCTTCGCCGATGCGACGAGGCCGAGCCCGCGTGCGGCCGCGGCGCGCACGTCGGGCGTCTCCTTGGGGCCGAGCAGGCCACGCGCGTTGAGCAACGCATCGAGCACGGGGACCGCATCATCGCGTGCCGCCATCGCCAGCGCCTCGTAGAGCGCGACACGCTCGGTGACATCCGCATGTCGCGATGCCTTCGCGTCCACGAGTGCCTTGAGCCTGGCCGCGCTGGCCGCATGGCGATGCTCACCGATCCCGCGCAGTGCGGCCAGTCGCACCGCCCGGTCGGCATCGTCGAGCGCCTTGTCGAGTGCTTGCAAACTGCCGGGCGAGCCGATGGCCGAGAGCCCCAGCACGGCCGCCAATCGCACCGTCGCATCGCCATTGGCCAGCAATCGACCGAGCGCCGGGACCGTGGCCGCGCTCTTGATGGTCCCCGCGAGTTGCGCCGCGCCACGCACGATGTCGACGTCCCCCGAGCCGAGCAGACGCACGACCTCCGCCGAGTTGCTCGCCCCGAGCCGGAGCGCGGCCCGCTCGACGACGGGACGCATCGCCGCAGTCGCCGCGGTCGCCTGCCACCGCACGATCGCTTCGAGCGCCGACGGCTTGAGCGCACCGAAGAGCGCATCGAGGTCTTCGACGCGCGGCGCCGTCGACGCCTCCTCGATCGCCGCGAGCAGTTGCTCGACGGCCGCCGTCGTGCTCAACTGCCCCGAGAGATCCCCGAGCTGCGAGCGAAGCGCCGGCGCGAGGTCTCCCAGGCGACCGAGCACGACCTCCACTTCGCGCAACAGATACGCCACCACGGCGTAGCGTCGGGCCACGAGACACTCGAGAAAGAGCGTCTCCACCGCCGCGGCCGTCGCCGTGCGCACAGCGGGGTCGCCCTGCGTCTCGAGCATGTCGAGCAGTGCACTCGCGACGCCGCGTCGGGGATCGGTGGCGTACTCCAGGACGAGGTCGTCGCGCAGCCGCGCGATCTCGCCGGGATCGAGGAAGTACAGCGTGCTCGCCAGGTCCTCGAGCTTGACGGTGTCTGCGGTCGGCGGGGGTCCTTCCAGTTCCGGGGCCTCCTGCCGCACATCGGCCGTCTGCTCCCGCGCGCGCGCACTGCCGCTGCTGCGATCGGTCGTGACGAGCTCCGTCTCCGCACCCAGCTCGACATAGCTGTACTTGACCGTCGGCAGGTCCGCGACCCAGAGCAGCGTGAGCAGATCGTCTTCGTCCGGAGCGGCGCTGCGCACCTTCTGCAGCAGGTCCAGCAGCACGCCCAGATCGCGAGTCTCGAACCCTTCGCTCAGCGTGAGTTCCCGCAAGCCGTCGCGATAGAGCAGCCACGGCAGCGAGTCCGCGCCCCGATCGGCCTCCTTGAGGATCGGCACGCCGAACCATTCGAGATGGGTCTCGCGGACCGTCAGCGCCACACTTTCGGTCTCCGCCCACACGGGCGCGAAGAGCGCCTTCGCAGCGTCGAGCGCCTTCGCACGCGTGGGGTTGTTCGCGAGGTAGAGCTGCTGTGCACGCCACGCGCGCGCCACCGCGCGCATCGACTCATCGACGATGGTCGGTGCAAACGGCGGCTCCGGCGCGACCGCCGGTGCGCTCGGGGGCGTGGACGTCGTGCTGGTCACACGGATGGCAGTTCGTGCTGGATGATCGTGTTGACGTCCTTGTCACCACGGCCGCTCACACAGATCAGCACGGGCGCATCGGGTGCCCACCGGCCCGCCGCATCGGCGACCCAGGCGACAGCGTGCGCGGTCTCGAGCGCGGGAATGATGCCCTCCAGTCTGCTCAGCAGCGCCACACCACGCAGCGCTGCCTCGTCGGTCACCGCCACGTAGCGCGCGCGCCCCGAGTCCTTGAGCCACGCGTGCTCGGGACCGACGCCAGGGTAATCGAGTCCAGCCGAAATCGAGTGGGCGGGATGCACCTGCCCGAACGCATCCTGAAGCAGGTAGCTCATCGCACCGTGCAGGACGCCCGGCGTCCCCTTCGACAGCGACGCCGAGTGTTGGTCGGTGTGCAGTCCGTGCCCGGCGGCTTCGACGCCGATGAGCTCCACGTCGGCGTCATCGACGAAGCCGGCGAACATTCCCATCGCGTTCGACCCACCGCCCACGCACGCGACCACCGAGGCCGGTAACCGTCCCGTGCGCTCGAGCAGTTGGCGCCGCGACTCCTGCCCGATCACCGACTGGAACGCACGCACCATGCGCGGATAGGGCGCCGGGCCCACCACCGAGCCGATGATGTAGTGGCTCTCGCGCACCGTCGTCACCCACTCGCGGATCGCCTCGCTCGTCGCGTCCTTGAGCGTGCGCGTCCCCGAGGTCACCGGGACCACCGTGGCACCGAGCAGCTTCATGCGAAAGACATTGAGCGACTGGCGCGCCATATCTTCTTCGCCCATGAAGACGACGCACTCGAGGCCGAACTTCGCGCAGATCGTCGCCGTGGCCACGCCATGCTGCCCCGCGCCGGTCTCGGCGATGATGCGCCGCTTGCCCATGCGCATTGCCAGCAGCGCCTGGCCCACCGTGTTGTTGATCTTGTGCGCGCCGGTGTGGTTGAGGTCTTCGCGCTTGAGCCACACCGGTGCCCCCACACGCGCACTCAACCGTGGCGCTGCGGTCAGCGCGGTGGGCCGCCCCACGAAGTCGCGCAGCAGCGCGTGATACTCCGCGAGGAACGCGGGATCGGCGAGTGCGATATCGAGTGCATCCTCGAGCTCGTCGAGCGCGGGGATGAGTGTTTCCGGCACATAGCGACCACCGAACGCGCCAAAGCGTCCGTCGGACGTCTCGGTCGGTCCGGCCAACTCCAGTTCAGGCATGCACGTGCTCCACGGCGTCGAAGAACGCCCGCATTGCCGCAGGATCCTTGATCCCCGCGGTGCGTTCGATGCCGGAAGATACGTCCACGACGTCCGGGGATAACCACCGGATCGCCGTGTCGACCGTGGTCGCACGCAGGCCACCGGCGAGAATGAACTGTCGGGTGCTCCACCGTGCCCGCCACTGGTGCACGCGCTCCGCCAGCCGTTCCCACGGCAGAGGCACGCCCGTTCCGCCGAGCTGGCCGTGCACTTTCGCCTCGAGCAACAGCGCATGCGCATGCGCAGCGAGCGCGTCGAGCTCCTGTGCAGGCCACTCGTCACCGGCGAGTCGAACGACGGCCCATCGTGCAGCGGGCGTGCGCTGCGCGAGCCATGCCAGCGCGTCGGGGGTCGCGGCGCCATGCAACTGCACGGCATCGAGCGCGAGCGTGTCGGCGATCCGGACGATGTCATCGAGCGATTGCTCCCCGAAGACCACCACCCGCGACGCCGCCGCGGCATGCCGAAAGACATCGGCGGCCTGTGCCACGTCGAGCGCGCGCGGCCCGCCGGCCATCACGACGCCCACGTAGCGCGCACCCAGGGCGGCGGCGCGTGCGGCATCTTCACCGCGCGTGAGCCCGCAGATCTTGATAGCCGGACGACGCGCCATCAGCGTCGCGCGACGCGCGGCGCGTGCGTCAGCGCGCGCACGGCGGCCGCCGCGTCGGGCGCGGCCGACACCGCCGACCCCACGAGCACGGCGTCGGCGCCCACGCGCGCATAGCGGGCCACATCGGCTGCGGACTGCATGCCGCTTTCGGCAATCGCGAGACATCCGGCGGGGATCTCGGGGATCAGGCGCTCGGCGGTGGTGGGATCGATCTCGAGAGTCTCGAGGTTCCGGTTGTTGACGCCGATGACGGAGGCATTGGCGTTGAGCGCCCGGCCCAATTCGTCCGATGTGCGCACTTCGACCACGGGTGTGACGCCCACGAGGCGTGCCGCCTCGATCAGTCGCTCGAGCGCATCGGGTGCAAGCGCTCGCGCGATGAGCAGCGCGCCGGACGCGCCCGCGCACCGCGCCTCCCAGAGCTGGACGTGATCGACAATGAAGTCCTTGCGGATCGCAGGGACCGCCACGGCACGCGTCACCTCGTCGAGATCGGCGAGCGCGCCACCGAATGCCGACGGCTCGGTGAGCACCGAGATCGCCGACGCGCCTCCGTCGACGTAGCGCGCCGCCTGCGCGCCCGCCGCCAGCCCCGGGGCGATCGCGCCCTTCGACGGCGACGCGCGCTTGACCTCCGCGATCACGCGGACGTGCTCCCCGCGAAGCGCCGCTTCGAGCGAGGGGGGCGCCGGGAGGTCAGCCGCCCGCGCGCGCAGTTCGGCCGGCGTCGCCAGGGGAGCGCGAGCCCGCTCGGCGGCCGCCGCGACGAGCCGACCCAAGGTCCCTGACGGCGGGGTCCACCCGACGGCTTGCATTCGGCTTGTGTTCGGACAATGTTTGGGTGGTGTTCGGTCGCCAGCCATTCGGACCCGGCGACCACGAAAGACATTCCTCATGCGGCTCGGAGGGGCCCATGCCGCTCACCAAGCGCCAGCGCGAAATCCTCTCGTACCTCACCGAGTTCGCCGAAGCGAACGGCTACGCGCCCAGCTTCGACGAGATCGCGCAGCGGTTCAACTATAACTCGCT
>JALOPS010000058.1 GCA_025453745.1 Gemmatimonadaceae bacterium
CAGGCATGATGATCTTGCCCGACACGTCGATCTCCTTGGCCCCCGCGGGAATCGGCACACTTCCGCGCGCCCCCACGGCGGTGATGCGGTTGTCGACCACCACCACATCGGCGTTCTCGATGATCTCGTACCCCTTCATCGTGATCGCCTTGGCGCCGCGCAACACCACGCTGCCACGCGGCGTATCACGCGTCGCGGACACCGCCACGCGCTGCTCCACCGGCTTGTACCCCGGCTTGACGGGCTTCTTGCCGCCCACCGTGTCTGCGCGCGCCAACGAGTCGAGCCGGTTGAGCGAATCGCGTGACGCGGGCACACGCCGCAACTCCACGCGACGCCGTGCATCGGCGGCCAACGAATCATCCACTGCCTTGCCACGCGCCAGGTCGTACGTCCACACCGCGTTGCCAAGCGACCACATCACGAGACTGTCGCTCGCCCAGGTGGGAAACTCGCCGCCGATCTCGTTGAGCTTCTTCACTGGCACCGGCGCCGACGCCGGATCGGCGACCGACACCGTTGGCGGCGTCGCACCGGTGACGGGCATCGCGATGGTGTAGAAGTCCATGCCGACCATCGCCAGCGCGCGATCACCCGACGGGGAGACCAGCACCATCGACGCCGGCGGCGGTTGCGGCGGCGTGGGCTCGCTCTCATCAGGGTGCAGATGCGACGCGTGCGCCACCGCCGTCATGTCGGGCCGCATCGCACGTCCACCAATCCACGCGGCCGCGGAGCGCACGTCGAGCGCGGCGTCGAGCGTCATCTGTCCGCCGGCACCCGGCGGCAACGGCCCCGTCACCTTGAGATGCGTCTTGAGATCGGTGCCATCCCACCGGAAGCTCTGCAACCCTTCGCGACCATACGCATAAATGCGATCGGCGCTCTTGGTGAAGTGCGGAAGCCCAAGCCCACCGGTGGGGAGAATGGTGGTGACCGGCCCACCATTCGCACTGATCCACACGAACTCCGAGGCCGCCGGGCCAAAGAACGCGGCGCCCGCTTCCTGCAGTTCGCGCGCCGCCGCGCGCACGGCGACGATACGATCACCCGCTGGCGACCACGCCAGATCGGAGAAGAGCCCGGTGGGCGAGAGCACGCGCGTGCTCCACGCGCCGCGCCGATCGCGCGTGGCGCGCATGAGCGAACCACCCGCGGCATCACTCCACGTGACGTACGCGAGCGAGGTGCCATCGGGCGACCACACGGGTCCGAACTCGCCGACATTTGCCGTGCTCACGCGCCGCGGCGTGCCAGCAGGCCAGTCCATCACGTACAGCCGATCGAGCGCCGAGAACGCGAGCTGTGTACGATCGGGCGACGGCGCGAGATCGCGCACCTGCTTGGCGGTGAACGTCGCGCTCGTATCCACCCGATACGTGAACTTCACCTCGGGCCCCATCGCCAACTGCACCTCGGCCTGCAGCGGAATCTTCGACGGCGCGCTCTTGTCCACCGGCACGCGCCAGATCTCACCACCATACGAGATGATGATGGCCTTGCTGTCGGGCGTGAACGCATAGCCCGGATACGCGTCCATTGGCGCGCGTGACTCGATCTCGTCGCGCTGCACGGGGAAGGCGAGCCAATCTTCCTGCTGCGTCTCGAGGTTGCGCAGGCGGAGCCCCGTCTTTGTCTCGAAGCGCGCGGCATACGCGAGATACCTGCCATCCTTCGAGAGCGCAGGGCGGAAGGCGGAGTTCTGTCGCCGCGTCATCTGTGCAACGCGCCCGTTCTCGCGGTCCCATGTATAGATCTGATACTGCGGCCCGAGCGCATTGTACTGCCAATCGCCGGTACGCGCGGCAAACCAGATAAAGCGCGGATCGGCACCAAAGGTGGCACCGAGCATCTTGAGCGTGGGTGCGACCGGCGGCGTGGTGGAGAGCTGCACTCCACGTCCCCCGTCGACGTAGTACATCCACAGCTTGGCCGTGCCAAACGTACCGCCCGAGCGCGACACGATGATCGACTTGCCATCAGGTGCGTAGACAGGCGAGACGTACATGTTGACGTTGCCGGTCGTCACCTGCGTGGTGTCGGTGCCGTCGGCCTTGGCGGTCCACACGTTCTCACCACCAGAGCGATCGGAGATGAAGACGATGCGCGACCCATCGGGGGAGAAGCGCGGCTGCGCGTCGAACGCGAGCCCGCTCGTGATGCGCTTGGCCGTGCCGCCGGTGATGGGGAGCGTGTAGAGATCGCCGAGCAGATCAAAGACGATTGTCTGCCCATCGGGCGAGACGTCGAGTGAGATCCACGTGCCCTTGGTGGTGGTGAACGTGTGCGTGCGCGTGGCCTTGAGCGGCAGGCCTGGGGTCGGCGGTCCGCCGCCGCCGGGCGCGCCGGGCTGCGCACCGAGTGCGCCGATCGCGACGGTGGCGAGTGCAATGACAAGAGACGTACGACGCGGCATGGCAGGGGAGGGTCGGAATGCCCTGCGCCAGTGTCGGGCGCGACGTACGCCCGCGTCGGCGCATCTATCGAACATGCGCCTCCCCGGCGCGCGCGGATAGAGCGGTCCCGAGCGCTCAAGGGGCCCGTCCGCGCGGTCGATACCTCCTTCGGACGCGGTGCATCACTTCCGGGAGCGAGGGTCGGGCAATGCGGGTCGGACACGGTCTGGTGATCGGGCTGGTGGTATTGGCGGCGTGCGGTGGCGGCGAAGGGTTGATCTCCGGTCCACCACCGGGCCCTGCGCCCGTGCGTGTGACACTCACGCCGGCGACGATGACGCTGCGACTGGGCGCGACCGGCGCGCTCGTCGCCGCCGTGCAGGGCGGTCCGACCGGTACGTCCGCACGCGTGCGCTTCACCTCGTCCGCGCCGAGTGTGGCGACGGTGACGTCGGGTGACGGCGCGACGGCAACGATCACGACGCTCGCACCTGGTACGACGACCATCGTGGCCACCGCCGAGGCAGACGGATCGGCGATCGCGTCGAGCACCGTAACCGTGACCGATGTCCCGGCCGCGCGCGTGGAGCTCTCGCCACGGGAAGACAGCACGCTCTTTCCATTGACTCGGCAGCTTGCGGCAGTGGTACGCGACTCGAGTGGTCGTGCGATCGACGGGCGCGCGCTCGCGTGGACGACGTCCGACGCGCAGATCGCCACCGTGTCGGACGCCGGTGTGGTCACGCCGATTGCACCCGGCGAGGTGACCATTCGTGCCACGTCATCGGTTGGTGTGGGGATGACGGGATCGGTGAGCGGCACAACGACATTTCGCGTAAGCTCACGTGTGGTGCTGCGCCTCGCGCCGGTCGACAATGCGACGCTCAATGCGGGCGAATCGCGCGTACTCTCGGCGAGCGTGCTGGGCGGCAGCAGTTCGACATCGCGCGCGGTGCGCTGGTCGAGCTCCAACCCCACCATTGCGACGGTGAGCGAGACGGGTGTGGTCACCGCCGTCGGCGCGGGGCGCGTGATGATCTCGGCGGTGGCAAGCGCGATGGGAACGGCGCGCGACTCGGTGGAGCTCACGGTGATCAGCGTCTGCGGCAACCGGCCGTCGCTGCCGTTGGATCTGATGCTCGCGCGCACGCTGGGTGCGGGCTCATGCCGCGGCGACGACACTGACGGCGTGTGGGTGGAGGAGCGGATGCGCTTTGCGCTCCCGAGCGCGACGCCACATCGCGTGGAGTTCCTCTCGCCGTTCGAGACGGTGATGTCGCCCCTGCTGCCTGCCGGCCGAGATCCCATCGGCGCGTTCCGCGTGATGCCCAACCAGAGCGTTGCCATGCTGCTGCTCGCCCCAGCAGGCAGCTACGATACGTGGACGCAGTTCCGTGATCGGCAGTCGGCGACGTACAGCATCCGCGTGTCGCCGCTGACCTCGCCACCGACAGCGTGCCACTTCGTGTTCACGACGGGCTCCGTGAGCATGTCCACCGTGGTCTCGGCGCAGTGTCCGCAATTGAGCATGTCGTCGGTGGAAGGAACGGAGCCCGGTGGGCGCATCACCGTCCGCGCGCAGAGCGCGACGGTCGCCGCGACGGTGAGTGTGTGGTACTTCGATCACACCGGACAGCGGATCCGTGAGACGGCCGCTGCACCGGCTGCCGGACAGCCGGCCATCGTCACGGTGACGAGTGCGGCGGAGCACGCGTCGGGGATGAACTTCGACATCGGCCGAGTGGGCACCGGCTCGGGTACCGTGACCGTCGCGATCGAGCGCTGAGGCGCGCGGGCGGGGAAGCAGTGCAGGGCAGGTGGAGCCGCTGACGAGGGGATAGCGGCGGCTCTGCGGTTGCCCCGCCGCGCGGGGGGACGCCGAGCAGGCGGCGACTGGACACCCATTGACATGCAACAGACCGTTGTGTATTTACAACGCGTCGATGTCTCTGGGGAATGAAATGTCCATTGAAATCCACAACCGAATCGCCGTGCTGCGCACCGCGCGCGGGGTGAGTCGCAAGGAGCTGGCTGACGCGGTGGGGGTCAACCACCAGACCATCGGCTACCTCGAGCGCGGCGACTACGGCCCCTCGCTGGTGCTCGCCATGCAGATCGCGCGCTTCTTCGGCTTGCCGGTGGAGCTCGTCTTTTCATTCGAGCCGTTCGAGGCGCTCGAGTCGCAGTTGCTGCGGACCGCGCCGCGTCCGGTCGCCGAGATGGTCGGCACCACGTAGCGCCATGCGCGGCACCGCCGCCGGCGATGTCGCATCCCACGAGTCCTCCGTCGCAACACGCGACGCAATGCACGACCGCTGTGCGCCCGACGTCGGGGCACGACGATTCGCTCTTTCCACTGATGTCCGAGGGTTCCATGCCGTCCTGGGTGTCCCCGTCCGACAACGTGCCTGCAGGAAGTCACTGGCTCGTGCACGTGATGAACGACAAGCGCTTCGACTGGCTGCGTTCGCAATCCATGCGTCGACGTATTGTTCCGCTCAACGCGCTGCTCGGCGCGGCGACCACCGGCGCATTCTGGTGGGGCTTCCGCACGCTCGACATGGGACAACACGGCATGGGGTTGAGCATCCTTGCCGGTGCTGGCGTCCTGATGCTGCTCTGGATGATGACCATCGGATGGCTCAACGCGTCCGTGCGCGGTGCGGCCGATCCGCTGGTAGGGCGACTGCCCGGCGGCCACGACGAGCGGCAGCGTGCACTGCATGCCGATGCCGTGCGGCGCTCTTACATCCGATGCTGGGGCTGCTCGGTCTGGCGATGCTCGTGCTCGCGGTGGCGCCGCTGTCCAAGACGACCGCGCTGACGGTATATCTGGGTGCGGTGTTCATTGCGGTGATGGCACCGCTCTGGACGATGGCATGGCGCATGCCGGACGACGACGAGGGGTGACACGCCCGTTTCTGACGGCCGAGTGGCGGCACTTGCTGATGGTGAACTGGCGAGTGCCGCCTGCCGTACTTGCGCCACTCGTGCCGCGCGGCACGGAGCTCGACTGCTGGGACGGTTCGCCGTGGGCCAGCATCGTCGCGTTCCGCTTCCTGCGCACGCGTCTGCTCGGTGTGCCGCTGCCGGGTTATCGCGACTTCGATGAGGTGAACCTCCGCTTCTATGTGCGCCGGCGCGAAGGGCGCGAGTGGCGGCGCGCCGCGGTGTTCGTGCGTGAGTTGGTGCCACATCGCGCCATCGCGTGGGTCGCACAGCTCGCGTACAATGAGCCGTATCGTGCGTTGCCCATGCGATCGACGATCGTGTCGCAGGGTGCGGGCGGTGCACTGACGTTTGCGTGGCGTCGCAATGGGCAGTGGGAGTCCGTGGGCGCGCGGGTGGATGCGGCGCCGCAACCGTGCGACCCTGCGAGCAATGCTGCGTTCATCACCGAGCACTACTGGGGTTACACGCGGCAGCGCGATGGTGGAACGATCGAGTACCAGGTCGCACATCCTCCGTGGCGGGTGGCACCAGCGCGCGACGTCACGATCACCGCCGACATTGCATCGCTCTACGGCAGCGCGTTTGCCGATATCATGGCGCAAGCGCCGGATTCGGCGTTTGTGGCCGAAGGGTCGGCGGTGACGGTGTATCGCCCGCGCCGGGTGGGGTGAGGGGCGCGCAGCGCGCGCACGGGGTACGCCCGCACCATCGGATGGCCGCTCGGCCGCGGCGCCAATAGATGTGTTCCACTATCCCCGGGGCGACCATGAACTGGCGCGACCAAATCTGGATCGATGCGGAGCGGATGCACGGCACGCCGTGACTTCGGGGCACGCGCATCCCGGTGTTTGTGATCCTTGACAATCTCGCGGAGGGGGAAAGCGTCGAGTCGATCTTGGAGAACTACCTGGGGCTGCGCGCGGAGCATGTCCCTGCCTCGCTGGTGTTTGCCGCCGAACTCGCGCATGAACGGGTTGTCCCGATCCGGGCGTAGGCGTGTTGCGTCGCAGGAAGCAGTCGATCCGGAGCGACGCGAGGGGTCTCGAGACGATAGTGCGCGCGAGGTCGTTGCAGTTCGCGCGCACCACGATGCATGGCCTCACTTGGTACTCGCCGCACGTGTCAGCCGGATCGCCAGCTTCTGCTGAAACAGCGTGAAGCGTGGCGCGACGCCGGCCACCGGCTCCGCAAGTTCGAGCAGAATGCCATCCCGCGCATTCATGTAGCGGTTCTGGCCGATGTATGTGAGTTGAAACGGATCTTGGCCCTCGGTCTGTCCTTCGATGCCGCGATCGGTCGTGCGGATCGTGATCGTCAGTCCGTACTCGCGTGCCGAATAGACGCCCGCGTGCGCGCGCGCGATGGAGTCGGGTAACTCGACACGCGCAAACGACGGCAATACGAGAGGCCTGCCGTAGAGGATGTCCCAGACATGAAAGAACAGGCGATTGATCGGGTAGTTGTGTCCGTTGACCGTGAGTGCCACCGACAACGAATCCTCGGGCACATAGCCCATCAGCGCCGTGTGCGCGCCAATCGACCCATCATGGGTGAAGCCAGTCTTCGTGGTGCCGGGGATCTCGAACGGACCGAGCCCCTTTCCGCTCCGCTGCGCGCCATCGACGAAGCCACGCGTCATCTCCGTGAGCGACGCGGCGCTGATGAGTCGCCCGCGAAAGAGCGCGGTGAGAAATCGGGTGAGATCGGCTGTGGTCGACACGAGCCCGCCCGCGCCACCGGCATTCTCGATGGCGTCATCGCGCTGCTGCTCCCAGTGCCCCTCGGCGAAGTAGTAGGCGCGTGACTCGTTGTGGGCCGGAGTGACCGCGCCACCAACCCGTGTACGGCGCAGCGCGGCACGGCGCACAATCCGCCGCTCGAGCTCCGCGGCGTAGGTGGAGCCGGTGACCGACTCGACGATGTAGCCGAGGAGGAGGAAGTTGCCGTTGTTGTAGCGTCGCCGCGTCCCGGGCGGGAACTGGATTGGCACGGTCGCCATGCGGTGAATGAGCGCATCGCGCGTGAGTGGCACGAAGACGTCGATGCCCTGGATGGGGTCGCCGAGCCCGCTCGTGTGCCCGAGGAGATCCCTGATCGTGATCGCGTCGCTGTTGGGGAGCTGGGGATAGAACCGCGAGAGTTTGGTGTCGAGCGACAGGCGCCGTTCGTCGATGAGCTGATAGATCATCACGGCGGTGAACGGTTTGGCAACCGATCCAATGCGGTGCATCGTCAGGCTGTCTGCCGTGACCCAGCCGGCGGCGCTGCTGTCGCGAAAGCCGATGCTGCGCTGATACAGCACGCGGTCACCCTTGCGGACGGTGACGCTTCCCATCGTCCGGTCATTGGACTCGAGGATGGTGAACAGACTGTCGAGCCGGGCGCGGGCGTTGGCCGGTTGCGCCGCCGCGCGCGTCGGCGACGAGAGCGGCGGAAGCAGGCAGACCAGGACGGCGAGTACGGCTCGGGCCGATGCGAACATGCGGTCTCCACGTGAGGGGGGCGTCGGCCGGCGCGGCGTCGGATCGGGCGACTTGACGCGCGGCCAGGCGAACTGTTACCGTTTGTACTGCTACCAGTGGTAACAGTAACACGCGCGCTCGTCAACCTGTGTCCGTGCCACTCGCAGGCACGGCACGGACATTCATTTACAGAGGCTCACCACCTCTACGACCCGTCGTAGCCCATGCCCAGCGAATCTTCGAAAGACCCGCTCCCGTCGTTGGGTGAGTTGGAGGCAGCCGTGTTGCACCTGCTCTGGCAGCACGGCACGTCAACGGCCGAGGAAGTGCGCGCACGCCTCGAGCGACCACTCAAGGAGTCCACCGTGCGCACCGTGCTGCGTCGACTCGAGGAGAAGGGATACGTGCAGCACGAAACGGAGGGGCGAACGTTTCGATTCTTCGCGGCGACGCCGGCCGAACGGGTCGCCGAGCGTGGCGTCCGCGGGCTGGCCAACTGGTTGTATCAGGGGTCGGTAGCAGACTTGCTCGTGGGCTTCGTCGGATCCGATGACTTGAAGCCTGCGGAACTCGACCGACTGGCGGAGCTCATCGATCGCGCACGGCGGAAGCGCACATGACGCCTGCATTGCTGATCGAATCGGCGCTCCGCGCGAGCGCACTCGGCGCCGGCGTCTGGGTGCTGCTCTGGGTACTGCGCATGCGCAGTTCGGCGCGCGCGTGGATGATCTGGCTCGCCGTGTTGACGACCGCGTTGCTCATGCCACTCATCGCGTCCACCGCGGTGCGATGGCTTCCGCACACGATACTCGGCGCCACGGCTCCGTCAGTCGTCGAGGGGTTTGCCGCGGTGACCGGGCAACTGATCCCGTCCAACGTCGGCGCGCGTGACACCTTCCGCGACATCGCCGCGCTGCTCTGGTCGACCTATCTGGGTGTGGCCACGCTGCTGATCGGTCGACTGGGTGTCGGGGTGCTCCGCGCGCGATGGCTCTGGCACCACGCCACGCCTGTGCCCGCGCTCTCGCGCGACGGTGTGCAGGTGCGATCGAGCGATCGCGTGGATACACCGGTGGTGGTCGCGAGTGGCATCCTGCTGCCGCGTGAATGGAACACGTGGAGCGACCATACGCGGCAGTGCGTGCTGATCCATGAGCGCTCGCACGTTGTCCGGCGCGACTTCCACTGGCAGCTTCTCGCTCGGCTGCACGCTGCGGTGTTCTGGGCGAGCCCGTTCGCGTGGTGGCTGTCGCGCACAATCAGTGTGCTGGCGGAGCATCTGAGTGACGACGCAGTGCTCGCCGTACACGGCAACGCGGCAGACTACGCGGACGTGCTGTTGCGCTTCGCGGGCGGGCGCCGAACTGCGCTGCCGACGGTCGGCATGGCGCGACGCTCTGCACTATCGGAGCGTATCGAGCGGGTACTGCGTGAACGCCCCGGCGGCGCAGGGTCGCGACACTCGAACGGGTTGATGGTCGTGTGTACCGTAGCTGTTGCGGTCGCGAGTGTGGTGAATCCGTGGTTGCGCATCGACGTCGCATCCGCTGCGACGCACTCGGTCGTCTCACCTGGCGGGCTCGCGGAAGGACAGCACGTTGCCTCGTCTCCACGCGCGATGCTTTCGCCTCGGCCTGCGATGCGCCCGATGAGGAGTCAGCCGCTCGCGCTCCCGCGTCTCGGCGGGCTCAACAAAGAGCGCTCGCGACGTCTGCAACCGGTGAATGAAGCTCGGCTCGGATCGTTGGCAGCTCGCGGCGAATCAGGTCTCGGGGTGTTGGATCCCGCCGGTACCGTCAGCACACGGCTTAAGCGGCTCGAAGTGCTGGGCACACTCGCTGACGGGCGAGCGAGCCCCCGCTGAAGCGCGAGCGGGAATGCTGGCTCGGTCGGAACGCTACCCGCTGGAAACGTTTGCTGCCGCACCACGCTCAACTGGAAGCAGCAAAGGGAGCCGACCCGGGTAATGTGAGCGTCGACTCGATCGCCGCCATGACTAGCTTGCCCTCGATCGCACGAGAGGCCTTCAACCGAGCCATCGATCGACGCGTCGTCGCACGATAGCCTCTTCGGCAACAGTCCATGGCCATTGTCACTGTGTCGCCCCAGTTCCACGTCGTGATCCCGCGCGACACTCGAGAAGCGCTACGGCTCCGAGCTGGCCAGAAGCTGCAAGCACTCCAGCATCACAATCGCATCGAGCTCATCCCCGTGCAGGACATGCACGATATGCGTGGCTTTCTCAGGGGTATCGACACCACCGTGACCCGCGAGCACGATCGGGAGCAACCCTGATCAACTCTCCGGGCCGGCCCGACTGCGTACTCCTACGCCGACGTGGTTGTGTGTATCACCTTGCGCTGGAAAGCTGGCGTCGCACACAAGTTGCCGACGGACGGCATCATTCGACGATGTGACGCCACGGCGCAACGATCTGCCCAATGAGCGCCTGTCTCGCCGACGTGATCGGCGTCCGATACGTGCCGAAGGGGAGCTGAGTCCGCACGCTCCCCGCCGCAACGTACGCCCAACGGGCAAGCCATGATCGAACTACAACCCAATCACCTGCGCACACCCGCGCGGCGCCGGCGAGCGCTGATTGCACTCGTCCACCGGAATCGGGATGATGGGAAACACCCGATGCGACGGGAGCTGCTTCACCAACTGCCCCAACCGATTGTACCGCCGCATGTCCACCCACCGGTGCCCGTACTCGAAGAAGAGTGAGTAGCGCCGCTCGTAGAGCAACTCGGTCACGAGATCACCCGAAAAGTCGGCGGCCAGCGGTGCGAGCCCGCCCGCATTGGTCCGCACGAAGTTGATGTCGGCAATGGCCTGCGCCCGGTTGCCGAGCCCGAGCTGCGCCTCCGCGCGCAGCAGGATCAACTCCTCGTTCCGGATGATGGGGATGGACGTGACGTTCGTCGGATACACCGTGGGGCGCACGTTGGAGCTGATCCCCTGCGTGGCGAGCAGCACCGTGCCCACCACCGCCTTGGACGTCGCGCGCAGGTCGCGCGTGCCGTCGGGGCGGAGCCGCGCATCGGTGAGAAACTCGGGCACCGCCACCAGCGCGCGCGGCGCCGGATCGAAGAGCGGATTCACCGCATCGCCCGACGCGGTGCTGTACACGTGAAACACACCGGTCTGTAGCGCCGCCGTACTTCCCGACGCGGTCGACAGGAACGACTCGTTGAGCGCGGTGAGCGCCTCCTGCCAGCGCCCGCGATACACCTCCATGCGCGCCTTGAGCGCACGATTCACGCGCACGAACGCGGCCGGCGTGGTGAACCCGGTGAACCCACTCGTGAGCTGAAACGGAAACGCGGTGCCCGCTGCGCCCAGATCGGTACGCGCTTCGTCAAACAGCGCCGCCGCACGCGTGTACGCCTCCTCACGACTCACGAACGCACCCACCTCGGTGACACTCTTGGGCACCTCGAGCACGATGCCAAACGTGTCACGCGCGCGGAGCTGGTTCACATACTCCTGCGCGATGAGCGTCTTCACGAACCCCTTCACCCCGCTCCGCTGCGCGGGTGAGTAGTCGGGCACCCGATCGACGACATCGAGAATCGTCACCGCCGTGCGCAGATTGCGATACGTGGTGGTCCACCCTACGTCCACACCAAAGCCGCCCGGCTCGAGCGGCCCAATGAGCAGCGCCAACACATTGCGCGGCTCGGCCCCATCCAGATTCATCACCTCTCGGCCGAAGATGCCCATCGTACTCGCCCACGCGCCGGCGTTGGCACGTGCACCGGCGAGCAGGCCGCCCACGGTCGTGTTGACGGTGGCGGCGTTGGGGTTGCCTTCGAGCTGACTGGTGTTGGGGCTGTTGAAGTTGGGGACAAACGTCTCACTGCAGGAGACCGCAGTGAGCAGCAGCGCGCTGAATCCCGCCAGGCGCCACGCGGCACGGAGCGATGTGGTCATGGTCAGAAGTCCACGCTGAAGTTCATCCAGTAGCTGCGCGACGCCGGGTAGGCGGCCAGCTCGCGGTTGCGCTGCACCGCATCGGGTACGTTGCCGGCGCCGAAGTTCTGCGCTTCCGGATCGCCACCGCGGAACTTGGTCCACCAGTAGAGGTTGCGACCAGTGAGCGACAGTCGAGCGTTGTTGGCGCCCTTCCACCAGCCGGAGACGAGGCGCGACGGCAGATCCCACGTGAGCGTGACCTCGCGGAGCTTGGTGTACGACGCATCCTGATAGTAGATGCGCGTGACCTGCAGATACGTGGTGCGCCGGATGTCGCCGATCTTGCGATTGGTCACCGGGTCGATGTCATCGTAGTCACGCGAGTTCTGGCCCAGGTCGTAGTGACGCCACGTACCATTGGCGAGCATGCCGCCCAACTGGCGATCGAGCAGCGCAAAGAGCGAGAGCGACTTCCACCGCACTTCATTGCTCAACCCCGCCGTCCAGAGCGGGTTGCCGTCACCCATGAGCACGGGGACCACCACACGGCCGCCCGGCTGCGGCAACGTGTCGTTGCCGATGAGCTGCGTGGCCGACTTCCCTTCTTCGATGCGCGTGGCACCCACCTGCGGCGTGCCCAGGAGAAATGCCGGCACGGGGAGCCGTGTGACGCGCGAGCGGTTGGCGCCCCAGTTGAGGCGCGTGTTCCAGCTCAAGGCGCGCCGCTGCACGGGGAATGCACTGAGCGACACTTCCGACCCCCACACGCGCATCTCCGCGCCGTTGGACGTTTCGCTGCTGAAGCCCGTGGTGGGTGCGAGCGTGCGGGTGATGAGCAGGTCGGAGATGTTGCGCTGGAAGCCGGTGATCGAGAGCGAGGCGCGGTTGTTGAACAGTTGCAGATCCACGCCGCCTTCAAACTCGCGCTGCCGTTCGGGGCGGATATCATCGGCGGCGCGCACGGTGCCTACACGAAAGGCGCCAAGCCCGCCCACGCTCGAGAGATCGAGATTCGTGAACTTCTGCCCGTAGAGCGGCTGGTTGCCGGTCTCGCCGTAGGCGACGCGCACCTTCGCTTCGTCGATCCAGCCGGCGAGCAGCCCCGGGAAGCGGTACGACGCCGCGCCCTTGGGGAAGAGATAGAACTTGCGCACGTCACCGTTGTTGCTGCTGCGATCGGCGCGCGCGCCGGCGGTGAGCAGCAGCTTCTCGCGCCAGAGGAGTTCGGTCTGCGCGAAGACACCAAAGTCACGCACCTCGAGGCGCGACTCATCGAGGTCGCGCACCGTGCCCGACGTGACCACTTCGAGTCCGCCGAGCAGGTTCTGTGCGGAGGTGCGCGTCTGGTTGAAGAAGCGGCTCTCGTACTGCGAGCCCACCTGTGACGTGATCTTGAGCGCGGACGACGGCGTCCACCCGTGCACGAGGTTGAGGTTGACGTTCGACTGCAGGTTGGTGGTCTTGGAGTTCGCCGAGGTGCCCGGCAGGCCGTCGGCCGGCTCGAACTGCAGCGTGGGTGGCGAGTAGACGAGGTTCGTCTGGTTGAGCACGTCGGCGCCGCCAAAGCCGATGAACTGCAACGTCTGCTTGGTGCCGCGCAGCAGATCTGCCGTGAGGCGTGCGGTGTTGATGCTGCGCCAGACCGTTTCGCGGTTCTCGAACTGGTCGATGGTCTGCAGCGGGTTGGACGGATAGAACGGGTTGACCGGCCACGACCCGTCGGCGCGCTGCCTGAGGTCGAGGAAGCTCGGCACCTTGGTGAGCGTATAGGCAATCGAGTTGCCCGCGTTGTCGTTGCCAAAGAGGCCGCGATCGTTGCCGTTGCGCAGCAGCTCGCTCCCCACCAGCAGCGTCACTCGGCTGCCGAGTCGCTGGTCGAGATTCACGCGCATGCCACCCTTGCGGGCAAAGGTGTTGCGGACAATGCCCTCTTCGTTGCGCAGATTGCCGGAGACGAAGTAGCGCGTGTTCTCGGTGCCGCCGCTGACGGAGAGTGACGCGTCGGAGTTCATCGGCCGGTGCGTGTACGCTTCACTCTCGTAGTCGACAAACGTGGTGGGATTCCACACATCGCGCGCGGCCGCGCCAAAGACGGCGACGGCATCTTCAACCGTGCGAAAGCGGCGCAGTCCGTTGCGATAGGCGAGGTCCGAGCTCCCCACGCCCGTGCGCAGCGAGAAGCGCGGGCGACCCACGGCGCCGCGCTTGGTGGTGATGATGATGACGCCACCCGACGCCTTGGACCCGTAGATCGCGGCGGCGGCGGAGCCCTTGAGGATATCGACGTTCTCGATGTCGTTGGGATTGAGATCGGCGATGCGATTGACCGGCGCTTCCTGGTTGCCCACCGAGATCGCGGTGCCGGCGGCGCGCGTGACCTTGTTGGTGCCCGAGCCAATCGCGACGTCGGTGACGATCACGCCGTCGATGACGTAGAGCGGCTGCGCGGAGCCCAAAATCGACGAGATGCCGCGAATGCGAATGCGATTGCCGCCGCCGGGGGCGCCGGTGGACTGCGAGATCTGTGCGCCGGCGATCTTTCCCTGGAACGCGTTCTCGATGGACTGCGCGGAGACGCGCGTCATGTCTTCCGAGCTCACGCTGGCAACATCGTTGGCGAGGTTGCGGCGCGAGATGCCCGAGGCCTGCCCGGTGACGACGACCTGATCGAGCTTCAGGATGTCTTTCTTGAGGACGATCTCGACCGTGTTGGTGCTTGCGGCCACGGCAACGTTCACCGGTGGCGAGCCGATGCGGCGCACCACGAGCACCACGTCTCGTGTGGGGACGCCGCCAATGGTGAACGTGCCGTCATCACGCGAGAGCGCGCCCAGGCTCGTGCCTTGCACCTGGATCTGTGCGGCGGCGAGCGGGGCGCGTGTGCCGTCATCGAGCACGCGGCCGGTGATCGTGCGCCCCTGGGCGAGCAGCGGTGCGGCCGCGAGGGTCAGCAGTGCGGCGGTGCGCCGCGCGAGAGCACTCCACTGCACCATGCTCAATTCCTCCACCAGGGGGTTGTCGTGCCGGCGGGCTTGTGCCGCAGCCCGTGCTCGGCCATGTCCATCAGTCGCGCGATGTTGCCGCCGGGGCCGCTGTAGCAGTGGCCGCGCTGGTCACCCCAGACGAAGTAGCCTTCGTAGTGCGGGTTGGCGGTGGTCTTCATCCACGCTTCGAGTTCGCGTGTGGCGCGATCGAGGTGGAAGTTGTCCATGTCGCCCATGTAGATGTGGAGCTTGTCGACCAGCTTGGGGCCGAGTGTGGGCCAGTTGCGCTTCAGGTGTTCGAGGAGGTCGTAGTTGGTGCGCCAGTACTCGGCGACGGTGCGGTCGATCGTGCCCGTGCGCGGGTCGAAGACCGGTTTGAAGTAGCCATCGCTGCCCACCGGGCCAAAGGTGGCGCTCCAGATGTCGAGCTGTCCGGTGCCGCTGCGCCCCTTGGTGCCGTTGACGAGCTCCATCCACGCGCGCTGTTGTGCGGTCTGGCGCACTTCGCCGTTGACTTCGCGCGAGTTGATGGTGGGTGTGCGATGGAACTCGGTGACGTCCTTGTAGAAGCCGTTGGCGTCTTTGTAGAGGTTCATCCCTTCGACGTCGGTGAAGGTCACCGGGTCGGGGCAGTAGCTCCACGTGCCGCCGTAGAAGTCCGGGTAGTAGACCATGTGCGCGAGCGATTCCCATCCGCCGGTGGAGCCACCGGAGAGCCAGCGTGCCCACGGTTCGCGGATGATGCGGTAGCGCTTCTCGAGCTCGGGGATGAGCTCATTCATGAACGCGTCGCCGTAGGGGCCGTTGTTGACCGAGTTGACGGCGTACGAATCGTCGAAGTAGGGCGTGGGGTGCTGGAACGTCACGGCGATCATGCGTGGCGTGTCGTCGGCCAGCCACCAGCGGCGGAATGTGGTGTCGCGATCGAACGCGTACGGTGCGGCGAGGGAGAAGTGCCCCTGGATGTGATTGACCGGATAACGAATCGTGCTCGTGGCGTAGCCCTTGGGGAGGAGCACCGTGGCGCCCAGGTAGATGGGGCGCCCCCAGAACTTCGTGAGCGATGGCGATTGGAACTTGAAGCGTTGCACGTGCTCGTCATCCGGCGGGACGACGATGGGTGGGATCACGCTGTCGACGCGCAGGCGAATGGTGCCGGGCGTGCGCGGGTCGATGCGGAGCTGTTGCGGTGTGCTGTAGAGGTTGCCGGGGGAGACGTTCCAGCGTTGGCCTTCCCACTGGTCGTCGTGCATCCAGACCGTGTGTCCGTCGGCGCGTTTGAATTCGGAGTAGATGTTGATGACGGCTTGCACCCAGTAGTCGCCGGCGGGGAGGTCGGCCATGTCGGCGACGGGTGTGCCGAGGTCGGTGCCGTCGATGGTGATGGGGCGGCCGGCGGGGAGGGCGGTGAAGTCGCGGGCGAACATCGGTGCGCCCACGCGGCCGATTTGCAGGCGGGGTTCGCGGATGTTGGAGCGGGCGAGGATGATGTAGGCGCGGCCTGTTGTTGCGCCGGGGCGCACGGAGGCGGGGATGGTGATTTCGAAGCGCGGGCGTGCGCGGCCGGAGGGCCAGTCGAGGAGGGGGGCGCGCTGGGCGGGGAGGGGCGGGGCAGGAACTGTTATGGCGGGCAGGAACTGTTTTGGCTGCGGCGATAGCGCTCGCGAGAAGAGCGAAGGTGGCGGTGGTGCGGCCGAGGCTGTGGGGCACGAGCGGGCTCCGGGGTGGGGGTGGCCGGAAGGGGCGGTCCCGCGCGCGGAGGTCGGGTGGGTTTTTCGGGTGACCACACCACGACGCGGGTGCTTGCTCGATTTAGCGCTGGGGGGGCGGGGGCACTAGATGCAAGCGGGATAATCGTACCGCGGTCGCAAGGAGCTGTGGCGCGTGGCCACGGCAGAGGCAAGCGCGGCCCCCGCAGAAGTCAGACGTATGGCGCGCCGAGTCGCATGTGCAATAACGGGCGAGCGTAGTGTGTTGCCCACATGCGCGCTCGTTCCAGCTAGGCTGACCGGCGACGCGGGAGAGCCCACTCGCGTCCCGAGCAAGCGGCAACGCAAACTGCGGACTCGCCTACGGATGTACGGCGGCGCTCGCTTCGTACGATTGCCCTCTGCCGCAAGCGAACTGCGGTCACGCCAACCCAAGTGCGGATAACTTGGACTGGACGCCGAGGCTAGATGTGCCGAAGATGAAGGCGGCGTCGCGCGGTGAACGTCTTTCGCTGTGCGAAGGAACCTGCGTTAATCGCACGACAGGCTTCAAGGAAAAGGAAGGCGGATGTCATTTTCCCGCACAGTACTTCGCGCCACCAGCCGAGTGCAGGACTCTCTCGAACACTGCTCGCCACATGCACCGCGCGAGTCCCGTTGGATCGTCGCGGGGCTTCGTGAGTCATGTACCGCGCTCGGCGACCTTCTGATTGATCCACAGTTCCT
>JALOPS010000331.1 GCA_025453745.1 Gemmatimonadaceae bacterium
TGCATGTCTTAGACCATAGAAACGTTAAACCACAAAAACCAAAACAAACTTGGGATATCATTGTAGTCAGCATCCAACTAGGACGAAAATGTTGTGGGACAGTAGAGATACAGAAAGGTATCTAGTCCACAGCAAAACCTAGAGTTGTTGTGATTGTAGATTCTACTTTGCAATCGTCATGTTGTCTTCTGGAAGACTCATGTGGCTGAAGAAAGTATACGAATAATCATAATTGGCTTTTTCCTTTTCACAGTGCTGGTCCTCATAATACCGTGCTGCCAAATTCAAGGCATCGATCATGGTGCAGATCATAAAGACATATTTGTTGACGTGCTTTGGCTTCAAATCCTTTCGTGAGTTGTCTCCAGGCATAATCGCATAAGTATCTGATGGAACGACAAGGGCAAAGAACAACCAAAATGAGCCGTAAGAGTGGTGAGCGTCCCAAGCAATCTCATCCATGTATTCATTTCTTCTTACATTTCAATGCCAAATCGGCAGGCGTGACTTTCAAAAGGGGAGCTTCGCAGCTGATGAACTCTCTTTTAGCTTGTACTTTCCAATAAACCATTTTCCCAGGTAAGGCCTTTGACAATAGTGTATCACATGGGGGTATTGACTGTGGAACATTGTGACACATGTCTTCCGCTGGTACATTATCAATCAGTGGCCAACCCTCCCTACTGGACCAAATGTCTGTCATGGCAAAGGAATTCGCTATTATGTGGCACAATCCCAAATGCGCTGCTGCCAGATTGTATCCAAACATTCTGCAACAAAAAAATGAAAGTGAGCACACCCAAACACAACCAGAACAAAACCTACAAAAACACTACTGCATGCACTCACTCTGCCAACAAGAAGGAATATGCATCATACACTTTTGTCACAATATCAGACCACTTGACGATTGCGTACGTGTCTTTGGCCGTTGCCACATACAGAGGACCCATGGCAAAACAATAGTCAGATACCTCTTTTCAGGTCATGTTGAAAATGGCATTCGGAAGCATATCTTGAAAGACATATTCCTGGTTTACCTTGGTGAACCACTGGACTCCATAGCCAAAGTGTTGCGAAAAGGGTGATCCATGTTCGACTTTAGTCTTGAAATGAGGTCATTCCTCGACGGGTTTATTGTGGTATTCATGTTTGAGTCACCACAGTTTGGACGAGTGGCTAAAGTCTCGCGTAAATAGCCGCAACAGAATTCGATCTGGATCCAACAGAATGACCACCGAGTTGTGGTAGAGCTCATGATTGTCAGGATATCCCAACACTTTTTCAAACCAATGCCGGACTCCAAAAGGCTTGTTGAAATACTTGAAGATGCCGTCGCTGAAGACCCACAACGTGATGCAGCCGAAGATCATGCCGGTCAGCGGAATCACGTTTTCAAGGATCTTCGCCGCGCCGTCTTCGCCAAATTCCTTCTTCGCCTGCTGCACCGTGATCGCGTCGCCGCCGGCGGCGCGGTCGAGCAGATAGCTCTTGCCGTTGATGACGATCTTGAGCGGTGTGCCCCCTGTCGCCTGCACACCCTGCGCACTGCCGTCGACGACGACCACCTCCGGTGCGCCTGGCGGTGACGGCGGCGCGCCGGGTGGGCCGGGAAACTCGTTTGGCACGTTCTGCGACTTGAGCGCATTGGCCAGCTCTCTCGCATCCTGCGCGGCCTGCTGTGCCTCGCGCACGGCACGCGCAGCGTCCTGCTGAGCGGCCTGCACCTGGGCGCCGGAGGGCTGCCCTGCGATGGTCATCATGTCGAGCGCTCCTGCGGTGCGGGCAATGGGGAAGCAATGGTACCGGGCAACCGGATCACGAACTCGGCGCCACCGATCGCCGCGCGACCGGCGGAGATCGTGCCATCATGCGCCTCGACGGTCTGACGCGCGATGGCGAGCCCGAGCCCGGTTCCCGCGGTCTTGGTGGTGACGTAGGGATCGAACACGCGCGGGAGCACATCGGCCGGCAGCCCGGGACCATCGTCCCGTACGGCGATGACCACCTCGGCGTTTCGGGCGACCGACACGGCGACCTCGATCGTCCCGGTCGGGCCGGCCGCTTCCACCGCGTTGGACACGAGGTTGCCGAGCGCCCGTTCGAGCGCGTCCGTGTGCCCGTGCACGATCGGGACGCCGTCGGGAATCGTCAGCCGGCTGACACAGGTCGCCGGGATCCACGCGCGCGCCACGTGGCGCACCAGCTCCGGGATGTCGACCGGCGCGGCCGGGCCGTCGGGGAGCCGCCCGAACTGCGCAAACGCGCGCGCCATCGTCTCGAGGCGCCCCGTCTCCGTGGCGAGCACATCGACGACTTCACCGAGCGCCGGCGGTGCGTCGCGCAGCAGCCGGGCAATCGCAAAGCGGATCGGTGTGAGCGGGTTCTTGAGCTCGTGGGCCACCTGACGCGCCGACTCCCGAAACGCCTCCCCGCGGGCGACACGACGTTCCGCCGCCAGCGCGCGTGCGCGACCGTCGGCCAGCTCCCGCTCCATGGTGCGCATGCCCACGCGCAGCACATCGAACTCCGGCGCCCCTCGCCCACGTGCTTCAATTGGTAGCGGCTCACCGCGCGTGACGAGGCGCGTCCACCCCACCAGCTCGTCGAGCGGGCGACTCAACTGCCGGCTCAGATGCCCCGCCACGCGCGAGGCCACCACGAGCAGCACGAGCAGCACGACGGCGGAGCCGACCGCCACGAGCCGCATGGTCCGCGGCGCGAGGTAGCCGAGCCGCTTGGCCTGCTCGAGCGAGGCGGTGAGCTCCGCTTCATGTGCCGCGCGGGCGCGCTCCGCGTTGGCCTCGAGCGCGGGACTCGGGGCCCCGTTCTCGCGCGCGCGGGCCGCTCGCGCCGCCGCGGTCGTGGCCGCTTCCCCCGTGGCGGCCACACGCTCCCAGGCGCGCGTGGAGGTGACGAGCGGAATCGTGCGGCTTGCGCCGTAGGAGGCGAGAGCCAGCACGACAATGGTCGGCACGAGTGCGAAGGCAAGCAGAATCGCCAGCAAGCGTGTCCGGAATGGCGCCCGGGCCATGGCGGGAAGGGGGCGCGTCGGCATGAGGTGCGAAGATACCGGCGCCCCACGCGTACGGCGCTCGCGCTACCATCCGTCCCTGGTGCGCCCTAGCTTGTTCAAGCTGTGAGCACGGGACCTGTGGCCTGATGGCCGTCGAGTGGACGCTCGCGGCGCGCTTTGCGCTCCGCGTGCAGTTGCACCCCGATCGCGCCCTGGTTCGCTCGGGCGATCGCACGCTCACCTACGCGCAGGCCGAGCAGCAGGCGGCCGCGCTGGCCGCCGCCCTGCACGATCTGGGCATTGGCCGCGGCGATCGGGTGGCCGTGCTGCTCCCCAACTGCGCCGAGTGGGTGGTCACGTTGCTCGGCGTGGCTCGTCTTGGAGCGGTGGTGGTGCCCGTCTCGCCCCACCTCAACATCCACGAGCTCAAGTACCAGCTGCGGCACGCCGAAGCGTGCGTGCTGGTGACCATCGAGAAGCTCGGCGGCGTGGACTATCTGCAGCGCTTCGAGCAGATGCTCCCCGATCTCCCCGACCTCCACTACGTGGTCACGGTCGGCGAGGAAGAGCTCTGGTACGACGACCGCATCTTCCAGTTCGAGGATCTGCTCTCGAAGGGAATGGGGCGGTCGGCAGGAGTCGTCGACGTGCAGCCGGGCGATGATCTCGCCCAGCTCTACACGTCGGGGACGATGGGCAAGCCGAAGGGGGTCCGCGCGAGCCATCGCGCGATCACGGAGACCGCGGTGCGCAGCGCCGAAGTCCTCGAGATGACCCCCGACGACCGCGTCTTCGCGGGCGTCCCGCTCTTTGCGATGTTCGGCTTCAGTGTGATGGTCGGGACGCTCGCCATCGGCGCGACGCTCGTGTTGCAGCCCACGTTCGACGCCGCCCAGGCGATCGAACTGCTCGCACGCGAGAAGGTCACCGTGCTCAACGGCGTACCGACCGTGTTCCACCTGTTGATGCGCGAGCCGGGCTTCGACCCGTCGCGCTTCAGCCGGTTGCGTACCGGGATCATCGCGGGCGGACCGGTCACGGAGGAGTTGGTGCGACGAGTGCGTCGATGGTGCGACGCGCTCGTGGCCTACGGCCTCACGGAGACCGGCGCCACCGTCGCGATCACCCGCTTCACCGACAGCGACGAGCGCCGGACCGCCACGGTCGGACGCGCGCTGCCGGGGGTCGAGGTGATGGCGGTCGACGTGATGACCGGGGCGCTGCACGGGCCCGAAGCAGTCGGTGAACTCGCGGTGCGCGGACCGGGCGTCATGTCCGGCTATGCGCGCATGCCCCAGGAGAGTGCGAAGGCGTTCACGCCCGAAGGCTTCTTCCTCACGGGCGACCTCGGGATCATCGACGAAGACGGGTACCTGCGCATCGTCGGGCGACGACAGGCCACGATCCACCGCGGCGGCTATCAGATCCATCCGCGCGAGATCGAGGACAAGCTGCGGTCGCATCCGGCGGTGGACGACGTCTGCGTGATCGGGGTCCCGCACGATGTGCTGGGCGAACTGGTCTGCGCCTGCATCGTGCCCGTCGAGGGCGCGGTGATCACGGGGCGCGAGATC
>JALOPS010000332.1 GCA_025453745.1 Gemmatimonadaceae bacterium
GATCGGACGGTGAGAGCGCTGCCAGATCAAACAGCGGCAATTCGTCGACGAGCCTGCGCAGCAGCTCGCTCGCATGACCGCGCCGCTGCTGCGTCGGATGGGTGGCGACCAACTCCACATACGCCGCGGTCAGTGCGAGGCCGTTGCTCGTCTCGAGCGCGCGCGTGACCCACATCGCATGGGCGACAAGCACGCCATCGACGACGCCGAGGACGTGCGTTCCTGCTCCCACATCGGCGAAGAAGGGAGCTGTGTCCTCGTCGTACGCGGCGTTGCAGAGGGCATGGACGTGAGCGCGCGTGGCCGGCGTGAGCTCCGCCGATGCCACCACGCGAACGTCGAGCGCGCGCGAGTTCATCGGTCGTCAGCGCGCTGGCGCCGGTGTCATGCTCCGGATGAAGGTGAGGTACGCATTGCGCGCCGCGGCGACGGCGGGGTTCGCACCAAAGAGCTGGAAGAAGAGCGTGCCACTCTTCGTCTCCGCGACCACGGCGATGAGCGTGTTGTTGGGCCGGGCACCGCCGGGGCCCGAGCCGGCGCCCACGCCACGCGCGTACGTGCCGCGGTACTCGGCGATCGTCAGTGCGGCCACGCGCGTCGAGTCGCGCGTGATGCGTTCGTACACCGGACTGCCGTCCGGCGTGCTGAACTGCCCTTTCCATCGCGCGAGGTTCGCGTCGGCAGAGCCGCCTTGGCCCGGTCCGAAGTAGTACACCACGAGCTCTGCGACGCCGGCAGTCGTGGGGACGGTGTACTCCGCCACGCGCATGCTCGACGTCGGCTTGGTCGCCGTCCATCCCGCCGGGACGGTGGCACGGTACTCGAGGAGAGTCACCGTGGCGTTGGTTTGCGCCGCAGCGGCGAGTGGGAACGCTGCGACGAGCAGCGCGACGATACGGGGGACGAAGCGAGGCATGCCATGTGTGCGAGAGGGCCGGAGCACGCGCCGTGCGTCCGGCGGGACGCCCGACGCGCCGCCCTGTTGGCGGCCGTCCGGTCACATGACATTGCGGGATCTGCCGCGCCGGTGCCACCCTCTCCCGCCCCGCTCATGCTCGTCGTTCAGGTGTTCGTGCACGTGAAGCCCGACCAGGTCGACGCGTTCATCGCCGCCACGCTCGACAATGCCACCCACAGCGTGCAGGAACCCGGCGTCGCGCGCTTCGACGTGCTGCAACAGGCCGACGACCCGACGCGCTTCACGCTGATCGAGGCGTACCGCACCGATGACGCGCCAGCGGCGCACAAGGCGACCGCGCACTACGCGCGGTGGCGCGATGCGGTGGAGCCGATGATGGTAGCACCGCGGACCAATGCGAAGCACCGCGGCGTCTTCGTGCCGGGGTAGCTCGCGGCGGCATCACCACACCGCGCGCGTGGCGGCACCGATCGGCCGCCACGCGACTGCTTGCGTGCCCTTACGCGCCCTTGCGGCGCCGCGGCAGCACCACGAGGCCGAGCAATCCCATCGCCAGCAGCACGAAGGCCGACGGCTCCGGAATGACGGTGTTGGTGATCGACGCCTGGATCGACGTCAGGCCACCGTTCGTCGACGGGGGGACGATGCCCAGCGGGTTGTTGAGCACGGCGTAGCGGATGGCACCGATCTGCACCGCATTGGGATTCGGCCAGAGAATCGACGCCGAGCTCATCGTGCCGCTGACGTTGCCGGAGAGCGCACCGGCGAGCAGCGTGGCGCTGCCTGCCGTCGGCGCCACCTGATTGACGACGATGAACAGGTTGAGCCCGGTGAGCGACTGCATGCCACACGCCGTC
Source organism: Gemmatimonadaceae bacterium (assembly GCA_025453745.1). Taxonomy (GTDB): domain Bacteria; phylum Gemmatimonadota; class Gemmatimonadetes; order Gemmatimonadales; family Gemmatimonadaceae; genus JALOPS01. Next base: position 1,777 of record JALOPS010000332.1, read on the forward strand.
CCGCCGCCCACGCACGAGACGATCAGCTCACCGAAGCTGCCGAACGACGCGGGATTCGGGTTGACGGTCGATGACGCGATCGGTTGAAAGAGGACGTTGATGCCGGTGGCACCACCGATGGTCTGCTGATTGGTGCCGCAGCCGAAGCCGCCGAAGCAGAGCTGCGTGGTGAGCGTGTTGTACGTGACCGGTTGCGCCTGACCGACCGACGTGAGCGATCCGACGAGTGCGGCGATGAGACCCGCCGCGCGAACGCGATGCATGAGCTCCCCCAAGGCTGGCGAGCGGCAGCACCGCTCGTGTCGATGTTGCGCAACGATAGGACCAGTCGGCCACCGCGCGAATCGGGGTCAACTGGACGCCCAATTGCAACGCAAGCTCGGGGTGCTGGGGAGGGCTGTCCATCGCTCCCAGCAGGAATCTCACGCGTTGCGTGCGCCGCATCACGTCACGGTTTGGCGAGTGCGATGTGCATCACGCACATGCTGTGCGCACGATCACGCGAGCGGCATCTTCACGCAACCGTCGTCAGATCGCTGGCCCCTGCAGTTCGTGGAATCGCGCGACGGCGCGCACCAACCGGCTCTGATGTTTCGCTTCCATCTGATAGCGCTCCAGCACGTGATCCGGAAAGTCTTTCAGGTTGAACGTCACGATGAGCTGTGCACCGGCTCGAATCGCGGCAGCGAGCACGTGGCGATCCTTCGGATCCGGCAGGTCGAGGTCGTGCTCGAGCTCCTCGAATCCGCTGATCAGGCAATCCGGCACGGCCGCGCACATGAGCGCGCGCGTGCGCGCCAGCGCGGACGCGTCGAGATCGGGCCGTCTTGCCAGAATGCTCGAGAAGCACTCATCGAGAATTCGGTCGGTCCAGCGAGCGCGAACGATTCCGCTGCCGGCGATGCGGAGCAACAGATCACGGACTGGTGCCGGATGCAGCACGCACGCGTCGTACAGCACGACGAAGGCCACGCTCAGTACCCGAGTCCGAGCCGTTCCGCCTCTGCGGTGAGTTGGGCCAAGGCGTCTGCGCGGTGCGCGTCTGCGCGTCGCCTGTACGAAAAGAGGTCGCTCGCCGACACGCGCCGATGCGCGCCAACGCGCCGAAACGGGATCTCACCGCGTTCGAGCAGTCCGACGAGGAAGGGGCGAGACACATTCAACAGGTCCGCTGCCTGTTGCGTGGTCAGCTCCGCCTGCACGGGGACGATGGTGACGGCATTGCCATTGGCGAGTTGACCGAGCACTTCGAGCAGCAATTCGAATGCCTGCCGCGGAACCCGCACGGAGGTCCCCTCTTCGGCGTCCAGCTGCACATGGGCCGTGGTTGGCTCAGCGCCGGGGAACTGCGCCAACGCCAGCTGACGTAGCGCGCGCTGCGCTTCATCGACCGTCTCAGGAGTCGGAAGATCGAGCGAAGAAGTCGTCATGGTGCCTCACAGTATTGCGAACAGACGAAATAAACGCAATATTCGCAACAAACGAAAATCAGTGAGATCGCCACGCGCGCAGGCAGGCAGTCGGTCGCCGTCTCGCGGCACGCGCGGAACGCCCTCCCGTGCCCACGGGACGCCCGGCCTCAGCCGAGCGTCCAGACATCGCGCCCCGTCGCCGTCCGTAGCCAGCGCGTGCGCCGCGCGAGCGCGCTACCCCCGCACCAGCTTCTTGTACTTGATGCGGTGCGGCTGATCCGCATCGGGCCCCTTTCGCCGCTTGAGATCCTCGATGTACGCCTGATAGTTCCCCTCGAACCACACGACCTCCGAATCCCCCTCGAAGGCGAGGATGTGCGTCGCGACGCGATCGAGAAACCAGCGATCGTGCGAGATCACCACGGCGCAGCCGGAGTAGTCGAGCAGCGCCTCCTCGAGTGCACGCAGCGTGTCGACGTCGAGATCGTTGGTCGGCTCGTCGAGCAGCAGCACGTTGGCGCCGGCCATCAGCGTCTTGGCCAGATGCAACCGGTTGCGCTCGCCGCCGGAGAGCTTCGCCACTTCCTTCTGCTGATCGGTGCCCTTGAAGTTGAAGCTCGACAGATACGCACGACTGTTGAGCTCCTTCTTGCCGACCACCACGAGCTCGTTGCCGCCGGAGATCTCCTGCCACACGCTCTTCGCGCCGTCGAGCGTGCGTGTCTGATCCACGTAGCCGAGCACCACGGTTTCGCCCACGGTGAGCGCGCCGTCGTCGGGCGTTTCGCGGCCCGTGATCATGCGGAAGAGCGTCGTCTTGCCGGCACCGTTGGGACCGATGATCCCCACGATTCCCGCGCGCGGCAGCGAGAAGTCGAGGCCGTCGATGAGCAGCTTGTCGCCGAACGCCTTGCGCAGCCCCTTGGCGTCGATGACGGTGTTGCCCAGACGTGGCGCTGGCGGAATGATGATCTCGTTGCGCATCACCTTCTCGGCCTGCTGCTCGCTCGCGAGCTCCTCGTACGCCTGCAGACGGGCCTTGTTCTTGGCCTGCCGCGCGCGCGGCGCCATGCGCACCCACTCGAGCTCGCGCTCGAGCGTGCGCTGCCGGGCGCCGGCCTGCTTCTCTTCCTTGGCCAGACGGTCCTTCTTCTGTTCGAGCCAGCCGGAGTAGTTCCCCTCGTAGGGCACGCCGCGCCCGCGATCGAGCTCGAGGATCCACTTGGCGACGTTGTCGAGGAAGTAGCGATCGTGTGTGATCGCCACCACGGTGCCGGGAAAGGTCTCGAGATGCTTCTCGAGCCATGCCACCGACTCGGCGTCGAGATGGTTCGTGGGTTCGTCGAGCAGCAGCATGTCCGGCTGCGCGAGCAGCACGCGACAGAGCGCGACGCGGCG
>JALOPS010000333.1 GCA_025453745.1 Gemmatimonadaceae bacterium
CAGCGAGACCGGCGAGGAGAAGGCAGGCAGCACATCGCTGCTGACATAGCCGCCGGCCCACCAGATCGACATGATCACCACGGTCATCATGCCAATCCCTGCTGCGACGCCGGTCACGTACGTGCGCAGCCCATCCGTGCCCGTCAGCCCCATCGTCGCCAGGCTGCGACGCTCCACGAATCGGGACCAGGCCCAGACGGCAGCGCCCATCGAGGCGAACGGCAAGACGAGGAACAGGCAGAAGCCCAACGTGGACAGTGGCTTCCCCTTGAGATCGACCATGCCCATCCATCTGAGGGCGGAGTCAAGCGGAATGCTGGAGAATGCGACCAGCAGGATGCAGAGGAATGGCGACAGCCAGGCGTAGGGCAGCCAGCCGCGATGCGGTTCAGGAGAGAAGATCGTTCGGGTCATGCACCCCAGTTAACCCGAGGCAGGGCGACGCTCTAGAACGATCGTGCGACGTTGTGCGGCTCCCCCGGGGCGGCGAACGGCGTCCCGGGGCGCTGGAGCGGCGAATCGACAACTGCGCCGTGCAGGCCGGCACGTACCGGTCCGACGCCGGACTGTCGGCCGGAGGACACGGCGTTCGATCCCAGCAACCACCGTTGATCGGCTGCGGCCGGCAACGCCTGACCTGACGCCAGCCCGGTGGCGGAACGACACGAACGGCTCATCCCTGTCGCTTGCGCACGGTGGCGATCAGGGCCGACGTGTGCTATCTGAGAAGGTGATGATGTTGGGCATTGGGAAGCACTGCCTCGTCGGCGTGGATTCCAGCGTTCCGATGGTCCGCATTGCGGTCACGCATGGACCTGACCGTGCGCCCAACGCGACACGAGCGATTGCTGTAGCCGAGATGAGGGAGAATTTTCCGTGACGCAGGTCGGTACCAACTGGTTCGTCGAGGCGCCGGGCGACATTCACCGGATAGAGGCCTGCCTCACGGGCGCTGCGTACGCGCCGCACCGTCACGACACCTATACGGTCGGCATCACGCTGAGCGGCATTCAAAGCTTCACCTATCGTGGCGCGGACCGCGCATCATACCCCGGTCAGGTCGTGATCCTGCATCCGGACGAGCAACATGACGGCCGCGCTGGTGACGGAGCGGTGTTCCGGTATCGCGCGGCCTACATCGCTCCCGCCGATATCCAGGAGGCACTCGGCGGTCAGGCGTTGCCCTTCGTCAAGGATGGCGTTTCGACCGATGCCGGCCTGCGTCGCGCCGCCACTGCGCTGTTGCGCAACTTCGCGCGTCCGCTCTCGCCCCTCGAGCGCGAAGATGCACTTTGCGATCTCGCGTTGGCGTTGCGGGCGGCCGGCGGCGGCGCCGTTCCGAGGACCCGTGCCAATTGTGCGGCGGTCGCCGGCGCGCGCGCGTACATCGAGCGCAACCTTGCGCGGGGAGTCTCGCTCGACGAGCTGGAGCGCGTGACGGGCTACTGCCGCTGGCAGCTGTCGCGGGATTTTCGCACGGTGTTCGGCACCAGTCCGTACCGGTATCTCACCTTGCGGCGGCTCGACATCGCGCGGCGCATGATGCGCAACGGCGGGGCGATCGCCCAAGCCGCCCACGACGCTGGCTTTGCCGACCAGAGTCATCTCGGGCGAGCATTCAAGCAGGCCTACGGGCTGACACCGAACGCGTGGCTGAGGGGCGTGCGACGTTCGCATGATCGTTCTGGAACGGCCTGAGTCGCTCGTGCAAGATGGCGCCATGAAAGCGAGATCACTGTTCTCGCCGGATCCGGCGCGGGGATGGGTTCCCTGGGGCGCCCTGGCGCCCCTTCTCTTGATCGTCTTCATGGCCGCCCCGGTGCTCCCGACCGATGCGCCGGTCATGCAATGGGGATTGGTCGATGACCGCGGCAATCCGATCGGCTTGAGGTCGAGTGGCGGGGCGATGTCGTTGGAGCGCGGACTCGGAGTCGGCGTCGCGATCACCAGCGCGATTGTCGGTACGACCTGGGCGGCGGGCGGATACCAATCGCGCGCCTTCGCGGGCGCGTACTTTGTGCCACGCGACTTGTAGAGGATTGCCCGGTTTTTCGCACCGGCGATCACCCAGCTGTACGCACCTGACCCTCGCGCAGAACGTCCGCGCGGCTCACGCTCCGATCGTTCGACGCGTGGTTCGGCGGCGTCACGTCATGCACCGCGAACGTCTCCCGGCGCCGACAGGCGCTCGCGATCGCAGACGGCGAGGACCGCCCGAACAGGTGCGCCACCTCGGTCCCCAGCGTGCTCACGAACGCCGCGATCGTGTCGAAGTGTGCGGCCTGGTCGCCGTACAGGGCCATGAACAGCACATGGTCTTCGCAGAATCGCGCGATCATTCATCTCGAGACGACGCGCCGCAAGGTCGACCGTAAGCACGCGGGGCTGCGTATCGACGTGCTTCTCGCGGGCCATGCGGAGAGGCTCGACGAGGGCGACCAGGACGTGCAACGTTCTCCCCCGAAGCCAACGAGTCCGTCAGGCGGGGGTTTCGTTTCCCCATCGGCGACGCGATCCGTTTCCTGCAGCCACGTGAGGTGATCCCTCCTGTGACTACGTCCTGTTGCTCGGAGCCGCATGATTCACCTCGTGTCTGCAGCCTTGACTGAGAGCGCCGCCGCACTGGACGCGCTGCGCCGCAACGACGCGACACTGACTGCGATCGCAGCCGCGGGCGCCGCGCTCGCGACGGCGTTTCGGGCCGGCGGCCGCGTCTTCTGCTGCGGCAATGGCGGCTCCCTCTGCGATGCGATGCACTTTGCCGAGGAGCTCTCCGGCCGCTATCGCGAGGATCGTCCAGCGCTGCCCGCGCAGGCGATCAGTGATCCCGGACACCTGACATGCGTGGGCAACGACTACGGCTACGACCGGGTCTTCGCACGCTACGTGGAGGCTCACGCGCGGGCAGGAGACGTCTTGCTGGCGATCAGCACGAGCGGGACCAGCACGAACGTCGTCCGGGCGGCGGCCGAGGCACGCTCGCGCGGCGTCACGGTCCTCGCGCTCACGGGCCGCACTGCATCACCGCTTGGGCAGCTCGCCGACATTGAAGTCTGCACACCGGCGGGCCGCTACGCCGATCGAGTGCAGGAACTGCACATCAAGGTCATCCACATCTTGATTGAATTGGTCGAGCGTGAGCTGTTCTCGGCGCCGGACGCTGGTCACGCCAGCGCGCAGCAGGCCATCGCCTAACAGGGGCGTCGTGCCGACAGCGCACCGATGGTCACATCCCTGGCCGTGCCGGTGCGCACCAAAGTGCGCATGATCGTCAGCCGTTGCCGCATGTACACCACGAGCGCGGGCGTCTTCGGCGTGCCGATCGCTACGAGCCGAGCGTAGCACGCGCGGATCACAGGATTGTGCGTCGTCGCCACCAGGGCCGCGATGCACAGGACTCCTGGGACGGCACTGGACGCGCCTTCTGAGCACTGCGTCCGCGCCAAGCGCGGATGACGCGGCGTGGCGCCTCCCACGACCCGTCCTGCCGTCCGCGGTGCCGCCGGCACCGCGCCCCGGGACGCGACTGGGTATTCGACTGGGAGGTTCGACGGACGCGACCGCCGTGGCGCGGGCGCGAGTGTGCCCCGCGTGGTTCACCCTTTCCCACGGAGCCCTGTCATGGATAACGCCCTGCGCCCCACCCCCGCCACTCCCATCGCCGGCGCGCCCCGCGGCGCGATCCCCGCGACCGCACGCGCCGCCCACGCGCTCCGCCGGACGGCGGTCGCCCTCACCCTCGCCGCCGGCCTCCTCGCGGGCGGGGCGCTGGGGGGCTGTGCCACCCCGCGCGCGTCGCGCACCGTCTATCGCACGCTGCCCCCCAAGACCTCGGTGGCCGACGTCCAGGTCTTCACCGACGGCCGCCCATCGCGCCCGTTCGAGGAGGTCGGCCTCATCGAGGTCTCCAAGTTCGGCCGCGTCGACTACGGCCGCCTCATCGAGCGCGCGCGCGGGGAGGCGGCCACCATGGGCGCCGACGCCATCCTGGTCACCCGCGAGACGGAAGTGGTGTCGACCAACACCTCGGGCGGGGTCAGCGCGCCGAACAAGCGCGGCGGCCGCACCGTGAACAGCTCGACGACCACCCTCGATCGCCAACGCGTGACGGTCACCGCCATCGTGTGGACCGACCGCTGAGCGAACGACGCCGCGCGCGCGGGTTCGGCATGCCGCACGCGCGGCCCATTGCTCGTCGAGTTGCGGCGGCGGCTGAGTGATGCGTCGGCGTCGCTCGACCTGCTGCTCAAGGCTCTCGTGGGGCTGGGCGCTGCGCCGCAGGAGTTGACGAAAGGGGTCACCGCGCGCACGGGTACCCAGATCACGTCGCCACTGCGATCGTCTGACCGCGCTCACTTCTGGGGCTCGTCATCGAGCGCGTGGTGTCTGAATCCTGCGGGAAGTGACGTTTCCCATATCTTCCCTTGGCCGACGCCCCGCTCCCCGACCAGGAGAACGCCGATGCCGGAAGATTTGTACGGCGGACCGTGCGCAAGATCTCTGCTGCGAGGCGTGCGCCACGTGGCGCTGTTGCTCGCAATCCTCGATGCGGGGGCGTCGGAGGCGCGTGCGCAGAGAAGAAGGTCCCTGGACTGACGGTTGCCGTGGCGCGCGATGGTCGCGTGATATGGCGCAAGGCGTATGGTGTCGCCGACCTCCAACGGCAACTGCCGGCGACGCCGGGGACGCTGTTCCGCATTGCCTCCATGTCCAAGGCGATCACGGCGGTCGCCATGTTGCGCGCGGTCGATGCGGGGCTGATCGCGCTCGATGCGGACATCCGGCAGTACGTGCCGGCGTTTCCGGCCAAGTCGGCGGTGGTCACGGTGCGACGGCTTCTCACGGGGACTGGCGGCGTGCGCGGCTACGTCGGCACCGAGCCGTTGCGCAACGAGCATTTCCCGTCCATCGCGGCGTCGCTGTCCATCTTTCGCGATGACTCGCTGGTGTATCGACCCGGCAGCAGCTACCTCGAAACGCCATACGGATTCACGCTGCTCTCGCTGGCGCTCGAGGCCGTCACCCACACGTCGTACGAAACGTACGTCTCGCAGGAGGTCTTGCGGCCGGCCAACATGACGGCGACTCGCATCGACGTGGCCGCGCTCACGGTGCCCAATCGGGCACGACCGTACACCAGAGACTCGCTCGGCAACGTTCGCGACGCGGACCCGATCGACGTGAGCTACAAGGTCGCCGCCGCCGGGTGGCTCTCGACGGCCACCGACATCGCCCGCTTGGGCGTCGCGCTGATCGACGGCACCCTGTTGAGCACGGCGAGCTACGACGCGCTGCGCGCCCCCGTGCGGCTCACCGATGGCACACAACTGCCGCTCGGGATGGGGATCGGCCTCGGCACCGTGGACGGCCGCTTGCCAGGAACGGAGCGTACGCTCTGGGCCGCCGGAATCATCCAGGGGGGCACGTCAGCGCTGCTCATGGATCCGGATGACCGCCTCGCGGTGGCGCTGTTGCTGAATGTGAATGGTGAAGTTGGCCCGGAGAGTCTTGCCTTCCTCTCGCAGGTCGGAGCAGTAGCCGGGTCCGTGGCCGCACATTTTCGCGGCGTGAAGGGCCCACGTACGCCGGCGGAACCCGCGCCAGACGGGCACACCCTGCCGCCAGGCGCGCGAACGATTGGATCACGCAGCGCGTACGTCCAATAGCCTGCAGTCTCCGTGTCAATTCCCTGTCGCCCGCATGCGTCCCGGCTCACCTCGAAGGCTCAGGACCATGGTGGCAGGGGTGCTCGCACTGCTCGCCGCCGCACCAGCACTCGCCGCACAGCCCGCGTCGCAAGGTGTCACCGTCTTCGGCCGAGTCCAGGATGCGGCGTCGAAGGCATCGATCGCCTTTCTCACCGTGCAGTTGCTGACGGAGCGCGATGGCGCCTTTGTGGCCGGCCGCCTGACCGACAGCACGGGCGCCTTCACGTTCACCAGGCTGTCGCGCGGCGTGTACACCCTCGAGGCGCGACGCATCGGCTACGCGCCGCTTCGCCAACGGGTGCTGATCGGTGAGCTGAGTGCCTTTCTGGACCTCGGCGTGCTCACCATGACGGCGACCGTCAATCAGTTGGGTGGCGTGCTCGTCACCACCACCGCCGATGCGATCGCCGCGTCGATGGATCGCAAGAGCTACGATCTCACGGAGAGTGTCGCGCAGGCGGGCGGGTCCGTGCTGCAGGCCATGGCAGGGCTGCCCGGGATCACGGTCGGCCAGGACGGCAAGGTGCAGCTGCGCGGCAGTGAGCAGGTCATCGTGCTGATCGACGGCAAGCAGACGGCACTGACGGGGATGGGCTCGCAGAGCGGCCTGGCCTCCCTCCCCGCCTCCGCCATCCAGCGCGTCGAGATCATCAGCGCTCCCGGCGCGCGCTACGACGCCAACGGGAGTGCCGGCATCATCAACCTCATCCTCAAGAAGGAGGAGCGCGAAGGGTTCAATGGGTCGCTGGGCTTCATGGGCGGCGCCGGTTCGCTGTGGACCCGTCGAGAGAACCTGCCCGGGGTGCAGTCGCAGTTCCTCGTCACGCCCAAGCTCAACCCGTCGCTCGCGGTCAACTATCGCCAGGACGGCACCAACGGTTTCCTTCGTGCCGACTGGCTGCACTCGCCGACGGTCAACAAGAACGAGTTCGCGACACGCA
>JALOPS010000334.1 GCA_025453745.1 Gemmatimonadaceae bacterium
TACCGGCTTTCGCCGCGCGGCAGAGCGCTGCTCGATTGCGAGCGTCGCGCACCATGAGCGCGACGCCTGGGCGCGAACGGCTCTTCCTTCGCCTCGACGGCGATGCGTCGCATGCACCGGAGACGACGGTGCCGGGCAGCACGCTGAGTGACATCGAGGTGCCAGCCGAGCTGCGCGCCGTCGTGGCGCACGTCACGGTGTACGAAGAACGGTTCGCCGACGGGCACGAGACCGTGGAGCGTGTGGTGCCCGACGGCGCCGCCCGTGTGCTCGTGTCGCTGGCTGACGACGCGGTCGCCGTGCACGTCGCGGGCGCCAGCACGAAGCCGGCCGTGGTGCGCATGGGCGGCCACGTGCACGGACTCTCCGTTACGCTGCGCCCCGGCGGCACGCACGCGCTGTTCGGCATTCCGGCCGACGAGCTTGCCGGGCAGGTGGTGCCGTGGGACCGAATCGCACCGGTCGCGCACGGCGAGCTGACGGCGCAACTCGCGTCCGCGCCGCACGCCGCCAATCGCATCGCGCAGCTGCTCGCCGCGCTGCGCACGCTGCATCGTCCGCATGCTGCGGCCACGACGTCGGTCATCCGGGAGGCGACGCGTCACCTCGCGCAGAGCACTGACGCGCGTCCCGTGCGCACCCTCGCCGCCGACCTGTCGCTCAGCGAACGTCGAGTGCAGCAGCTCTTCGCGTCGCAACTGGGCGTCACGCCGAGCGCGTGGCGACGGCTGCAGCGCGTGCACACCGTCATCCGTCGGCTGCGGGCACGAGATACATCACAGTGGTCCCGGCTCGCGCTCGAGGCCGGCTTCTACGACCAGGCGCATTTCATCAACGAGTTCCGCGCGCACGTGGGGCTAACGCCGGGGCAGTTCCACGCTCGCGTTGCGGATTCTTCCAATCCGTAGGCGGCCGGGCCCGCTAGACTCGAGCGCTTCCTCGAACTTTCACCAGCGCTCACCATGCATCGTCTCGACCACTGCATTGCCATTGTCACCGGTGCCAGCCGCGGCGCGGGCCGCGGGATCGCCACCGAGCTCGGCGCCGCCGGCGCCACCGTGTACGTCACCGGGCGCAGCCGGCGCGACCGTCCCGCTCGCGGCTACGACCAGATCCAGACCCTGTCCGGGCTCGACGCGATTCCCGGCAGCATCGATCAGACGGCCGACGAGGTCACGGCCGCCGGCGGACGCGGCATCCCCGTGGCGTGCGACCACACCGACGAGACGCAGGTGCGCGCGCTGTTAGCGCGCGTGCAGGCCGAGCACGGCCGGCTCGACCTGCTCGTGAACAACGCGTGGGGCGGGCACGAGTACTTCGATGGCGTCCTCCAGGCGCCGTTCTGGGAGCGCCCGATGGCGCTGTGGGACGCGATGATGGATCGCGGCGTGCGCAATCATCTGCTGACCAGCCGCGTGGTGGCGCCAATGCTGGTGCGGCAGGGGCGTGGACTGATCGTCACGATCACGTTCTGGGATCGGGATCGCTACTTGCACGGGAACCTCTTCTACGACCTCGCCAAGGCGTCCATGACCCGCCTCGCGTTCGGCATGGCCGAGGAGCTGCGCCCGCACGGCGTGGCGTCGGTGGCCGCATCGCCGGGGTGGATGCGCACGGAGTTCGTGTTGGCGGGGCATCAGGCCGACGAGAGCACGTGGCGGACGAAGCCGGCGCTCGCGCGCACTGAGTCCCCGCGGTATCTCGGGCGCGCGGTGGTGGCGCTGGCGAGTGATCCGCAGGTGATGGCGCGCAGTGGGCAGGTGCTACGCGTCGGGGATCTCTCGGAGGAATACGGGTTCACCGATATCGACGGGCGCGTGGTGCCGCCGTTCGAGCTGCCGGAGCCGTGAGCGAGATTGTTTGCGCGACAGAGCCGTCGTTGTCGCCCGAGGACTTCCGCCGCATCCTCGTGCAGTCGGGGCTTGGCGCGACGCGTCCCATCGAGAATCCTCGACGACTGCAGCAAATGCTCGCTGGCGCGTCGATCCTGACGACGGCCCGGTCGAGCGACGGCGAGCTGCTGGGCGTTGCGCGCGGCGTGACCGACGGTGCATGGATCGCCTATCTCGCGGAGCTCGCCGTGGCAGGGCACGCCCAGGGACGCGGTGTGGGCCGGCAGTTGCTGCAGTCCGTGCGCGCACGCCTCGGCGATAGCGTAATGCTCGTGCTTGCGTCCGTCCCGGATGCCGTGGGATTCTACGAACGGTGCGGCATGCTCGACATGCCGCACGTGTTCCGGTTTCCGCGTGAGTCGCCTTGACGCCGCGAGCAGCGCGCCGTGGTTGCACCACGCTCCCCGAATTCGCCCTTCACCGCGTCGTTCCCGATGACATCACCCGTCGACCGCTATCTTGCCGCGCTGCCGTCGGAGCAGTCCGATGCGCTAAAACGCCTGCGCTCCCTGCTTCAGGAGCTGGTCCCCGACGCCGAGGAGGCGATCAAGACGCGCGTTCCCGCCATCCGCTACCGCGACAAGACAGTGGTGGGCTTTGGCGCCAGCAAGGGTCACCTGTCGCTGTACGTGATGTTCGGTGACGCGCTGCGCGCGTTCGCGAAAGACTTTGCGGGCTTCGACGTGGGCTACCGCGTCGTGCGATTCACGCCGGATCACCCGATCCCCGACGAACTCGTCCGCAAGGTCGTGCGATATCGGCTTGCGGAGATCACGCAACCGCAGCGCACCACCCGCGCGTAGCGTGCCGTCCGGTGTGCTCAGGCGCGCCGCGATGCGATGAGCAGCGCGAGGCCATCGAGCGCCCGCTCCATGCCGAAACCGTAGGCGAGATCGGGATCGAACGCGGCCCCCTGCGCTTCACCCGCGGCCGATCCCACGCGCGCCGCGGTCGGAAACCGGGTCGGATCGAACACGCGCGCGAGCAGCGGGGCCTGTGCCTCCCACCACGCTGCGTCCGAGGCGAGATCGCCGGCGGCCGGCCGGCTCACGGCGTCGGCGCGGGCGATCGTCTCCACGAAGCCGAGCAGGAAGGAGAGGGCCGCGTCCATCTCGAGATCGGTGAGGCCGAGCCCGTCGAGGGCTCGCAACTCGTACTCGTACTTCTGCATCAGTCCGGGGCCAAGCGGCGGTCGCACGGTCGAGACGTCCACGAGCCACGGATGGCTGCGAAAGAGGGCGCGATGGTCGTCGGCGATGGCCTGCAGGCGCGCTCGCCAGCTGCCATCGGCCGGCGCGCGCCGCTCCATGCGGGCGTAGCACGCATCCACCATGAGATCGAGCAGCTCGCCCTTTCCCGGCACGTACGTGTACAGCGACATCGGCGAGACGCCCAGCAGCTGCGCGACGCGGCGCATCGACACCGCATCCAGCCCCTCGGCGTCGGCCAGCGCAATCGCCGCCTCGACCAGCGCGCGGAGATCGAGCCCCGGGCGCGGGCCGCGTTGCGAGCCGGGCACGTCGGCCGGCTCTCGCCAGAGCAGCGCGAGGGTGCGGACGGGATCGCCGGACCCGGTGAGGTTCACGTGGGAATGGGATTGACGGATATACACCGTACACTGTACATTGTACGGCGTTCAAGGACGCCTTGCACTCCCGCTAACCATATCACCTCATGAATGTCACCGCCTCCGCTGTCTCGCTGAATGTGCGAGATCTGGCAGCCTCGCGGACCTTTCTCGTCGAGCACTTCGGCTTTTCCGAACGCCACGGCGCCGAGGGCATCGTCTCGTCGCTGGTTCGTGACGACGCGCTCAACATCGTCCTGCTGCAGCAGGGGAGCGAGTTGCTCCCCGACGACGTTCGCGATCAGCACGCGACGGGCGTAATCGTGGCGCTCACGGTACAGAACCTAGTGGCCGAGGAAGGCCGGTTGCGCCGTGCCGGCGCGCCGATCACCATGCCGCTCCGCGAGGAACCGTGGGGCGAGCGGCTCTTCCAAGTGACCGATCCGAGCGGCCTGGTCATCCAGCTGATGGACTGGGGCCCGTCGGAGCAGCCGGCATGAGCGGCACCACACCGCACGCCAGGCGCGCCATGTTTCTCCTCTCCGTCATCGACGATCGCACGAACTCCGGGACGGCGGAGGAAATGAAGGCGATCACCGCGTTCAATGCGCGACTGCGCGCCGAGCGCCGACTGGTCTACGCCGGAGGGCTCACGTCGCCGGAGCACGCCCATATCGTGGATGGGCGTACTACAGCGCGCACCATCTGCTCCGGCACCCTGCACGTGGCAACCGAGTTCATCTCGGGATTCTGGATCATCGAGGCCGTGGACCAGGACGAGGCGCTCGCCCTCGCGGCCGAGGCATCGCGACACTGTAACCGGCGCGTGGAGTTGCGCGCGCTGCTGGGGGATGGTGCATGAGCACGCATCCCAAGTTCGTCACATCACGCGACGGCACGCGTATCGCCTCGCGGCGGTTTGGAAGCGGACCGACCGTGCTCATCATAGGCGGCGCGCTGACCGATCACACGTCGTATCTCGGGCTCGCGGAGGCGCTGGCAACCCGACGCACCGTGGTCCTGTGGGATCGACGGGGACGCGGGCTCAGCGGCGATGCCGACACGTACGATCCATCGCGAGAGCTTGAGGATGTCGCAGCGCTGCTCGACGAT